>CAZJWK010000242.1:0-1562 GCA_964549595.1 uncultured Sphingobacteriales bacterium | reverse complement strand
CGTTATGCCTTTTTACCCAAGGAACATTTGGCGTATTTGAAACTGCACGCCCACATTGGGGGAGCCGGGTGGTTCTTAACCTTGATAATGGGGGTCGGAGCCAGGCTCATACCCATGTTTTCCCTTTCCCATGGCGTTAGCCAAAAAGGCCTGCGCTGGGCTTATTGGTTATTACAAGGGGGGGTGATTATAATGCTGATAGAAGTTTTTGGGGATTTGCCGGTATTAAAGCCATTTTCCGGAATAGCCTTAATTGGTGCCATAATAAGTTACTTGCTTTTTATACGGGAAGCTTTCCATAAACGAATGCGGAGGAACCCGGACTTAAACATGACAATCACCTTCCGAGCCTTCATAGGCCTATTAATACCCGTAGCAATAGGCACGCTAATAGGGCTTTGGAAGGGGAATACGCTTGGTGCGGAATGGGGACTAATTTACGGGGTTACCTATTTTATAGGTTTTATGGGATTATTGATAATCGGACAAACATTCAAAACCTTTCCTTTTATTCTTTGGATGGCCCACATACAACCTTTTGCAGGAAATGCCCAGACTTCAATGCCTCAGGATTTGATCGATACCAAAAAGATCCGGGTAATGGTCATTTTTTACCTGGCAGGGACCCTTTTACTGTTAACGGGCATTGGGCTACAAGGCATTCTGTGGATTCGATTTGGCGGCATCCTATTGACAGCGGCCATTGGGCTTTACAACCTGCAGTTATACTTATCGCTCATGAAGGCATTGAATGAGAAAAAGACATTGCATTATGCAACAGCAAAAAGCACCGAAACAGGAGGAGCAACAAGTAATGTCACTCCTGAAACAAGTGATTGACCCGGAGTTAGGCATCAATATCATTGACCTGGGTTTGGTTTACGCGATTGAATCCACGCCGGAAAGCATAGCCATTGAAATGACCTTAACCACGAAGGGATGTCCCATGGGAGAGGCCATTATGAGTGATGTGAACCAGAAGCTGGAAAGCCATTTTCCGGATAAAAAAATAGCGGTGACTTTGGTTTGGGAGCCACCC
This sequence comes from uncultured Sphingobacteriales bacterium, assembly GCA_964549595.1. Taxonomy (GTDB): domain Bacteria; phylum Bacteroidota; class Bacteroidia; order CAILMK01; family CAYYUA01; genus CAZQQN01. The sequence continues at coordinate 523 of CAZJWK010000242.1, read as the reverse complement.
TGGAGTCCCGAGCAGATCTCGGAAGAAGGAATGAGATTATTAGGTTGGTAAAATCAATAACACAATGCTCTTTTCAAACGCAACCAATTACGCCCTAAGAGCCATTTTATACCTGGCTTTGAATAGTTCTGAAAATAATAAGATCGGCATTCAGGAGATAGCTAAGGAACTGAATTTACCTTATCATTTCCTCGGTAAGCTATTGCAAACGCTGGCCAGGAACCAACTTGTTCAATCCTCCAAAGGCCCAAACGGGGGATTTTTTCTTACGGAAACCGAGAGGAACGGCAAAATAATCCGTATCATTGAAATTTTTGAAGAGCCGGATATTTTCAACCAATGTGCTTTAGGGCTAAGGCAATGCGCTGATGATAATCCTTGTCCTATGCATCAAACATTTAAAACCTTCCGCAAGCAACTGCTCAATAACATGGAAACTCAGAGCATCAAAGATTGGAGCTTGGAAATCAGTAAAGGAAATTCGGTTTTAAACTGCTAAATTTATGAATACCCTATACCTGTT
>CAZJWK010000241.1:0-1588 GCA_964549595.1 uncultured Sphingobacteriales bacterium | reverse complement strand
TTCTAATTTTTTACGGACCAGGGAATGGGACAGGTCAAAATCTTTTAATGCTTCCGGTTTGCCGATCTCAATGCCTGCCCCTCGTTTGTAAAGTTTCCAGACCAACTCAGAGCAATACATTTTGTTATCGGACCACGCAAAGGCCAAATCATAGGGCCTTCCCAGGTATTGCTTTCCCAACTTTTTCATGGCCTTTAGTTTTTCGGGAGTTAAAACCTGGTCGTAATTTTCAAGCCTTTTGACCACATAATGGTCATTCTTGCCCTTTTGTATCCATTCGGATAAAGGGGTTAATTGAACCTTGGCAGCCGCTTCGAGGACCTTCCATTTGTCATCTTTCCGGTACAGGACGCCCATATGGGAATACTTTGAATTGGTAGCCAGTTGAATGGCCTTGCTTTGCCCGGATTGGGATACTTGGAAAATCAGGTCTCCGTTTTTCAACTGAGTTTTAGTATGGCTAAAATTATTTTGATGATTACCGGAATTCTTACACGAGTACCAACCAATAAGACATGGAAGTATCAAGTACATGATTAACTTCAAATGCTGCCGAAAAGATTTGATAAAATACGCCATGTCAACGTTTTAATAAAGCTCATTGATCTATAAGTCTGATCTCAGCTAGTTCTTCCCCAATTTCATGCAAGCCCGTTAAAATTTTTTCCTGCTGCTTTTTGGAAGGTTTTTTATGTCCTTTAACGTACTGCGATAATAAGGTGGGATTCATCCCTATTTTTTCAGCCAGAAATTTGGAATTAATCACTTTATAATATTGAAAGAACTGCTTAAAATCTATTTCATAGCGAAAATTTTCGTGGGATAGTTTATATCCTTCTTCTTCAAAATATAGGGAAGCTGCTTCAAATATATTTTGAAGAAGTTCCGGTATGGTACGACCTGTGGTAAATATGGGATAATCGTTGGCATAGGCGGAAAAACCGGTGTCCGTTTTTTCCAACGTTATAATGATCTTTTTTTTTATCTTTTTCATGTGGTTATATATTTATTTACCCTTTATACCTGCTGTTTTTAAAATTTTCTTTTCGAGCCCCTTACCCACTTCCTGGCTACCATGATTCGGAAAAATAATGATTCCTTCTTTTACATCATGTTTTAATTTTATATGGGAACCTTTTTGAGAAACAGGATACCATCCATCTTCCTTTAGAATTTTATATAGCTTTGAACACTTCATAAGATAAACACTGAAAGGTAAATAAAAGTTTACTTTTCACAGTACCAAATAAATCGGTTTGTAAGCTATTTTGGTAAGACACTTTTGGTTTCAAAGGTCATTGGATTAGGGTTAAGCTATTCAAAATTAAAAATATTAACTTTAATTCAGCATATAATTGCCCCTCTCATCAACCGAAAATTCCGGCACCTTTCTTTCCTTTTCAAAAGCTTTATATCCTGGCCTCAAATTCTTCCAAAAGGAAATCAAGCTATCCCGTTCCTTATATTCCTTTTGCAAAGCTTTCCATTTCGGACCTTTTAAGTGGGTAGGAAAGATATGAACGGGAGTACGGTCATCACCGGAATCATGCGCTTCCACCGCCATTACATACAGTTCTTTGATGTAAGG
>CAZJWK010000240.1:0-1616 GCA_964549595.1 uncultured Sphingobacteriales bacterium | reverse complement strand
TCAAAGCCTTCATGTAATTCAAAATTAAATCCCGGGTTCGGAAATAGCCATGCTTTTCCTGGTCTTGTTTTTTAACAATGGGAAAGGTGGAGAGGATGTATTCGGCATCAGCTTCGTTGATTTCGTAAAGGTTGAAAAACAAGGCATCCAGTTTGGCCATGCGCTGCGCCCGGTCTTCTTCATCCCAGACAAAAGGTACTTCGCATATTTCCAGAGAATTAAGAATTGACTTCTCAAAAATTTGCCTTTTTTAAATTTAAATGGCCTTTCGCCCAAACACTTTTTCATTATGCCATTCAATGAATGACTTGCTTGGCTGGTCTTCTGGGTTCTTTGGCAATATATCCAAAGTATTGTCATGTAGTTGGTAATAGGCCTTGCCGTTATTGAACTTTTCCTTAATAGAAGGACTTACCTCAATATGGTAATCCGGAGTTATGGTCATATAGCCGCTGTCAAACAAGTTATGCAAATCGGCCCTTAGCAGGATGCCATTGGATGTCCGGTATGGCCCCGATGCCGAATGTTCTTTGATATGAGCGGCTTCCAGGGCTGGTAAGGTTTTTTCGCCTGTCATGGCACAACGTTGTTGGTAGGCATTGAGGATCAAAGAACGGAAAGCTCCCTGGCCTAAACGCACTTTGTTCAAAGTGGTCTTATAAGGTTCATCGTAGTCTTTGGCCATGAGTTCATTTTCCTTGGCCTGTGTTCGTTCTTGCCAGCCATAACGGTTCAACCGATCTTGTACTTTTTGCCATAACCATTGGCCTTCCTGTTGGTTGGCATCAAAGGTTTTGCCTTGAACAATATTTTTCGGCCAAACTTGGTCCATGGGTATCCAATCCCGTTCAGGGAAAAACACGGGATCTGTAAGCACTATGCACCCTATCACAGGATCCATTTCCCTATTACCCCTTAAAGCGTTTATTTTCTGTTTGAATTCCTGGAAGGTTTTAACTCCATTTTGGTTGCCGAATGTACGCCAGGCCATGGATAACGGTAATACCGAATGGGTTACATAAAATCCTACGCCTGCCACGTGATTAAAAGGCTTACGCAATTTGAACAGGAAGGGAGCACCCGACTGAATAGCCCGTAGGACTTTAGGCCCCTTTGGTTGCCAAAAGTTAAGCTCTCCAGATTGGTTATTCTGGTGAAAGCGGAACCAGTAAGGGTCCGTAACACCAACCCAAAATTGCATAATATAATTGTTGGATACTCTACAAATTAAAATTTCTGAAAAAAATCATCCCTTTTGACGGAAAAAAATGTGATCAAAGTTTTCAAAGCTTCCTTACACCAATCTTATAAGTTCCCCAATTTGGGCTATAACATCTTCTTGGGCGTTTTGAAAATTCTATTGATGGATGATCCTAATTTCAAAAACTTGCGTTAGCCATCATTCAAAATAACAAATGGTCGCCAGGCTAACCCACCATTTCACTTTTCTTCACTTTCCCTTCGAAGGCTTAATCTCTACAAAGTTATTTTAATGTAAGTCCCGAAACTATATTCACTTTAAAGTTGTAAATTATCTTCTTCTTTACAATAAGCAAACCACGAAAAGCCCGATAACCGGAAAAAACATGCCACTCAAACGGGAAACCCGGGAAATG
>CAZJWK010000239.1:0-1684 GCA_964549595.1 uncultured Sphingobacteriales bacterium | reverse complement strand
GAAAGCTAACGGCAAAAATGCTTTTTCGCTGGATCATAAAGCTAAGCAAAGATGAGCTCGTTAATTCGTTCATTCAAAACCTGGCTGTTATTGGGCATTTTGGCAATTGGTATCGTCTTCTTCAGCCAATGTGAAAAAGACAAGGCAGTAGATCCAAATAAGGACTCAGACTCAAAACATCAGGATACTTTTCAGTACAACCCTACCCCTTACGACCTCAATATTCCCAATGGTTTCCCTGAAATGGATATACCTGATGAAAATCCTATGACGAAAGAAGGGGTAAAGTTAGGGAGGATGCTTTATTATGATCCGATATTAGGTACCAGCGGTAGAAGCTGTAATACTTGTCACAAAGCTGAATACTCCTATTCGGTTCCCCGTTTGGGGCCTGGTAGTTTTGCCGTTCCTGTACATGTTAATCTGGGGTGGAATGATCACTTTACCTGGACCGGTGCAGAGGATTTGTTGGATCATGTCGCTATAATTGATCTGGAAGTACCGGATTTTATCCAACCTGACATGGATACCCTAAAAGCCCGATTGGACCGGCATGATAAATATCCAGGTCTGTTTCGTGAAGCATTTGGCATAGACATCGTTGGCGTCAATGTGGAAAAGCGCAAAAAATATATCAGCTATGCTTTGGCCCAGTTTATGCGAACTATGATATCTTCAGATTCCAAGTATGACCGTTATAAAAGGGGAGAGGCCAATCTTACAGAGAAAGAACGGAAAGGAATGGAAATTTTTTTCACAGAAAAAGGAGATTGCTTTCATTGCCATAGTAGTGGAAGACGGTTTACGGATAATAAATTTCATAATATTGGCCTTGATTCCGTTTTTAAAGGAAATGACAAGGGCCGTTATGAAGTGACCGGTAATAAAGCGGATTTGGGGGCTTTTAAGACACCAACGTTACGCAATATTGAGCTCACTGCACCCTACATGCATGATAACAGGTTCAAATCCCTCCGCGAAGTGGTTGATTTTTACAGTGAGGGCGTGCAAAATACGCAATATACCGATCCATTAATGAAATACGCTTACCGGGGTGGCGTTCAACTGACTGAAAAAGAAAAGGAGGATTTGATAGCTTTCCTTAAAACCTTAACCGATACCTCATTTGTGAATAATCCGAAGTACCAGAGCCCTTTTTAAATGAACTGACTAAATGGTATTCATTATTAAGGTAGGCTTGTTTTCTAAAATGATCAAAAACAACCACCAGTAAAGCACTGATGGCTGTTTAAGTAGAGTTTGTTTTTTACCAAATGGATTTTCTACTTTTCTGGAACGACTACCTTGTCAACTACATGGATGATACCGTTGGAAGCCTTAATGCTCTGAACAATTTTGGCATCTTTTAGCATAACGGCATCCCCCTTAACGTTGATAGGCAGGTAGTCCCCGTTGGCCATAAAAAGTTTCCGGTTTCGTTCAGCCATTTTCCTTAATTGTTCTTTATCATAGGAAACCGGAGCCACATGTCGTTCTAGTATGTCAGCCAATTTTTTCTTGTTTTCCGGTTTCATAAGGCTTTTCAATGTCTTATCCGGTAATTGGTTAAAAGCCTCATTGGTTGGTGCAAATGCGGTGAAAGGACCCGGATTGGCCAAGGTGTTAGCCAGATCAGCCGCTTTTACTGCTTTTGTCAGGGTAGTGTGGGCATCAGAAGATACCG
>CAZJWK010000238.1:167-1696 GCA_964549595.1 uncultured Sphingobacteriales bacterium | reverse complement strand
TTTCTTTTCGGATGATGCGCATTTTTTCCAATGACCTGAAAAATGCGGAAAACCGTTTGACAGATTTCACCCAAAAGCCGGTCAGGGAACGGCTTGCCCAAACCCTTTTATCCTTAGTTGAAAGTTATGGGACCACAGATGAAGGTTATTTAAATATTTACTTAACCCGGCAGGAATGGGCCAACTTAATGGGAACGACCACGGAAACCGCCATTCGGACCATTTCTGAATTCAATAAAGAAGGGTTAATTCATATTAATGGCAAAAAGATCAAAATCCGGGAAAACGATAAAATCGGAGAACTTGCAGAATTCTAATTTCAAACCCTTCCACAAGGCATTGAAAAAAATCCTAACCTTCCCGTTTTAAAGCCTTTCCGGTGGTCAAATAAGGCCGAAAGCTTTTTCAACCATCTTTTTTGATCTCAGCGGCTTTATTACAGCCAATTCAAGGAACCATTAATTTCCGTTACCTTCTTAAAACATGCCTCATCCAAAGGAAGCACTTTTTTGAGAGAGGTGATTTCGGCTCAGGCGATTTTTGATGAGATCAGGAAAAAACCATCTTTGCATCTGAAAAAAGCAAGCGTTGAGCCGGAAGAAGCGTCAAAAAATTGCTGATACCAAGGAGTTTCCGAATGTTTTGGAATTTCCCGGGAATTTAAAAGGGAAATGGCATGAAACCCATTTTCAGAACGAAAAACCCATTGTTCTAGAGCTTGGTTGCGGCAAGGGAGAATATACCGTAGCGTTGGCCCGTCAGTTCCCTGATAAAAACTTTATCGGGTTGGATATCAAGGGAGACCGTATTTGGAAAGGTGCCAAAATCTGTATTGAAGAAGGCATTAACAATGCCTGTTTTTTACGGATTTACATTGAAGGCTTAGCGGATTATTTCGGTCAGGAAGAGGTATCTGAAATCTGGATCACTTTTCCTGATCCGTTCCCCAAACCCAGTAAGGCCAAGCGTAGAATGATCTCTTCCCGATTCCTGAGCCTGTATGAACAAATTCTGAAACCGAATGGGATTGTTCATTTAAAAACCGATAACCCGGATTATTTCGAATTTGGCCTCGAAACCATCCAATGGGCTGAAAACTGGCAAATCCTCACTTATACCTGGGATCTTTACCATTCGGAATTCCTGAACAGCCAAACCCGTATCCAAACCTATTATGAGGCCAAGTGGCTTGAAGAGGGCAGGAAGATTAAATATGGTCAGTTTCAGTGGATAGGGTGATGGTCACAGTGTAGCACAAAGTCCGTCAAAAGGTTTTAGCCTAATTAGACTTTGAGTCACTCTGTGCTAAACATTGTGGTACTTTGTGATGCCCATTCCGGGCTTAATCTTTTTATGCCTTTTTTCTTGTTTTCCCTTTTCAGCCAATGTTTATTGAATTCGATAAGGTATTTGTAAATGGTCACAGTGTAGCACAAAGTCCGTCAAAAGGTTTTAGCCTCATTAGCCTTTGAGCCACTCTGTGCTAAACATTGTGGTACTTTGTGATGCCCATTCCGGGCTTAATCTTT
>CAZJWK010000238.1:0-67 GCA_964549595.1 uncultured Sphingobacteriales bacterium | reverse complement strand
AGGTATTTGTAAATGGTCACAGTGTAGCACAAAGTCCGTCAAAAGGTTTTAGCCTAATTAGACTTTG
>CAZJWK010000237.1:0-1742 GCA_964549595.1 uncultured Sphingobacteriales bacterium | reverse complement strand
ACATTCCGCTCCGGGAAAACGGCCTGCCAAAATAGGAGTCCCTCCATTTCAGCAATTTCCCGGATGGCATTTTGGTGTGCCTCTGCTTGCTTAAAACCATTTTCCTCATATTTGCTCTGAATAAGCTTAGCCAATTGATCATACAAGTTTTGCATCTCGGTTTTAAAATCCGGGACCAAATAAAAAGCCTCAAAGCAGAGAATGAAATATTTACCCGCAGCTTGATTGGTAAGCCGCTGAACATCCGCTATGAATTGCCGGTAAAAGGTTTTCCTTTTTTCCCTGAGTCCTTCTAAGGACATGCCTTGAAGTTCCTCCCAATCCACCTGGTAAAAGTAATCGATAAAATAGCGTTCAATGACATACCGGTAAACATCGGTTTTGCTTTCAAAATGATGGTAAAAGGCCCCTTTGGAAATACCCACTGCCTTTAAAAGGTTGGCCATCGAAGTGCCGTGGAATCCCTCATTCAAAAAGAGGGCAAAGGCTTTTTCTCCGATTTGAGCTTTGGTGTCCTGCATAATCTCAAAATTAGGCGGCTTTCATCACTTTTTCGATGTCTTTCAGAAAATGGTCCATTGAATAAAAGGGTAAGAACAAATTCCGCACGCTAACGGCCCAACGGTGACGAAGGAACATGATCTTACCGATTTGCCGGGAATTTTCCTGGGCTTTTTCAACCCTTGGCCGTTGCCTTCTTTCGTACATGTCCAGGGTTAAGGACAAATGGTCCTTGTCCGTTTTACTCAATTCTTCATTCAAAACGGCAGCGGAATCCATGGCCATGGAAGCGCCAACCCCAGCTGTGGGTAAGAAACCATCTGCCGCATCGCCCAGCAGAAGCACATTACCCTTGCGCCAAGTATGGGAGCGGCAATCATGGAAGTCCCAGAAATAAAAATCTTTGTCATGGCGGAAAGCTTGCAATCCCTGTTCAGTAAGGAAATCTTTAACAGAAAGGCCCTGTGCCACTTCATCCGCATGTTGGGCTGGTCCTTTAGCTTTGACGGCTTTTAATGGGCCACCCAGGAAAACCCCGATTTGATCCTTGACCGGGTAAAACCCTAAAAAGCTTGATGGATTCCAATATTCACGGTATTCGTGTATTTTGTGGGCAGGTTGGTCAATCCAGGTCACCCAACCGCCCCAATTAGTTTGGTAATAGCGGTATTCATCGTCATTTAAGATCATAGCCCTGGTAGGTGAGTGCAGCCCATCTGCGCCTATCACCAGGTCAAATTGGGCCTTGGTTCCATCATCAAAGGTTACCTCGGGGCTTTCTCCTGTGATGATCCCTTTAACAGTAGTGCCAAAATTGATTTCCGATTTGGGGAAGTAGTCCAAAAGCAGGTTTACCAGTTCAGGCCGGCTAATTCCCCGGTAATCCCCATATTGGTCTACAATTGGCTCTATGTCATAAGTGTTCAGGGTTAGTCCGTGGTGATCCATCATTTTATATTGGCTGATGGAAAGGCTTCGTTCCAGGTAATTTTGCCGGGCCTCCAGGATGTTGAGCGGACGGCTCCCGATCGGCATCATGCCCAGCATGTACCCGCTTTGATTAAATTGGTCAGCCTGAGCCTTCTCAATCACCACCGGGTGATATCCCCGCTTCCGAAGCAAGGCCGCGAGCGTTAAGCCGGCCAGTCCTGCCCCGATGATTAAAATACTGAACTTGTCATTGTTGGCGTTTTGAATGCTTTTTTGAAGCTTGTTTGTACTCATATAGCAACCTGATTTTT
>CAZJWK010000236.1:0-1755 GCA_964549595.1 uncultured Sphingobacteriales bacterium | reverse complement strand
ATTATTAGATCAAAACTTCTCAAAAACATTTCCATAAAATTCATTGTAGAACCGACCCCTTTGCCGGGAAGGTTCAAAAACCCCGAATAATTTTAGGGTTATGCTGAACTGTTGCCATACCATACAATAAAATGCCTACATCATTGATTTTATCGAATTTTTGTCTCTCACTGGCTGTCCATTAAAGGAAGAAGGCTAAAGAATAGTGGATAAAATTTTCCTGGTTTAAGTTAAGTACCCGTGCAGCTTAACAGAGCCACATTGCCCCTGGCAAAAAGTATTTTCTTTGAACCATGCTGTTTTAGCTTTATTAGGAATCTGGATTACATATGTCATCTTTAATAGTTGAGAAAAGTCATTTTGAAGAGGTTATACCTCCGGTACTTTTGTAGCAGAGATTAAAAACCCAAAAACCTTTAACCTTATGGCAACACAATTGAAGAAAAATGACCGAGAAAAAGGATTACCGGAAATCTTTTCAGACTTTTTTGACCTTGACAAATTCTTTGACGCGGATTTGTTGGCACCCCGTTCCTGGACTTCCCAAGTTCCAAGGGCCAATATAAAGGAAAAAGATCACGAATTTGACATCGAGATTGCGGCCCCCGGCATGGAAAAAAACGACTTTAGTGTAGAAGTTGAGAATGGTGTGCTGACCGTCAGTGCAGAAAAAGAGAATGAAAGTACCGAAGAGGGCGAACGATTCACCCGGAGGGAGTATTCCTATAACCAGTTTTCCCGCTCTTTTCCTTTACCGGACTCGGTAAAGGCAGAAGAAGTTGATGCCACATATGGTAACGGTGTTTTGACCATCAAGGTCCCTAAGCGGGAGGAAGCTAAACAATCCGCCAAAAAACAGATTGAAGTGAAATAAGCTTTAGCTTGCTGGTAAACAAATGGAATTTCTGATTTTCCCGGCCCGCAAAAGGGTAAAATTATTGCTTAAGTCCAATTATCAAAAACCCGGTTTTCAAAAAGCCGGGTTTTTTAGTTATCTCCCTGCTCTTGTATGCCCATATTCCAGGTAAGCCAGAAAACGGGAAGTAAAAGGAGCACTCCACCGTATATCATGTTGTTTAATGGCACTTCATTAAAAATAAGATACCCAAACATTGCTGCTACAACCGGGGAGAAAATGATGACCACAAGGGAATAAACATTGGCTGAAATTTGCTGCAATACCAATGATGTAAACAGATAAGCTACGCCTGTGAAAGGGCGCAAGACAAATTTCCGTAACGGTTTTATATCATGATTGAAAAACAATCAATGATGTTGGCCGAATTGATCTTTTCAATTTCCCCGCCCAATCGAGTATCCACACTCGATTGGATCCAAAAACAAAAAGTGTCCGCACTTCAAAACTATCCCAACTTTCCAAAGTCACGGGAAGTTACTATTTTCATGGCGTTTAACCTTCCCGAATCCTTTGTAATTGGGGTTTTGGCCAGTGAGGACACTGGCCTGGTTTGCTGAAAGCAAGTGTGGACACTTGCTTTGGCGGCTTGTAATATGCCCAGTCGAGTGTCCACACTCGATTGATTCAAAACAAAAAATGTCCGCACTTTCCAGACTTACTTCTCTATTTCAATTGTTCTCATTAATTTTATTTGCTAAAATCAATACGTTTATATCTATGACTACCATGCCTGGGGAAACCTATTTTGTTACTATGACTGTAGTCAACTGGATAGCCCTGTTTACCCGGAGAGAATACAAGGATTTTCTGGTTGAAAACCTGCATTGGTGCAGAAA
>CAZJWK010000235.1:0-1755 GCA_964549595.1 uncultured Sphingobacteriales bacterium | reverse complement strand
TTTTGATATTGAGCCGTGGTATCGAGGATCTGCCATTTCGCGGATAAAGGTAAGTCTCCCCGGTTAAAATTGAGTTTAGCCGTGTCTCCTTTATCGGGGTCGTTTGTGCAAAATTTAAAGGTATCTTTTTGACCGGCACAAACAGATTGTACTAATTTGTCTTTAGGACAGCGCATTCCTGTGACAGTAGGGGGTTTGTTAGAACCGCAATCATAAACAAATAGTCTGAATTCCCTTCTGTTATGGCTGATCTTTTCTTTTTGACCGTCATTATCAGTATCCCGGAATCTTTCCACATTGATGGCCATCATGGAAACTTGCTCTTTAGTAGGAGTAAATTTAAGGAAGCCGGTATTGGGTTTTAAATGGAAACCAAAGGGAAAAGGTATGGAAGCATTGGGAAATCCTTTAAACTTTAGGGGTTTTTGATAAGTATAGGGTTTATTGTAAGTTAAGGTGTCAATTGTGGATTTTGGGGTGCATGAAGTGGATGAAGAATCTCTATAAAAAGACCCGTAAGGTTTGGCAAAAGAATAAGCCAACGAATCAGGGGATTGAGTAGAATGCTGCGTATCATAAGCCGGCCCTAAATTGTAAACATATTGTTGATCCTTACAAAAGGTTTTTACCGCCCTTTCCTGGAAAGCGGGAGAATTATTTTTGGGTGCTTTACACCTGTCAAACCAAGCGTAGGTATGATAAGGTTCAAGTGAAAGCGCATAGTTTTTATAACCGGCTCTGCAACAAAAGGAATAGTCAAACTTAATTTTACAACAGTTTACATTTTTTAAATCTAATATATAAGTCCTTTTATACTCAAAAGTTATATATGGTATTACCTTGCAAAAATAATGGGACGAGGAGGTTCTACAACTATATTTTTGTTCTCTAATGGTGCAGATTGAAGGGCATTTTGGGGTAATCTCCTTATTGGTTTCGCTGATTTTGGTCCAGGAAAAGTTACTGTCATTTAAAGTTTTATTTTTACAGCAAACGTTTAAATCTTCAATTAATCCATCGCGATCACATAAATATTCATACATTTTAATTTGTACTTTAAAACTATCTTTACCTACAGATTCCCAACTAATTTCTGTACCATCTGGCCCAGAAGCAAATATTGACTTTGGAAACCAAAAGAATGCAATCAATAAGGAGGTGGTAAAAATTAAAGTCTTTTTCATTAAATTAAAATTTGCAAAGTAAATATAGGAAAATCTAAGCATTTAAAAAAACCCAACCTCTTTTTTGTGAAGAAGTTGGGTTATTGGTTGACTTTGAATGGAGAAATTTTAAGTTACACAAAAGCTACCTATTTGATTGTAAGCCTGCAAGGCGTTACTGAGCAATCAAAATTAAATGTCCACGAAGTTCCGGTACAGTCAGTAAAAGTTTGCGTTTGACCACACCCTATATCTCCGGCAAACGGGGTGCCACATCTCCCACAGTTAATTGGACCACCACTACCTACATCACAATCTCCGAAAATGAAATTTACAATTGCTATGTCATTGCAATTATTAAAATCATTAGCGCACCACGTGTCTTTAGAGCCGGGATTAAGGGTAACACAAGAAGTAGTGTTACCATTTGAACACTGGAATTCAAAATGCATCTCACAATCAGAGTTGTTCACTATTTCAACGCAACTACATTGTCCTGAAGCCTGGCTTACACCCAATGTAAAAACCATTAATAAGCTGGCGAATAATTTGACAAGTTTCATAATCACTGCATTTTAATTTGACAATACTT
>CAZJWK010000234.1:0-1765 GCA_964549595.1 uncultured Sphingobacteriales bacterium | reverse complement strand
ATGTAACAGCCATTGAACCAAAACACAAACACCCCACTATCTTCCAATATTTTGATGCTTTGGAGCCCGGGGAAAGTTTTGTGATTAGTAATGACCATGATCCGAAGCCCCTTTATTACCAAATGCTTGGCGAACGGGGTCAAACCTTCTACTGGGAATACCTTCAAGAAGGACCGGAAACCTGGCAAGTGCGCCTGACAAAAATGACCGGTGAACAGCAAGAAACCGTTGGGGAACTGGCGGCTAAAGACCTGAAAAAAGCGGAAGTATTTAAAAAGTATGGCATTGACTTTTGCTGTGGCGGAAATAAGACACTGGATGAGGCCTGCCGGGAAAAGGGAGTGGATAAGGAAATGGTAGAAAATGACCTCAACGAAAATCAAGCCGAAGGAACCCAGTTTGTCCGTTTTAATGAATGGAAACCGGCTTTCCTGGTAGATTTCATTATTGAAAATCACCATCAATTTGTGAAGAACCGTATTCCGGAATTAAAGCAATACCTCCACAAAATTGCGAAGGTCCATGGTGCTAATCACCCGGAATTAGACCAGGTGAAAGCTGATTTTAACCAATTAGCGGAAGCATTGGATAGCCATATGAAAAAGGAAGAAGATATCCTTTTTCCTTACATCAAAGTATTACAGGAGGCTGTAATACAAAACCGTGCTCCTGAAAAAGCCCAATTCGGGTCGGTAGGAAATCCCATAAACACCATGGAGCAGGAACACCAAAATGCCGGGGAAAACATGGATGGAATCCGTAAAATCACTGCTGATTATACCCCACCGGCAGATGCCTGTGCCTCTTACACCTTAGCTTTTCAGATGCTTGAGGAGTTTGAGGGTGACCTTCATCAGCATATTCACCTGGAAAACAATATTTTATTTCCTGAAGCCAAAGAAATGGAACAATGGGCGAGTCAAGCAAGTGAATAAAGTATCAGTTGTCAATGAACGCCTTGAAAAAACAAGAAAGCGGAAAATGGGTAAAGCTGCTCAGCAAACAATGCAACCAATCAATCCGGAAACAAGGGTGAGTACCATCCTGAAAATGGATGACGGGGCAATTGATGTGTTGACAAACATCAGTCAACATTTTAAGCGATTGCAAAATCCGTTTTTAAGGAAAGCCCTTGCACCCAGGGTTACGGTTTCCCAAGCGGCCAGCATTGGTAAAGTCTCTGTCAATGTGTTTTTAGCAAAGCTGGAGGCAGCAGGCTACCCAGTCGAATATTCGAAAGTTAATACTGAAACATCGTTCATACCCATTCCTGAAGAAACATTTCAAAATATGAAGGAGGATAATTTGGTAAAACTTGATGTGAGACCAGATATTGAAAATGGCCGGGATCCCTTTAGCCGGATTATGAAAGCCGTTGAAAAGGTCCCGGCTGAAGGTTTTTTGTTAGTCATCAATAGCTTTGAACCTTGCCCATTAATCGATGTCATGACGAAAAAAGGCTGGCGAACGAAGGTTCAAGCCGGGCATGATTATGTTCAAACCTACTTTCAGAAACCCAAACAGCCAGGATCAAGTGCTCAACCGCAAGTGGATTCCGGGCAAATCATGCCGGATGCTGATTTTGACATGCTGGTCCAGTCATTGGGCAGCCAACTTGAAACCATTGATGTACGGGGGTTGGAAATGCCCCAGCCAATGGTGACCATCCTACAACATTTATCCGATTTGCCGGATGGTTACGGCTTATTTATTCATCACCAGCGCATCCCCCGTTTCCTATTACCCCAATTGGATGAGAAAGGTT
>CAZJWK010000233.1:0-1794 GCA_964549595.1 uncultured Sphingobacteriales bacterium | reverse complement strand
ACAGGGGCAAACAACTAAAACATGGTATCAAACCGTGATTTCAGATGTACCTCATCAAAAGGAAATCAACTTTGTTTTAAATTGCATAAAAAATAATAAACAGTATCAAGAAAAAATACTTGGGCCTTGTACAAGAAAACACATCACAGAGGACAACACTTACGTAATTCATGATGATTGTAAAATGGGTAACGATAATTCCAATTCCTTTAATAATACTTTTAATGATTTTATTTCATGGGTAAATTCCTTCGATCCTAATGAAATCATTGGTCCCTCTGGTTACACGGAATTGAAACTTATTGAACCCGGTAAAGAGATGAGCTATGACATCTTTTTTGAAAACAAGGCCACCGCAACATCTCCGGCACAGGAAGTCAAAATTACCAACCCCTTACCTGAGCATGCGGATTTGAAGAGCTTTCGGCTTGGTAAGGTAACTTTCAGGGATACCGCTTTTGACCTGCCTAGCCGTCAAAGGGCTACCCAGCGCTACAAACTGGGAAGTGGAGTAAACCAGATTATAGTAAGGGTGAAAGCAGGGGTTGATCCAATAAGCAGGGAGGCTTTTTGGACTTTGAGCACAATCGATCCCGAAACAGGGCTTCCTCCAAAAGATCCTTCTAAAGGTTTCCTACCGCCCAATGATTCCTCAGGTAGCGGAGAAGGATTTGTCAGCTACCAGATCAATGCCAAGGATAACCTTAACCACGGGGATAGCGTCACCAATCAAGCCACCATTGTATTTGATGACAATGCACCCATTCAGACCAATACGTGGGTTAATACCATCGGAAAGGATCAGCTTAAAAGTAAAATCCTAAAGGATTATAATATGGTGGATTCCACCAGCGTGGTTTTAGATTGGGAACAAGTAACCCAAAAGCCTTTCAGTACGGAAATTTCAGGTTATAACATTTTTGTATCCAAGGACGACAAAAAATATGAGAAATGGCTTGCAAATACGCCGGACCAACAAGGTCGATTCACCGGAGCACCCGGGGAAACTTATTATTTTATTAGCCAGGCTGTTGGTTTAAATAAAAGGGTAGAGCCGTTTAAAAACAACTATGAGGTTAAAATCACCTTTGACTCCGCCAGTTCGGATGGCACAGGTGTCGAACCGATCCGTGGAAAACCAAAGGGTTTGCTCAAAGAGGGCAAGCAACTTACTGCTTATCCGAATCCGGCCAAAGGCCAAACCTATGTTAAATTCAAAATTCAAACAGCTCAAAAAGTACAATTCAGGCTTACCAATATGCAAGGTAAGGCTATAGCCACGTTGAAAAACAGGCAGTTCATGGCCGGCACTTATGAATTCCGGTTTGATCCTGAAAAGTTTGGTCTAAAAGACGGTGTTTATTTCCTTATGATGGAAGGGCAATCGACAACTGCCATAGATAAATGGGTGTATATGCGATAATCGGTATCAATTTCAAAAAACTGACCTGTTAGTGGTATAAGTTATGCCCAATTTGAAACCCTGATTCATATTTGATTCCACGAAAAAGGGCGGTACCTTCAACTGTCGGCCATTTTTTACGCATCTTTCATATTTTGAATATTGATATTTCGGGCCAGAACTTCTGGCAGGAAAGAGATTTAACCTAACTTGCCGGGATAAGCCTTTCGTACCGCCAATTTTCTCTCATATGTTCAGTCTGAGTAATTTTTTAAATACTGAAAACCAATATTTTAAGAGTGAGTAACCGCTTGAGGTAGTCCTCCATTATTTGGTTAGGTAGCAATCAGCCCCTACCTTTGCCACCTTATGTTTATTAAAGCCGTACCTAA
>CAZJWK010000232.1:0-1818 GCA_964549595.1 uncultured Sphingobacteriales bacterium | reverse complement strand
CCCCGTTACGAAAAGGGAACCCTGCGTAATTTGAGGGGTTGGGGGAAACGGATTTTCAGCTGGGCTCCTGGCCTTTTTGATGTTCGATTTTTGAAAGGGTGCTTAAGTTGTGGTTCCCTGGCAACTGGAACCGGCACCGGCCGTACAGCCATAACAATGCTGACTGATCTTAATCTCCCGGTTGTTGAGGGCTTCCAGGTTAAAATCCTTTATGTGCTGGGGTGCCTGTTCACTTACTTTCATGTCTAACATTTGGTTGAAATCGCAATCATACAGGTAACCATCCCATCCAACGGAAATGGTGTTTCTGCACATGACGCCTTTAACGGCGGCCGGGTTATAGGCTTCTATCAACTTTTCCATGTAATCTTCATAATTATCGGAGGCAAGGAGGAAGTCTAAAAACCGGCTAATAGGTAGATTGGTAATGGTAAAAAGGTTATTGAAATCAATATCATGGTCTTTTTTGAGGGCTTCTTTAAAGTCCTTTTCAAGCTGTTCCTCATTCCCGGGTAAAAAAGCCCCACTGGGATTGTAAACCAGGTCCAGGAAAAGGCCTGAGCCCTCCTTACCGTATCCCACTTCGTTCAGCATCTTGAGGGCGCGAATGGATTGTTGGAAAACCCCTTTTCCCCGTTGGCGGTCGGTTTTTTCCGGCTGGTAATAGGGAAGGGAAGCCGCTACTCTTACCCCATGCTTTTTGAAAAATTCGGGTAAGTCATGGTATTTTTTATTCGCCAGGATGATGGTCAAATTGGAGCGAACGATAATTTCACTCACCCCTCTTTGTTTAGCTTCTTCCACAAACCACCGGAAATGGGGGTTCATTTCAGGGGCACCGCCGGTAATATCCAGGGTTGGAATTTCATTATGCTCAAGGATTTCCAGGCAGGTTTGCAGGTCTTCGGCCGACATGATTTCCTTCCGGTCGGGTCCGGCATCTACGTGACAATGCTTGCAGGTCTGATTGCACATATAGCCAACATTGACCTGGAAAATTTCTATCCCCGTAGGCTTTAGCGGATATTCGCTGATTTCCTGTATTTTTTCGCTAAACCGGGGCAATTCTCCGTTTTGGAAAATTTCCCCGTTCAATACATCCAGCTGATATTGGGTATCTGCTACCACACTTCCCTGTGCCTTAAGTGATTTTGTCATAGCGACTCATGAGTTTAAAGGTTACATTGATAATTTTTTGGACTTATTCATCATCTGGACGCCATGAACCAATGATGCGCCACCTCTTATGGCTGTCGCTACATGAACAGCCTCCATCATTTGCTTTTCGTTGGCGCCTTTTTCCAGGGAGGTCTCGGTGTAGGCATCAATGCAATAAGGGCATTGCACAGTATGAGAAACGGCCAGAGCAATCAGGGCTTTTTCCCTTTCTGATAAGGCCCCCTCCTTAAACACGTCTTCGTAATAATTGAAAAATTTATCAGCCAGCTCTTGGTTGAAATCTCCTACCTCGCCAAATTTTTTGAGGTCTTCCGGATCATAATATGTTTTTTGTGTCATGAGGATTTGCCATTTAAATATTTTTTCAAAACTATAAATTTAGTAATTCAGTGGTTGTTTTTTACAAAGGGTGGAAAAAAGCTTGCCTCAGAATTGAATTATCAAACCTAATAAGCCTAACAAACATGGGTTGTCCACAAAATGACAAAACTGTTTGTTCATCTTAACCTGACTTATGCCTATCATTGACTTAGGTTAAAAGGATGAAGTCCATTTTCCTTGCTATAGAATTTTCATTCCTTTTTGATCAAGGGAAGACCCTAACGCATAACTTTATTTCAACGGTTTTTCTACGGTATT
>CAZJWK010000231.1:0-1849 GCA_964549595.1 uncultured Sphingobacteriales bacterium | reverse complement strand
ATTGTAAGTCCTGGTAGCTTAGAAAATTGCCATGTGCTGACCCAGGGTGCATAACCCGGCAGTCCTCGGTACATGACTTTGGTCCATTAAATATAAAGTATTGAGATTTGAGTAGGGAGTATTGAGACTTTAGACTAAGCCCGTATTTCTACGGTATTACTATTTTAGACCTAAAATTGGACAATCTCAAATAGCAAGGATCAAATTTCAAAGGGATATGTCCTGATTCCATGTTTCTCCAAACGTTAGTATCAACCACGATTTTTGTCATTGCTGCGTTCAGCATTTACTTCCCGGGAAATATCTTCCATAGACATGGCTGAAAGGTCATGTTTTTGAGCAAGGTTAACACTTTCTTCAAGGTGCCTTTTAGCCAATTGTCGTGTTACAATATTCACAAACTCGGAAAATGAGAGATCAGTGGAGTTTAAGCCCCATTCATTAAATTCTTGGTCTGATATGGCGATATTTAGCGTTTTCATAGCTATTTAAAGTTTTCATCTTTAAACAAAAATACGCCAATTGAATCAATTAGTTCCGCTTTGATTTCGGAATTGGGAAGCGATAGGGCTGAAACCTTTCTGCCGGCAGTCGGCTCAATGGCTTGGGAGCTTTATAATCTCGTATATTTTTCGGGCTAACCCGTTGGCATTAAGCCTTTCAGCTGCCATCGTTCCTTTTCGAAACTCATCGTAAGCCCTATTGTTTTGTAAAATTGCCATGTGCTGACCCAGGGTGCATAACCCGGCTATCCCCGGCACAGGGCTTTTGTTACAGGATCATTCATAAGGGGTTCACGGGCTTCCGGCTTTTGAGCCCCTTCAGTTTTGGTTCTTACGTTAGTTTCTTCTGGAAAAGCTCCTAAGCAAACAACTTTTGTATTTTTGTTGAAGGCACTTTTTTAACAGGAATGCTTGTTTTTCTTTAAAAATGTTGGAAATATGAGTGAGCAAAAAGCGGAATCCGGTCCAAAAACTACCAAAATCACTTTAGAACTCCCTGAAAACCTGGATATGAGTGAGTTTGATGTAACCATGATGTTGGCTGCCAAATTGTATGAATCCGGCAAAATTAGCTCAGGCCAGGGAGCGGAAATGGTCGGCTTATCCAAACGGGCATTTATTGAACTATTGGGAAAATACGGGGTCTCCGTCTTCGGCTATGATTTCGATGAGCTGGAAAAGGACCTGAAAAATGGCTGAGCTTGTAATAGCCGATACCAGTTGTTTGATTGTGCTTTCCAAAATTGGGCGGTTATCCGTTCTGCATTCCCTGTATTCCACTATAACCATTACTCCGGAAATCAAGCAAGAATTCGGGGGTGACTTACCGGAATGGGTTACCATTTCATCTGAAACCGAGTATCAAAAGTTATTGCGCCTTGATTTGGATAAAGGCGAAGCAAGTGCTATTAGTCTTGGGTTACGAAATTCTGAAAAGGACCCGCTAATAATTATAGATGAAAAGAAAGGAAGAAAAGTAGCACAACTGCTTGAATTAAATGTGATTGGTACACTTGGCGTTTTAATCAAGGCAAAGCAACAAGGTATGATCAATTCATTAGCCAATGAAATTGATGCCCTGAAGAAAGTGGATTTCAGAATGTCAGAGGACCTAATTCAAGGAATTTTAGAAAAATATGATGTGGAGGGTCGGCCCTAAGAGGTTCACGTGCTACCGGCTCGTGACCCCCTTAAGTTTTGATCATTCGGATGGCTCATCAATACCGCATCAGTACTTGGTGTATAACTGAGCGGAGCTGGTACGGTTCCTAAACCGGCCAGGGGATGGAATGCCTCAAACGCTTATTCGCATCCCACCCATTTGGTTTTTATTGCTGGTGCTTTTG
>CAZJWK010000230.1:0-1866 GCA_964549595.1 uncultured Sphingobacteriales bacterium | reverse complement strand
TACCTGGATGCCTTGAACAACAGGAATCAGTCGTTAATAAGACTGGAATATTTGTTGGGGGGATGATTGTGTTAATGTTGGGAAATGTTTTAATGTGTTCATGTTGAGATATTTGGTTTTTGTATGATAAAAAATGAAATAATGGGACGAGTTAATCGGTTTGAAGATTTGGAGTGCTGGAAGGAGGCAAGGGAATTGGTGAAGCAAGTTTACCAAGCTTGTAACTACGGACCTTTGAATAAGGACTTTGACACCCGCAATCAATTAAAACGGGCGGCTTTAGGCATAATGAACAATATTGCCGAAGGTTTTGCCAGGTACAGTCAAAAAGATTTCATCAAATTCCTGGATTATGCTCAAAGCTCTGCTTCCGAAGTCAAAAGCATGCTTTATGTTTTAGAAGACCAGCATTACTTGAATCCCGAAACTATCCAAAACCTGCATGACCAAACCGATAAAACCAGGAATTATACGCTGGCCTTTATCCGGTATTTAAATAACCAGAGCAACAAAAACTCAAAACCTGGAAACTCATAGAACATTAAAACTTTAACACCTTAACACATTAACACACTAACACATCAGCACACTAACACATTAACACACTAAAAAACAATCAAAAATGAAACGCAATAAAATCATCTTAATCGCACTGGCTTTCATCTTGGTACAATGCAATTTCGGAGAAAGCAAAAAAGCAGGAAGTAGTGAAAATGGTCATGGCCATGATAAAGGTTCTGCTCATGACCATCAAAAAGAAGAAGGTACCCACTTTCGAAAAGTCCATTTGACTGATGAAAAGCTGGCCAACTTTGAGCTGGCGTATGATACCCTCCGGCAAATGAGCCTCAAAAGCAATGTGAAGGCCAATGGCCGCCTGACCATCGCCCCGGATGACCAGGCAAAGATCAGTGCTTTGGTTGGTGGCCGGGTTAAAAAAATCAATGTCATTGAAGGGGATTATGTAAAAAAAGGGCAGGTTTTAGCTTTGTTGGAAGGGACCCAGATCACCCATATGCAACAGAAGTACCTGGAAAAGCGGGAAAGGCTGCCATACCTGAAAAAAGAATATGAGCGGAAAAAGCGCTTATTGGAAGAAGAAGTCGGGTCAGCGCGGGCTTTCCAAAAGGCCAAGTCCGATTACCAAAGTGTAAAAGCAGAGGTGCAATCCCTGGAACAGAATTTAAAGATGCTGCACATTTTCGATGAAGTGAAGGATGGTAACGTAGTGCAGGCTGTTCCGGTTATAGCCCCTTTTAGCGGGCACATCGGCACCGTTAAGATCAACCGGGGCGAATTTGTAGACCCGCAGCAATTCTTAATGGAAGTCCTCAACACGGATAAGGTGCATATTGACCTGGAGGTCTATGAAAAGGATATTGATCAGGTTAGGAAAGGGCAATCCGTATTATTCAGCTACGCTAATCAGCCGGGTCCCTGGGTGCAAGGTGAAATTTTTAAGGTAGGCCGGAAATATCACCCGAAGAAACAATCCGTCAAGGTTCATGTGAATATTCAAAAATCCCAAAAAATTAAGCTTGTACCGGGCGTTTATGTCAATGCCAAAATCCAGGCGGAATCCGGTAAAAGCAAGGTCCTACCCAAAGATGCCGTCATTCGGGATGGCAACAAGACCTATGTTTTTGCGCCTTTAAAGGCAGTTCAGGGAAAGCAAAAAGCCTCCATAGCTGTCGAAGAAGGGAAAGAAAACGGTAAAAAGCGTTTTGCACGGATACCGGTAAAGACAGGCACTACCGAATCCGGTTATACCGCTGTGAACCTTCAAAAGGCCGTGCCAAATGACACACGATTTGTGACCAAAGGCGCTTATTATTTGCAGGCCGAGATGAAGAAAAGCGTGGGTGG
>CAZJWK010000229.1:0-1880 GCA_964549595.1 uncultured Sphingobacteriales bacterium | reverse complement strand
TAACCAATTTGATTAAAAATGCCATCAAATATACCGATGAGGGGCAAATCAATGTCGGGTGTCTCATTAAAGGGGATACCATTGAATTTTATGTGAAAGATACCGGGATAGGCATTCCAAGTGACCGGCAAGGAGCCATTTTCAACCGTTTTGAGCAAGCAGATATATCAGATACCCGTGCTTTTGAAGGGTCGGGATTGGGCTTAGCCCTGACCAAGTCCTATGCGGAAATGCTCGGTGGAACCATCTGGGTAACTTCCGAAGAAGGCCAAGGTTCTACCTTTTATGTTTCTATTTCACTGATTCGTCCCGAAAAGAAGAAGTCAACCGGTTCATTCGCCTCAAATGTAAGCGATGAAGAAGATTATGATTTAGCGGCACTTCAAGACCGGCAATTGAAAATTTTAGTGGCTGAAGATGATGAAGCCAGTTTTTTGGTCCTTTCCATGCTGCTAAAAAAGCTCAATGGCAAAATCATTCATGCCCGGAGTGGCCAGGAAGCCATTGATCAATGTTACCAACAATCAGACTTAGATATCATCCTGATGGATATTAAAATGCCGGGAATGGATGGCTATGAAGCCACCCGTAAAATACGCCAATTCAATAAGGAAGTTTACATTATCGCCCAAACGGCCTATGCGATGGAGGGTGATGAGGTAAAATCCTTAGAGGCAGGTATCAATGACCATATTCCCAAGCCTGTCCGAACAGCATCTTTAATGCAGGCCATTCATAAAGGAATGATAGCATCTTGAAGATACAAGAACCAAGATAAAAGCTATTAGTTAGTTTACTGTAGTAACACTTTATAACTACTTTATTACTATTTATTAAGCTTGAACCGGCAGCTCATAATAACGTCCTTTTATCCAATAAACTACCTATCTTCTTCTTATTGTTAGCACCCAAAAACTTGGAGAAAAAGGGAGCGGGAGCCTCGCGACATTGATCGACCCATTGACCAAAAGCCTTCAGCTAACCATCGTGTAGAACAAAAAAGCGAGGAGCCCATTTGAGCAATAAAAACGGGTAGCTAATTTTTTTGAACAAAAGAACAATAAGCCTATCCGTTATAAACCGGCTAAACGTAAGGAAGCGGATTGATCTATCATTTTAAGCCAGCTTATTCAATTTCATTATTCACTGAAAAAACACCACTTAACATTACTGGAAAAAGTATTAAATTACTCCCATACAGGCAATTCAAGATATCCCCTTAAATGTTATTTTATAAGCTGTCAGTTGGCTGTTATAAATTTTTTGGTTGATTCCAAACGTTTTAAAACCTTTCGCTGTCTAAATTAGGGTATATTTGTTCAAAATAGCTGAAAACCTATGAGCTTAAGCAAGCAAGAAAAAGAACAACTTAAGGCGAATATAGATGATAAATTAAGCCGGTTGGACAAGAAAATCGAAGAATTGGAACAATTGTGTAAACCGGTTTCACCTGACAATTCCATCGGCCGGGTTAGCCGAATGGATGCCATCAATAACAAGGCTGTCAACGAAAGAGCACTCAATTCTAATAAAAACAAAGCCCAGAAGCTGCGCAAGGCTTTAGAACAAATCGATAACCCGAATTTTGGAGTTTGCGTTATTTGTAAAAATCCCATAAGCATCGGGCGATTAACCGTTATGCCCGAATCCACTAAATGTGTGAATTGCGCCGGAGGTTAAAGGTTCTCACCACACCGCTTTCCGATTTACAATCCGAAAACCTCTTTATCGCGAATTTTAAAACCGTAAACCTTTTAATCCCACCCAACGTGCATCCTTATTAACGGTGATAGAAGTTGAAGACTAATAAGATCTTGTTCAAAAATACTTCCATACGAACGGTTATGGTAAGCGATAGGTCTGAAACCCATCGGCCAGCA
>CAZJWK010000228.1:0-1891 GCA_964549595.1 uncultured Sphingobacteriales bacterium | reverse complement strand
GTATCTCCATCACCGAATTTCCATAAGTATTCGTCATAAGTCCGATTGGGATCAAAATCTAACATCTGGCCGGGACAGCGGTCTTGGGTTCTTATGAATATATTTGCCTCTGGCTTGCCATCATTATTAACTTCTACTGTTGTAGAAGCATATCCCCTTTCACCACAATAATTATAGCCCCTGGCTATTACGCGGTAGGTCCCTGGACTCTGATAGGCGTAAGAAACCTTATCTTTATTGGTTGTTTTACTTTGCCCATCGCCAAAAAACCATTCAACCTTTTTAAGGTTTGTAGTTGCAAAGAAATCAAATTCAAAAGGAGCTCCTGGGCATTGTGCAAACTCAGGTTTTACCTCCATGCCATTGTTATCCATTAAATAATCATTCTTAACAGTTACTTGATCGGTACTGGTATCACTGGCACCACAACCAGAGGTTGTAATCAGCTTAACGTTATAGGTACCTGCTTGGCTATAGGCATGTTTCGGTCTTCCCCCGGTTGCTGTACCCCCGTCTCCGAATTTCCAGAAAAATTGAGCATTGTCTTGTCCGTTGAAATCATACACATCAAACTGAAGCTTAACACCGGGACAATGTTTATAAGGTCCGCGAGTAGTAAAACCAGGGCTATATTTCGTATTGTTTGAAACCTTGACTTGCATCGTTTCAGTAACCGAATCTCCACAATACCCATAACCGGTTAATTTGACAGTATAAGTGCCGGTATCAGGGAAAACGTATTCCGGTTCCTTCAATGTGGAATAATTGCCATTACCGAAGTCCCATTTGAAATCTTTTACCTCGGAATAGGTTTGAATTCTGAAATTCCCGGTATCCCCTTTACATAGTTTATCAGGGCCATACATGAAAAAGGGACTACTTCCCAATTTGGGTTGGTTGTTGACTTTAATGTCAACTTTTGCTGTATCCGAATTACATTGATTAAAAGCAATAAGCTTAGCCGTAAAAGTATCAGTACTCGTATAAGTATGAGTGGGATCTTCTTTATTGGAAGATATTCCATCTCCAAATTTCCATTTTAGACTGTCAAATTTATCTGTATAGTTTCCGGAAAAACTTACCGTTCTGCCGGGACATATTTCATTATCCCTTACAAAAATATTACGCCGGGTAACTTGTGGTTTGGCATTATTGGTCACTTTAATGGTATCTTTCTCTGAGTCATCATTGCAATTGTTACTAATTTTCACCTCAACTTGATACTCACCGGTGTTATTGAAAGTTCTGTTTGGCCTTGGCTTCCGAATGGTATCAGAATTGTTAAAAACCCAATAATCTACGTCACCACTGCTGAAAAAGGAAACTTCGCTTCCTTTACACACAGGTGAAGGGGGATTAGGGTAAATCTTCGCCGTTTCTTTATCGTCAATATCCAGTAGCTTAGTAGCTATGGAAGTATCATTCGGAGTCATGGCTTCAAGTACCACGAAATATTCACGGGCGTAACTATAGGTAAAACTGGGATTTTTAGTAGTATCAATGACTGCTTTATTAGGCCGCCCATCGAAATACCAACGATATTCAGAAGCCCCTGTACTGGTATTGTTAAAGTTGACCGTCACATTATCGCCACAACTGTCATTGTTTTTAAAGGAATATGTAAAGCTTGCGTTGGGCTGGGCATTAAGCAAACCCATTCCTAAGTTAAATGCTAAAATTACTGAGAAGAGTTGTTTGAAAACGATTCTCATAAGGTTTATCATTTTGTTATTACAAAAATAAAATATGATGAAATATTGACAAAAACCATATTAATGTTTAAACATTTATTATATTCATATTTAGTCCGAAACTTTCTATATCTATCTATTCCGGGATTACACACTGTGGCTCACAAATGGTACGTTTGTTGGATGGCTGATAAAAATCC
>CAZJWK010000227.1:0-1893 GCA_964549595.1 uncultured Sphingobacteriales bacterium | reverse complement strand
CCAAACTTTCGAGCGGTAAATTAGGCTTCAAGTCTTGAGAAACAAGGCCTGAAGCCTAATTTTTTATTCCAAATGTAGCTACTAACTTTCTTGGTATTTCAATATTAAAATTTTAAATTTGAACTATCTATAGAAACAGAATTAAAATGTTTGTAACTACTACCAAGCGAAAGCGGAAAAACAAGGTCTACAAAAATCACCTCATTCAGTATTCCTATCGTGAAAACGGGAAAATCAGGCATAAAACCCTGGCCAATATCAGCCATTTACCCAGTGACCTGATTGAAACCATTCGGGTGCGGCTCAAATCCGGTAAGCCTCTGACCGGCACTGGCTTTTCTATTCAGCGTTCTCTACCTCACGGCCATGTTAAAGTCATCCTCTCCCTGATTCAATCCATAGGCCTCGACACGGTTATTGGGTCAAAACCTTCAAGAAACAGAGCCGTTATATTAGGCCTCATTACTCAGAGACTTATTTACCCCGATTCCAAACTGGCCTCCTGGAAATATTTACAAAAAGCAACTGCCACCACTTCCCTTAGCCAGGAATTAAACATTGAAGATGTTTCCAAAGACGAGGTATACCAATCCCTTGACTGGCTATTAAAAAGACAGCCTAAAATAGAGGAAAAACTTGCTTCTAAACACCTGAGTGAAGGAACCATGGTGCTCTATGATATAAGCGGAAGTTATTACACGGGTCAGGGGCCGGCATTAGTACAATACGGCTATAACAGGGATGGCAAAAAAGGCCATCCTCAGATTGTTTACGGGGTGCTTTGTAATAAAGAAGGTTGCCCGGTGGCGGTAGAAGTGTTTACCGGAAATACCAGCGATAGTGCTACCCTTCCTGCTCAGATAGAAAAGGTACGCAAGCGTTTTGGTGTTCAACGCGTAGTGTGGGTAGGAGATCGGGGAATGATTACAAGCAAAACCATCAACGAATCATTCAAAGATACACAAGGGCTGGAATGGATTACGGCCTTACGGTCCCAGCAAGTAAAAAAACTGGTCAATCAGGGTTCTATTCAACTTTCTTTATTTGACGAAACCAATTTGGCGGAGATTGATGCCCCCGATTATCCGGGTGAACGCCTTATTGTTTGTAAAAACCCGTTTTTGGCCGAGGAACGTCAACGTCAGAGGAATGATTTGTTAAAAGCAACCTGTAAGGAACTGGATCAAATTGTTAAAGCCACGAACCGCAAGAAACAACCACTTCGGGATAAAAGTGAAATAGGGGTTAAGGTGGGTGAGGTTATCGACAAATACCGAATGGGTAAACATGTTCGATATACCATTGAAGAGGGCACTTTCTCCTATGAAATTGACCAGGCAAGTGTTAATGAAGAAGCCAAACTTGACGGCCTTTATGTGATCCGCACCTCATTATCTTCAAAAGCCTTCACTGCGGAGGAAACGGTAGAGACCTATAAAAACTTGTCAAATGTGGAATGGGCTTTCCGAACCCTTAAGACTACCCGATTGGAAATCAGGCCTATTTATCACTGGACTGGGGACAGGATCCGTTCTCACGTATTTTTGTGCATGTTGGGCTACTATGTAGAATGGCATCTGCAAAAGCAATTACAGTCCTTACTTTATGCAGATGAGAATAAACAAGAAGCCAAACAAAACAGAAATACTCCGGTGGCACCAGCGGAAAAGTCAGACAGTGCTTTGGAAAAAGCAGCAAGGCATTTAACCCAAGAAGGCGAAACAGCCCACAGTATGGATAGTCTGCTTGCTTTTCTGGGCACGATTTGCAAGAATGAATTAAAATATGAAAACCATGAGGAGCCCATTTATAAAATAACGGAGCCGACTAAAGCTCAACAAACGATATTGGACTACCTGGGAATCTCCATGTAGTCAACAAACGGAAATAAAA
>CAZJWK010000226.1:0-1900 GCA_964549595.1 uncultured Sphingobacteriales bacterium | reverse complement strand
GGCCATTAATAAGTCGAGGGTATCAATAACCCGAATGCGCATTCCTCTTATACAAGGCCTTCCGCCACATTGATCGGAATTAATGGTTATGCGTTTTTTCCAGTCTTCCATAGGGCTGTTTTCTTAACCATTCAAAACTAATAAGAATAAAGGAAGGTTTCAATGCTTTCGTTTGGAAAAGGACCTCAACAAACCTTGCTATTTGGGATTTGTAATCCCGAATCAAATGGTTTGCGGATTTCAAATCCTCCTTCAGAGGGCTTTCAGATTTCAAATAAGAAAGTGCTAAGGGCTTGTTAAAAAATAACCTTTACGATTGTTGAGGTATTATGGTGTAATTCCATACTCCATGTAAGTCATGTCGTTCAATGTTTAAATTGCTAATTTCCTCATTACTTACTTTAATTCCCTTCTCATATTCATTTTCATCTAAGCTAGCTTTGACTTTAAGGTTTTTTTTCGTTTTAACTGAAGAAATTAAATTGACTATTGTTTCATAAGAAAGCAATTGATGGCCTCTCCAATTCATGGTAATAAAAGAAAACAATCGGTGTTCAATCTTATTCCATTTGCTTGTTCCAGGTGGAAAATGGCACAAGGTTATTTTTAACCCGGTTTCATTTGCCAGTTCTTGAATGCATTTTTTCCATAGTTTATTTCTGGAACCGTTACTTCCGCCATTATCGGCTGTTATCAGCAATTGATTAGCATTTTCATACAAGGGCTTTCCCATCTTAAGCCACCAGCTTCGGATACTGTTGACAGCAAACATAGCCGTATCTTTGTCCTTACCTACACTTACCCATCCTTTATTTTCTCCTACATCATAAATCCCATAGGGAATAGCCTTGCCAACTGCCTGTGAAGGAAAATCATAGGCGTTTGTTTCTATGGGGTCACCTTTTGGCCTGTATTCACGCCCCTCAGTCTTAAAATCCCCTACAAGTTCCTTCTTCTTGGTATCCACCGATATAACAGGTTGGTTGGCTTCCAGGAACTCATCAGCTTTAGCATTAATGTATTGAAACTGTGCATCTCGTTCCGGATGGTCTTTACCTTCATCCACTTTAGACTGAGCCTGCAGGCTATAGCCTAATTCTGATAATAGTTGTCTAACTTTACCGTAACTGATTTGATAATTTTGGCTTTTAAGCTCATGCTCAAGTTTGCGTAAACTTTTAGTAGTCCATTTAAGAGGGGTTTCAGGATCACCTCGTGTATAAGGGTCAACAAGAGAGTCCAGGGCTTTAACTAAAGAGGGCTGTTTTTCAGTAAGTTTATGACGACCTCCACCTTCTTTTCGTATTCGTTTTTTAGCCTCCTGCTTGTTTAAGGAGGAAGCAGTTGTTTCAGGAGGTGCTTTTTTTAATTCCTTTTTTCCTTTATTGATAGAAACCCTTGATAAACCAGAGGCTTGTTGAACTTGAGTTACACCACCATGACCTAAAGCTTTGGCATCTGCTGCACAAACCATCCGTTTTGATCGTTCGTTCAAATGAGGGAATAATAATTGATATTTTTCTTCTAATGAATCTTTTTTCATAATCCTACCTTTAGTGGTTTTTCAAAGGTAGGAAAAATTTAAATTGTAAACTTTATTTTTTAACAACTCCTAAGGGCGCATTTCAATTAAACTTCAATCCAATATATGGTATTCTTATCCACTTCAAGTAAGAAATGGGGCTTGTCCTCAAACTTTTTTATCAACTCAATATGGGCATCGAAAGTAGCTAATAATGCTTTGTTAGCAATGTTCCCCAGATTAATTTTGATCAACCTTTGGGGTGTTTGTTTTATAAAATGGGTGTCCCTGAAATCAGAATCCTTTGTAATTACAGTGTAACCATTGTTATCAGCGTAACGACAGATATCCGCATCCTTTGTTTCTGATTTATCCAGG
>CAZJWK010000225.1:0-1943 GCA_964549595.1 uncultured Sphingobacteriales bacterium | reverse complement strand
TGCATCCCGGGCCGCCATCTTCTTTTTCAACAACCCAGCATATACCGGAAAATTTGATGACCCGTTTGTCATTCGGAACGTCCGAGCCCTCACAAATGCCTTGTTCTTCAGCCGGAGGCGCATCGCATTCACAAAACCAGTCACATCCCTGTAAAACTATTAAAGTGGTGATTAGCAGTAATATGGGAATTAAGCGTTCACATGTAAAAACCTGCATAATTTTTCATTTTTATTCTTAGCAAAAACCTCCAAGGTTTTCAGAAACCTTGGAGGTTTAAAATTTCACTCCACCACCACCTTCTTCTTCCTCACGGCTTCATCGCTCCTCACTTGGAGCAGGTAAACACCCGCTGATACATCACTGACATCTACCGTGTGCCGGCCTTTCCCTTGCAGCTTGCCGGTTTGGACTGTCCGGCCGGTGAGGGTTTGGAGTTCAAGGGTTCGAGGTTCAAAGTTGCCTTGTTGCACAAGGGTTAATTGGTCGGAGGCTGGATTGGGATAAAGGGAAAATCCGGCTTGAGGGTCAGGTAGTTTGGAGTTTCCCGTTGGGCTCTCAGTGGTGAATTTTTTAACGGTGGTGCGGCCTCCATTAGCTTCATCTGAATAAGCCATATACAGATCTTCGGATTGTGGGGATATTGCAAAATTTAGGTACTGGATATCCCCGGTTATGTATTGGTCACCTACATTTTCCCACTGCGAACCATTGAATTTTTTTACCGTAGCACTGCTACTGCTACTACTTATTTCACTAATAAAACCGACATAGGGCGTTCCTGATGAAGAAGCAAAAGCTATATTAGCAGAATTGATCTCATTTTCTGAAAAGCCTTTTTGGCCGACACTTGTCCATTGGTTACCATTGAATTTTTGAACGATTATCTTATCCTCACTGTCGGAATCACTATTATGGTAGGCCACATAGGGCTCATCGCTGCCCGGAGGAAAAGTTAAGTCCGGTAAATAACACCTTTTCTCTGAAAAACCGGCTTTGCCAACAGTTGTCCATTGATTCCCATCAAACTTCTGGACTGTTAATTTGGCATTATTGGCGCGATCCTGGTAAGCCACATATGGTGTCCCCGAGCCTGGAGCAATCGCCAGACTAGGAAATATAGCATCACCTGTGGAAGGTGAGGTAAACTTTTTATCGCCTACCGTTTTCCATTGGTTACCATCATATTTAAGACAGGTTATCCCATTGTTACCAGGTCCAGTGGTTCGTCCATCGGTATAGGCAACATAAGGAGTACTGCCGTCAAAAGCCAGGGATTGCCTTTCTACTATTCCTGCTGCAAGCCCCCGACCTATGTGAACCCACTGATTCCCATCAAATTTTGCCACGGAAAGGTTAGGGCTAGCACCCTCACCATATCGGTCTTCATCTTCATCAGCATAGGCAACATAAGGAGTTTGCGCATTGGGTGAAAAAGCCAGGTCATGATAACTATCCCCTTCTTCATCCTTATCCTCCTTGGTAAATTGCTTAGCCCCCACGGAAACCCACTGACTGCCATTAAATTTTTTAACCGTAAGCCCTACAAAGCCATCCGGATTTTCAGCTTCCGCGTAAGAAACATAAGGGATGTCGGTATCGGGCTTAAATTCAATGTCCTGAAAATCAGCATCGGGCTTATCTGAAAACGTATCGGTGCCGACCGTTTCCCACTGTTCCTGCGCCATACCCGGCATACCAAATCCAAGCATGATAAGGACCGGTATGGCCCATAGGGTCTGCTTTACAAAGTGATCACTAGCCTCATATTTACACCCAAATTTTTCCAGGTTTTTTAAGCCTTTCATTGTAAAAATACTTCCTTCTCCCATAATGAATTGATTTTATAACTACATTTTTTATATCGAAACCCTCAGGGTCTTCCAAAACCCTGAGGGTTTCAAATCCTTTATTCCACCACCACCTTCTTCGTCCTCACCGCTTC
>CAZJWK010000224.1:0-1953 GCA_964549595.1 uncultured Sphingobacteriales bacterium | reverse complement strand
ACCGGTAGCTGTAACCGGCCGCCCCGAACCAGTAAAAATGCAGGGCTTCCTGCCCACCAGTTACTCCCAAATTGATGATTTTGGGGGATGCCTCATGATGGTTACTTTCTCCGGTGAAAGTTGCTCGGGGTAATTTGACCTTACTCACAACCGAAACCTGGCGACTTAATCCCGGCTCTAGGTTATTGACAAAACGGTATTTGTTCTTAATGTTTAGACCGCCCCATTGATAATTGCCGGTGCCGGACTCCAAATGCCAAGGCGTTTCCAGGACAGTAGTCCAGTTTTGGGTTATGCCGTAACCCAGGGCATATTCCGTCTCAAAGTGATCAGAAGTAAAATGCGTAGTAACATGCGGAGCCCAGCCACCCTGGAACAAGGTATGAGGTCCCAGGCCATACAACGGTTCGTGGGCATAAGCCTGACAGGCACCTAAAACCCCAAGGACTATAATCGCCTTTTTGAAAAACCTTTTTAACAACATGCATCATCGTTTTTCTGCACAGGCGGACATTTAACACTGCCGTACGAGCAAAACACGCAACAATCCCCTCCTTTTGGTTTTAACACCCGGTGGCATGCTTCACATTCGTAAAAATATTGGCAGGCATCTGCCGGCATGGTTTCCTCCTTCTGATGACCGCAATGCGGACAGGTAATAACTGACATGTATTGAATAGAGGTTTGAGTCATAAGCTTAATTTTTTTGTTTTAAGGAATAGCCGGCCTTTTCAAGGGCCGTTTGCACTTTAGACCGCGGAACTTCCTTTTCCTCATACTGAATGCGAACAGCCCCTTTCTGGTAAGAAGCTTTCGCTGATTCAATGGCTTTTAATGGTTTCAGCGAACTTTCTATGTGTCGTTCACAACTCTGACAGGTCATGCCTTTGACTTGATAAACCCTGGTATTTTCTCCCTTAGCTTGAAGGCCTTCACAATCCGTTTTCTTATCATTAAATAGAGCACCGGAGTAATACGGAAATGCGATCATCAGCAGGGCGAATACAGTAATAGTTGCTAAGAAACCAGTGGATTTAAAAAAAGGTGTTTTGGCCGGCTCACAATACTCACAACCATTGCCTTGTTTCTCTTTCCGGATTTGGCGGATCCGGGAAAACCAGGCAAAGCTCAGGCTTATGATAGCAATGCCTGCCAGGTAAGGCCTGATGGGTTCAAGCCAGGAAAAAATGGATGCAAATCCGCTTATACCGGCCACAAAAGCAACAGCCGGCAAAATGCAACACGCTGAGGAAGCCAGGGCTGCCAACAAGCCCGCTCCGGTAGATTTTCCAATATGAAATTTCTGATTTTGCATGGTATTCCTTTTATAAACTTGCGACAAATCTCAAGCTATTTTCTCAACGTCTCGTCCTCCCTTTCTAAACCCCTGCACGCTAATACATTAGCACATTAACACGTTAACACAAAAACACCCTAACACATTAACACATCAAACCAATTTATCCCCTTCAACCTGCTCACTACGAAACTGCTCAAACAACGGCTTTAAAGTCCGGAGAGCTTCTTCCCGGATTTTATAGAAAATGGTCTGACCTTTCTTATCCGGTTTGATTAGCCCTCCGTCTTTGAGTTTTCGTAAATGCTGTGAAATAGCAGGGGTCTTCATTTCGAGAATATCGCCTAAATCACAGACACATAACTGATGTTCCCGATAAAGCAGGTAAAGGATTTTGAGCCGGGTTTCATTACCGGCCAGTTGCAAAACAGAAGCGGTCTGATTCAACGACCGGTCGATACCGGCCAATGCTTTTTTACCGTCCTCAATTTGGTTTTCGTCCGCAAAAACCCGGATACAACGTTGGTTATCTTCCATGATGAAGCGTTTAGTTAATTAATGCTTTTGCTTAATTAAGCAATTACTTAAACAAAAAAGTTTCGCTGGATTGAATTAATCGAAGTAGGCGTCTAAGCAATACCAAGTTCATTAAATGT
>CAZJWK010000223.1:0-2002 GCA_964549595.1 uncultured Sphingobacteriales bacterium | reverse complement strand
ATTGGTTCCCTTCTCCCGCTGGCGGGAGAAGGGTTAGGGATGAGGGTGGTAAAAGTGGTCAACCCTTAATCCTGGCCCTTTTTTCCGCCTGGCGGAGAGAAGGGAACTTAATTTTCCCTTATATCAGGAGTTACAAAATATTGCTTAGACAGCTACTTCAATAACAGAAATGGTAAAAAGCTTTAAAGATTTATGCCATTGAATTTTCAACAAGTAAAAACTTTTCAGCAATCATAAAAAAAGGACTCATGAAATATTGGATAGGATTTGTAACACTACTATTCTTGTTTACAGGATGTGGAAACGCTAATAAGGACTCCACCGGAGACCAGGAAAGTCAACATTCGAAAACGAAAAAGGAGAAAACCGCTCCTAAGAAAACGGATGGACCCAATAAGCATAGTGCCTCAACTGCCGATAAACCACTCAAGCTGAACGATGGCGAAAAGTGGCCGACAGACCAGTCAACCCGCAAAGGAATGCAATCCATTGATAGTTTAGTGGATGCTTATTCAGGGATGACCAAGTTAAGCTTAAAGCAATACAATCAATTAGGAGATGGTATTCATAAGCGCATGCAAACCATTTTAAAGCAATGTTCTATGGAAGGTCCTGCCCACCAGGAGCTTCACAAATTCATCTCAAAAATGCATCCGCATATCAAAGCCTTAAGAGGTAAGAAAGAAAAAGATGCTCAAAAAGCTTTCGAAAAAATTGGGAAGTTGTTGGATAAGTATCCCCAATATTTCAAGTAAGGCTTAAATGAATTTTAACCTGCAATGGATAACAGTCAATTCATCGCCAAGGCGGGTTTTATTTCATTAATAAAATCCTTGTTATCAATTAAAATCCTTCGGATTTCCCAGTTTTATGTTATTAAGGTTAACCACCCTTTTCCTCATTGATCAAATTGATGAACATTGCCTTTGGAATGTTACTTTCACGTGTTGGCAAAGGGAGTAACCCTACCCTACTTTTAAGCATCATTAATGAGATATCGAGGGTTAGATGACCTAAATCATTTTCTAATGGCTTCCCGGGTTCTATTCTTGTAATTCATGAAGGGTTTCAGTGTTGTATGAATAGCCATTCTTTATTAGGCAAGCTTTTAAGCTTATTGATCTTACTTGTTTTTATCACCGGTACTGGCGGTTGCCAAAAGGAAAAGGGTTGTACGGATCCAAAGGCCACTAATTTTGACGCTTCTGCTGATAAAGATGATGGCTCATGCCAATACCTTGAAAGAGGTTGCACCGACCCGGATGCCTTAAATTATGACCCTAACGCCGAAATTAGCGATAGCTCCTGTGAGTACCGGGACAATACAGTGGTGTTGAATTGGTGGCATTATGTAGACGAAAGTAGAATAGTGCTTGATGAAAAGCGCTATATCAACGATGCAGGGAATGAATACAGCATCAATACCTTGCGCTACTATGTTTCCGACATCAGGTTTTATACAAAAGAAGGAGCGCATTACCGGGCTGACACTTTTCATTATCGCAATATCAAAATGGATAAGACAAAGACCCTCAGTCTTTCTGGAATTCCTAATGCGGAATACACCGGAATTGCTTTTACTTTTGGTTTGGCCCCGGAAAAAAACGAATCCGGAAACTTACCCAACACTACCATCCATAACAATATGGCTTGGCCTGAAACAATGGGCGGGGGCTACCATTTCATGCAATTTGAAGGCCGTTACCTGGATAGTAATGGAAGTGAAAAAATCTTTAATTGCCATACAGGAAGGTTAGTGAAAGACAATTCAACCTATCAAAGCCATTTCAGGGTTGAAGTTCCGGGTTCTGCATTTACAATGGAGAATAACGTTTGGGAATTTCATATTGCAATGAACCTGAATGAGTGGTTGGCGAACCCTAATACCTATGACTTGGATGAATACCCACCTGGAATCATGGGGAATCCCAAAGTCCAAATGATGTTGAAAGCTAACGGCAAAAATGCTTTTTCGCTGGATCATAAAGCTAAGCAAAGATGA
>CAZJWK010000222.1:0-2093 GCA_964549595.1 uncultured Sphingobacteriales bacterium | reverse complement strand
AACTTTTTGCTCAAGGCTTGCAGCTTTTATTTATCTTGGACATTCGGAATTGGGGTAACAGGAAATTGTTCTTTTTCTATTGAAAAAGCCGATTAGGGACTTAATTTCCATACAATTTGCCCGAGACGATTGGCAACAAGCTTTAACGTATCAACCAATTCTTTTTCAGAGGGAAATTCTCCAAATACTAAATCCTGAAAAGCTCCTTTATAGGCAGGGCTGACTTGCCTCCATGTTTCTTCCGGCTCAGCAAAGATTAAAGCGGTTGCAGGATGTTCAGGAATCCAATCGTTATTATTCTTAAAGCTTATCATGTCATCATGTCCCACTTTAACAAGCATTTCATCCAACCCCGTATTTTCAAAGAAGGTATGGATTTCAGGATTTTTCAACATTTGGTGAATATCATAGATATGCCGGATTTTATTTCTTAAATGTAGAATCGGTTCGTTTGATCTTGAAAATCTAACCAGGCTCATGATCTTCTCGCAAAATGTACGTTCCTTGCTAAGTACCCGAATAGTAAAAGGAGCCAAATCATATTTTTTAGTTTGTACTTGTTGTTCCTTCTCTATCATCATTTCATAAACATAAGAACTTATTTGTGCTTCAATAAAGGGCTCAAAATTTCCAAGCCAGGTTGATTCCAGTATAATATGTTCCCTTACTTGTCCTAAATCTTCTTTAAACAATCTTTCATAATTGTGAACCGTCTTTCGGATATTGCCCTTTTTATGGGTCAATCCTTCCACTTCAATTTCCGGTATTACCTGGTCTACTATCCTACCAATGGCTTTAATTTTTTTCTTTAACTGATTGTCCGTTTCTCCTTCATTTCTTAAAACCACCAAATCAATGTCTTCAGAAAACCGGTCTATCAATTTGTAGCATTTTGATAGGGCTGTTCCTCCTTTGAATACTACCTGATCTGCCAGGCCCGAATGAAACAGCTTATGCAAAGCAACTGTTATCCAGTAATCCTTTTCAACATATACTTCCCTGATTCCAAACAACTGGGCCGTTGCCAGGATTGCATTCTGAAAGTTTTCTTTGTCTTTGTGTAATTTCATTTCAATGAATATTCCATTTTGCGGCTTTTGGCAATATTTGCGTGTTAATTCCTAAATCAAAGCTGGTTAAAGGATTCAAGCTTTCTTTTAGGTTTTTTAAGTTACCATTTTCCTTTAGCGGTTCCATAATTGCACCTAACAATGCCCTCGTTCTTGGCGGATATTTTAAAGCATAATTGAGCAATTTTTTCTGGTTACTTTCGGAAAGATTGGTGATCTTGTTTTGTAATATCGTAATGGCGGACTGCAAGTCCATGTCAGGAATAGATTTAAAATCTTTAAGAGCATCCAGTATTTCCAGCAATTGAACATTGTCATTGGTTACATCTATATAACTTTTAACGGGTTTTACTTTTAATTTACCTATTTGCGTTGTGATTCGTTTTATCCTGCTTGCCACTTTGATTGTTTTAGGAACTTGCGTTGTTAAGCCCATGCGATTATACAAGGCAATTCCTGTAATGTAGGCAATGCGTTTCCCATTTTCAAACAGGTAAGGTTTAAGCAGCTCTTCTTCACGAGGCCGTAATTCACCAAACTCAGTTTGTTGGGGTTTGTAAAAAACACCCGTAGATACTCGTTTTATTATTCCCTTTTGGATACATCGTTCAATAGCCTTTGCCGCAGCGCTGTATTCACTGCGATCCACACCTAATTGCTGGTACTTAAATGTGGTTCCGGGCTCCATACGA
Source organism: uncultured Sphingobacteriales bacterium (assembly GCA_964549595.1). Taxonomy (GTDB): domain Bacteria; phylum Bacteroidota; class Bacteroidia; order CAILMK01; family CAYYUA01; genus CAZQQN01. Next base: position 331 of record CAZJWK010000222.1, on the reverse strand, counting down.
TTGATTTTTCGGGCTATTTTTTCCGAAATTTTCATTAATTTAAATGCTTATCATTGGTTAGAACAAAAGTAAAGAAAAAGGTTTAAGTGTCAAGTATTTTGTTCATAATACTTGACTAAAAAGTTGTCATTTCGAAATTCCAATCAGCCTGAGCACCCCCGACCCGAATGACCTGGGTGGCATGACCCATGCCACGGAAAGTGCGGGCTACAGCAACCACTGGCATACCCCCACCAGTGCCAGGTTGGATGCCCTGGGCCGGACGGTAGAGACTAAGGAACACCAATCTCACAATACCGACCCGCATGGCTCCGGAACCATGGAAGATGTA
>CAZJWK010000221.1:0-2113 GCA_964549595.1 uncultured Sphingobacteriales bacterium | reverse complement strand
TAGGCGATGTTGGAGCGTAAGCGACTTACAGCGCCTTCATGAAAAATCTCCCTCACCAGACAATCGACCCATCTTGCCAATAGCACCTTTTCCGGGTGCAGATTACTTTCAGGGCTTCGGGATGCGTGGTGATTTTAAAGCCGTTTTGGTATTTTTCCTAACCTATGGCTTTAAGCCGCCTCGAAAACCTCCAAGGATTAATTATGAAAGTTGGCCGTAATCATAAGAAATCGTAAATCCTTGGAGGTTTATTGGTTCATTAATAGGTCTATCGCCCCCGGTAGTCGGATTCCAGGTCATTTGGGTCCATTCTATTGTGGATTGTGCCATAACTTTCACCTCATTTAGTGATTAAGTCTGTACAGATTTTGTTTAATTATCCTTTAATTACCCTATCTCTAATCATTCCCCTTCTCATTTTGTTATTATTTTTGAATCGGAAAACCTTTAAAAAATGACCGGAACCTTCGAAACAAAACCAAAAATAGGACAAGGGATTTATCCTTTATCGGAAATTGCCAAAATCCTTCAGCTACCTTCTCAAAAAGTGAACCGGTGGATTAAAAAGTATTGGGATGGTGTACTGGCAGATTTTATTGGCCAAAGCTATTCATGGACTGCGGATGGATCAAAGGCGGTTTCTTTTCACACCATGATTGAACTGTATACCTTCTATAATTTGAGCATTCAGGGAGTCACCAATCAGAATATTCTAAAAGCCCATAAATGGCTTGCTAATAGAATTAATACCAATTTTCCCTTTGCCCATCAAAAAGTATTGAAGGGTATTGATACCGATGGCAAAACGTTATTCCTAGAAGAAAAGGACAAAGAACAGATCATTACTTTAGATGGAAGCAATCAGCTCAATTTTGGTTTTATTCGACAATTCTTTAAAAAGGTGGACTTCAAAAATGAATTGGTGAATAAATTTTATCCAATTGGCAAGGACAAACACATTCTTTGTGATCCTCAACGACAATTTGGTCATCCGGTCATTGATGAAACCAATGTTTACCCAGAAACCATTTTCCGTTTATATCAGGCAGATGAACCCATTCCTTTCATTGCCTTTACCTATGACCTATCTGAACAGGAAGTAAAACATGCCATCGAATACTGCGAAGTTGCATGATTGTTTATTTGGATGAAAATTTATCTCCTTACCTTGCTTACGCAATTAATAACCTGCAAAAGGCGCTTAATAAGCGGTATCCCAAATTAACCGAAAATATAGAAGTGCGGTCTTTACCTGATGACTTTGGAAAAGGGGCTAAAGATGAGAATTGGATTCCTAAATTGAAATATGGGACTTTTGTAATTACTGCAGATGTCAACATCAGATTTACTAAGCATCAGCGAGATCTTTTCGAGCATTACCAGGTAGGCATGTTTTTTATTAAAATTCCGAAAGGTTACAGCTTTTGGGACACTGCTTTATTGATCATTAAAAAATGGGAATCAGTTTTAGCAACCATTATTGAGAAAAAACCGCCTTTTGCCTATCGGATAAAGGTTAAAGGAGAAAAGTTGGAAGATATCTCCTGATTCAACAAGAGCATGATGTAATATTCTGCCAAACAATACTTTGACTACAATTGGGTCGATAATTGGTACAGTCGGTGTTTAAAGCTAATTATGGCCAATCCAATTCTAAAAGTCTTTATCCAGTTCTTTTAAAAGCTTTTCACCAACTTCGTTAATTTTTTTTGGCAAATTTAAAAGCAAGTCATGAGCTTTTTCAGGTAATTCCTACTTAAAATTTTCTATTGCATTTAAAGTCCCAAAGAACCTGATTGACTTTGAGTTTTCAATATAAACCATTGATTCAACAGGGTTATTTATTTCTTCTTCATAAGAGCTTGAAGTTCTTATTAATTTTAAGATGAATATTTCATTATCAGGCGATAGCTTAGGCATAATAGCTCCTTTAAGATAATCAAAACTAAAAAACTCAAATAAATCTTCTTTATGACCTGTTTGTTGTAATAAATAGTTATTTTCAGCAATTATGGTGTCTATTTCAGTTTTTCTACCTAATCTCCGTATCTCCCACACTCAAAGCCTTCATGTAATTCAAAATTAAATCCCGGGTTCGGAAATAGCCATGCTT
>CAZJWK010000220.1:0-2156 GCA_964549595.1 uncultured Sphingobacteriales bacterium | reverse complement strand
TTCATCCGCCATTTTCAGGAACAGGAGGTAAGTCAACTGCTCCAGGTAATCGCCATAACCTACGCCTTCATCACGCAGGGTGTGGCAGTAATTCCAGACTTTTTGGACAATGGGAGAAGTGGTGGACATGAGGGATTTTATTGTTTATTTGTTTCACTTTCAACTGCGTCTAAAACCTTTGTGGCGGTATTGAAAACCTGATTGATATGGTCTTTATTGTAATAGTCATCCCTGTCTTTCAAAGCCACTAAATGAATTTTATTGCGTAGTTCTCGTAAATATTCAACTTCGTTAAACAGGTTTTCATCTAAAATACCTGCTTTTCGGCAAGCTCGATTGATAGTGATAAAATTGGTATTGTCTTTTAGTTCTTCCGTTTTAAGTTCTATGATCCCCCCGATTACTTGTTGGTGAGATTCAGGAATGTCATAGAGCATTTTCTTTTGGGAATAAGTTTCTTTTACCGGCATCACTTCTGATTCATTGATTTCTCCGTTTTGTATTTTTTCATTGATTCCGTAGTGTAAAACACTTTCTACAACCGAAGCTGTATTGACAATTATGGTTTTAAATGTAGAATAGGCTACAAAGCCCGGCAATTCAACTTCAGCCTCCAAATCCCTCAAGAAACTAATATATTGCATGGCAATAGCCACATTAGTTTTAAGGGTAGCATTTTGAATGAATGCTAACCGATTTTTTTCTAATTGTTCAACGAGGGGAGGATTAACTGTCAGTTTTACTTTGCTCACTGGCTTTGCCCGGTTTTTTCAGGAAGTTTTTAAGGCCCCACCACCCTTCATCTTCAAGTTTTTGAAGGTAGGCTTTCCATTCTTCTTCTGATTCAATACCGTAATCCTTGCCATATTTCTCTTCAATGATGGCCTTCTTATCTTTTTTAGATCGGCTTTTTTCGGCCTCTTTTTCTGTCATAATATAGCCCTTTAAAGATGTGATTTCTTTTCAAATCTGGTTAATCTTATCTAATTAACGTTGAACTGGTGGAACAAAGTTTGGATTTTCTTCTTTTAATGGAACATCACTGTAATCCGGTTCATCACAAAATCGTTCTTCCATTGCCTGGCTTGCCAACCTAAACCCATCTTCCCTGAAGGCTTTTTCGGATTCAAAGGCATCCAGCTTTTCAAGAAAACTTTCCTTGGAAAGGCCAACCCATTCAGAAGCCTGAGACAGAGAAATCAGGTCAAGCTCATAAAGTTTGCCTGTCAGCAATATTATGGCATCATGTTCATTAAGATTTATGTTATCCGGAACTTCTAAGGTTAATTTTGTCATAGTTCAAAAATATTTGATTGAATCCTACTCATCTAAAAAATTTTCACACCTTTTCCGCTTCAACCGCTTCCTCACTTTCCACCAACGCCCCTACAAACGCCTTATTCAAGATGCTTTGGCGTAGGCAACCGCTTGTTCCTCGGCTTTGGTCAGTTTCTCCCCCTGGCTTTCGCTTTTGGCCTCGATCACTCCGGCCAGCTCTTCATCTACGAACAATAGGTAATCAGCCGTGCCATCCGCCATGGGAAATTCACGCACGGCCACGCCAACATTTTCAGAAGGGTTGAAATCCACCATGTCCCGGACAACCCAGCCGGCTTGTTCCAGTTGCTGATCAATTTGTTCGCGGGCTTTATGCTCAGGGGTCATAGTGCTAACAGGCTTAGCTGATCTCTGCTATCATCTCAAATTAAAAGTATTTTATAAATTTTTGTATAGCTGAAAGTCCAATCCTTTGAAACACCTGAGAAAGTTATAGAGAAGTAGCAACAGGTATGGGATTTGCCATAGCCAATGCCGGGACCGGTGTAAATAAAATCCATCAATGCATCGAGGTATTGCTGGCAGCATGAGGGTTGAAAGGATTTTTTACCACATTATGGATTCCAAGCAGGTGTTTTTTAGACCTACAACTCCATCCAGGCTTCAAGGCAGTTTGAGTGATTAAAAATTTGGGGAAACAATCATTTTTATAGCTTTAAGGCTGAAAGGAACTAATCTATTTGCCTAAAGGTCCTTAGGTAAAAATAAGGCATATTTTTAGTAAAAAATTGCAATAATTACCGGAAAGTGGTGATTTTCGCAAAAAATTACTAAAGCATGATGACTTCGAAATAACTCCAATACTTCTTATAGGGAAT
>CAZJWK010000219.1:0-2168 GCA_964549595.1 uncultured Sphingobacteriales bacterium | reverse complement strand
TGTATTCAGCTTGCAACTCCTGGGCTGTTGGATCTTTTTGGACCATTTCCCTGGGATTCAAAATCATGTTCATGACCCATTCAGGCTTCCTGCGGTCAAGAACGCCCAAAGGTGCCGGGCCTAAATGGTCTTCTTTCGGCTTATGGCAAGAGGTGCAGTTTTGTTCATACAGCTTTTTCCCTTTTTTGGCCATTTCCTGATCAATTTCGTCCGCTAATTTTAATTCCTTAACCGGCCCTATGCCAAGTCCTTTTTCAATCATGGCAGTTGCCTCCTTTTCTTTCTTTGATTTAGCAGATCCCTCTGATCCTCCAGAAGCGCTTTTATTACTCCCTCCTTGCGAAGAGTCTCCTGAACAACCCACCATCAGGAAGCCAAAAGCCAAGGCTACAACGGTAAGTAATCTGATTCTTAATTCGTTGACGTTCATAATGATTAGTTTTAAGGTTATAATTTCCTGTTTTTCTATCTTGCGAAGTAAAGGAGCTAATCAAGCTCAAAAAATGACATTCATCATATTTAAAAAAAAGAGCCAAATTTTTTTGAGAGATAATACCAGATAAAAAACTCTCTAATTCTCTATTTTATCCAATAGGCTTCCCTTAATAAAGTCCTTAAAAATGCTTTAAAAAAAATTTATTTATTTAATTTTTAAGAAGTGGGAATCGAAGTGATGATTGAGATCAGATTTGATGAGGGTTATAAAATTATAAACCTGCTTTTGCATAATGTCAGAATTAAATGAGCAAATAAATAATTGTTTGAGTTACCGATTGTCTTTTAAAAGAAGGATACCTTTCGATTTCATTGAAGGCTCTGGGAACTTAGAAGATTTTATGGCGGGTAACTTTTAATTCCTTGCTTGGTCTGTAGGTGCAGTAGGGATCACTGCCATAGGGGTTACCATTTACGGCATAAGCCCTTGCCCTTGAGCCACCACAAATTTCATTAAACTCGCAATAGCCACACTTGCCTTTAAACGCTTCCACTTTTCTCAACGAGGTAAAAAGGTCTGATTCCCGGTAGGCATCAGTAAGAGACTGATTCCTTACATTTCCGGCCCTTTCCGGCAAAAAACCGGAAGGCATGATATCCCCAATGTGGGAAAGAAACAGGATTCCATTGCCATCCCTGATGCCAAAACCCCTGCTAAAAGGAAATTGGCGGATTTCTGCATTCTTATACCCTTCCTGCATTAACCTTTCGTATGCCACCCTTCTGAAATGATGAGCCTCTGTGGTTTTTATGGGAAAAGGAGCGGTGTGCATGGTGTCATAGAGCCAATGGAGTAAAGCTTCGGTTTCCTTTGGCCTGATGGCTTTAAGCGCACTACCCCTTCCGGTCGGAATAAGGAAAAACACACTCCAGCGCATTACCTCAAATTGACAAATGGTTTCATAAATTTGATCAATTTCTCCTTTGGTCTCAGCACATACAAGTGTATTAAACTGAAGGGGCAAGCCAATCTGGTTGGCTAATGCGGCTGATTCCATAGTCCAATCAAAGCAATGCGGTTCGCCCCTGAATTGATCGTGGGAATCGGCATTAGCCCCATCCAGGCTTAAAGACATGGCTTTGACCCCTAAATCCCTGATTTTTTTAATGTTGTCATAATTAAGGGCATAAGTACCACTTGGCGCAACGGAAACAGGAACCCCTTCTTCTATGGCATAAGCCAAAATATCGAAAAAATCCGGCCTTTTGAGGGGGTCACCACCTGTTACTATTAGATGCGGATAAGGCTCCCCGAATTCTTTAATTTGATGAACTACGCCTTTACACTCCTCAAAAGTCAGCTCAAGCGGATGGCGCTTTTTAATAGCCTCCGCACGGCAATGTTTGCAGGCTAATTCACAACTCCGGGTTAATTCCCAGTAAATAAACCAGGGCTTATCGCCATAAATAAATTGAGTCATGGTTGGAAGGTTTATATTAAATACATCTTCAAAGGAAAGAAGCTTCAAGAAATTAAATTATGACATTCCTCATATTGGCCCGGACTATAAGCCGGTTAGCCTGACCAAAATCCTTCAATGGCTTATTCGGGTATCGATTATAGCCACCCGCGAACCATTACAATCCCCAGAACCACTAAAAGCAAGGAAATTAAAAAATCGAAGTAGGCGCATTGTCAATACAGTTAAAGGCCCTAAATTCGGGTAATTAAA
>CAZJWK010000218.1:0-2191 GCA_964549595.1 uncultured Sphingobacteriales bacterium | reverse complement strand
ATTATAAATCCGTATCAGCAGGCTTTCGGATTACAAATCCGAAAGAGCAATTGGGGTAGCAGGCAGGGCAATATTCAGAAGCAAATCAAAATAATCCCTTTGCCCATCGAAATTGCTGAATGAAAAGCCATTGATGTATTTCAGAATTTCAAGCCGGTATTCAAGGGAGATTGGAATGGAGGTATGACCGGATACGGAAGGAAAAAGTTGGACCTTTAATTGATCGGTACCAGGAATTTGGAAATCTATGGGTTGGTAAGTTACTAAGCTTAACCGGTAAAATCCAGTATCTTCAAGGACGCTTTTATCAATTTGAAGATCCTTGTAAAAGAGGGCATCAAAAATATTTTGGACGGATTCCTGCAGATTTCCTACATTTTCAGGAATGGCATCCGTAGGGATTAACGTGCTGAGGGATGGATAAAAGTTTGAAGAAGGCATACAATTATTTTTGACTATTTATTAATTTTGAGAATCACAATCGTTTTTGAGATGATAATCAGATATTTTCGAGCTATTTTCAGGAACAAGGAAATCAAACCTAAAAAATTGTGTTCCATCCGAGTCAGCTTGGTGATAGCTAACATATATTATATAAGGATGTGAAGTTTTATACAATTTAAAAGAATAAAGAAAAAGTGGCTTTTTAAAGTTTTTAATTTTTATTTTTTGATTAAGATTAATTGATTTTCCGGTTCTTTTATAAATTGAGATCACGCAAGAGTCAAATAACCCAGCTTTAGTTATGTTACGTATGTCACCCACTTCCTTTATTTTTGCTATATCTCCATATATGATAGCTAAATCGGTCAAAGAGTCATTATTAAAGTCGGTTTCAAGTGTAGCTAACAATTTTTTATTTCCAGGAATTAGCTTCTTCCATTTCATATTTGGCTTACTTTCTAAAACTTTCTTGCGGTAAATGGTTTTGTCTAAATAATCGGGAGAATCATAATTTTCTAAACCATGTCTAAATAATCTAAATTTTCTTTTAGTGTTTAAAATGTCTAATAAAGAATTTTCTATTTTAAATCGGATTTTTTCATTTTTTACTAATACAAAATAGGATTGTGGAAATTTGTCCTTTTTTTTCCTAAACTTTTTCAAGACAGAGTCAGGTACCACAGAAGTATTATTGCTTTCAAAAGCATAATACATTAAATCTTCATATCTTATAAAGGTTGTCTCACTAAATAATATTGAGTTTTTCATTGTTTTAAAATACCAGTTTTTATTATCTGTTTCTAAACAACCTAATGGCTTGTAGGTAGGGAAGCTATCCTGGCCCAAAATAGTACCTGGTATTAATACCACGAAAAAAAACGGGAGTTTTAACTGCATCATGGAATTCTTTTGTATAAATTGTTCACAATACTATTAGCGCTAATAAAATTAACCATTGCATCCCCTCTTGCCTCATATCCCCATTCATTTCTTACAATATCAATTAGCTCATTTAAACTATGCTTATTTATTGCATTAGTTAAATCTACCTTTTCATTGTTGCCAATATGACCTTTGTGATATCTCATTGCTAATGCCACAAATTTTTCAGGATGATTCATTCGATTAAAGGTGTCGGAACCCATTTTATCTTCTACAGAGTTTTGGTATGGTGAATATAAGTATCTTGGTAAAAAATGGTTATAAAATGCCTTGTACATTTGAAAATAGTCATTGAATCTAAACCTCTTTAAAATTCCAATGTTATTTTGTTGATATTTTGCTTTTTTGAAGAATGGAATTAATCAAGGTAGAAACAGGAATATGCTTTGGCATGAAGTAAATTATCAGTTCATCTGCGGTCTATCAGGGTATGAGGGTTAATTCCAATCGAACGCGTATGCCAATGATTTAGCTGATTAACGCTGATTTTATTTTTTAAACATTCAATAAAATTTGCTCATCTTTTACGTTAATCAATTCAAATCCAAAAATCTGCGAGCATCTGCCAAATCAGCGTTATCAGCGGTCTATCAGGGCTTTGCGGATAATACAAAATCAAACAGCTGATGCAACCCATATTGCTTAGGCGCCTAATTCAATAGCATTATTTTCTAAAAATTTTGTTATTGCCTTTGGCTGGAGTTCGTATTTTTGCCAATAAACGATCGGAAACTATCAATTATGACGGTAGCATCAAAAAAACAATATTTCACCCAGGAACAGGAACAGGCTGCTCGCTATGCGA
>CAZJWK010000217.1:0-2200 GCA_964549595.1 uncultured Sphingobacteriales bacterium | reverse complement strand
GATTTTGGGATGTATGCCGGCCTGGAAAAGGATTTCATCCGTGTAAATATTGCCTAAACCAGCAATAATGGTTTGATCCATCAAAGTAGATCTGACCACCCCTCTGTGAGCATGGAGTATTTCCGCTAACTTTTCCCGGGATACTTCCAGAGCATCCGGGCCAAGTGCTTTTTTAGCAATATAGCAGTCCATGGATTCAGCAACATCGATAATGCCTAATTTCCGCATACAGCTATAAGCCAGGTTTATCCCGTCATCAAATTGAATTTTTAAGTGAGTGTGGGCCGGGGGCTCTTACCCATTTTCATATAATGGGAGATAGCCACTCATACCAAAATGCAAAACGAGCCCATTTTCATTTTTCTTAAGCCTGGCAAAAAGGTACTTCCCGTATTGAGGGGCATTCCTGAAAGCATTCCCCGCTAAAATGGCCTGTAATTGATCAGGATCCGTTTTTAAAACCCGGTTATTAGCTACCTCCATGGTTTCAATGGTTTTATCCAGAGCAGTGGCTTCGAAGTATCGGCAAAAAACGACTACATCAGGTAATTCCTGCATATTAGCCAAAAAATTTGAATGATTACGAACAAATATCTCCTAAGTTGAAGATGGCAAAAGAACATTTATCAATATAGCGTAGTGACTTTTGTCATTTTTCCCTATTGGATATCCCTTTAAATTTGATACCAAAACGCTTCGGTAAATCATGTGCTTATGATCACTGCATTACTGAAAAAAACACCCAAACTTCCCCGACAACCGTTTATTAAGCCAACCTTGACAGATAAAGGTTTTTCTACCCAGTACTTTCAGCTTGTCGAAAATCAGGAAGAATACGTATTGTATCTTCCCATACCGAAACGGCAAAAGCACCTAACCCATTTTGAGGTCAAAGATGGATTGATCAAAATTATAATAGAGATCAAATTTACTGTTGCGGGTGAGGAAAACCCTTTCATGTTGCAGACTTACCACTATTACCTGGATACGAATGAAGGGAATTTTTCGCTTCGTTACCGGTCTGACAACATGATCCGGGATGGTTTCTTTTTCAACAGCTTTTTTCACCAACGGGTAATCCCGAATGATATTAACACGGCAATGATGCAAATCCATTATGGCCATGATTGTTTAAAGCTTGTCCTGCCAAAAATGGAAGTCAGTTAATGGCTTCGAAAAAATTCAATGTTATGCAAGCAAAATCCTTATTAATGGAGTCTCATGCATTCAATAGCACAGCATTTATGCAGGAATATTATACAGCCAAAGGGGCTAATATCAATCCCCCTGTCAAGATTAAGCGGCTCCCTGAGCAAGCCCAGGCTTTAGCATTGGAAATAAGCAACCCGACAGCTCCTGTTCGTCCCTGGATTCATTGGCTCGTGTGGAATATACCGGCCTTAGGAAGTAGCGTTAAGATCAAAGCGGATTCCTCCCCCGGCAGTACCACCTGGAATGATTTAGGCCAAATGGGTTATACGGGTCCTTTGAATAATAATAAAAGCAATACCCTGACCATTAAGGCATTTGCCCTGAAAACCTTTTTACCGGATACCTGTGGCTCACCCCTTCACCAGGTGTTCAAAAGCATTTACAATAACCAAATAGCCAGTAATGAATTAACCTGCTTTTACAAGCCTGCTGCGCAAGTGAAAGCAGTCGAAGAAGGTTTGTTCCGGGAGGCTTGTCAGGATTATTTAGTTACCGATTAAGCCTACTCAAAGGATTAAAACTCAGATTATCCATTTGGAAAACTTCCAATGAATAAACGACTCCCTATCTACCTTTGTTGCGCAATTTGTGATCCTGGACGCACCCATTAGTAATTAAAATAAGGGTTGTATAACCATCATCTTCATAAATCCCTGGGGATGAAGGTAAATGATTTTGGACTGATTCTTTTTCAAACTAATTCGGGCATATTGCGGAAAATATTTTGCTCATATTTGGGCCTTAATTTTAGATGATGGTGATAAAAGTTGTTTGTACGCAATTTAACTGCTGTTTACGCCAAATTAATCTATTCCTGTAATTTTCAAATTTTAACAAAGAATATCGATCTGTTCAATTATACTGAATCATCCCCTTCACCACACCCTCAATTCTCACCTCATCCTCCTTTGCCACAATGGGCGAATGTTTGGTGTAATTTTCGGATTGCAGGACCATTTGATGGTCTTGCCGGTAGCATTTTTTGATT
>CAZJWK010000216.1:0-2271 GCA_964549595.1 uncultured Sphingobacteriales bacterium | reverse complement strand
CCACGCACGTGTGGGCCAAGGATAGGAGCGGGGAAAGTGTGACCTTGCGGCAGCGAATGGAATATGGGGAAACTCAAAGCAGCCCTAAAACTAACAACCTGTTAGGCAAACGCTACCACCAATTTGACGAAGCCGGATTAGAAACCGTCACAAGCTACGATTTCAAGGGCAATCCTTTGACCAAGCAACGGAAAGTAATCTCCGACACTGAAATCCTGGATGTTTTCAACAATGCCACTTCAGATTGGGAAGTGCCTACCTACCGGGTAGAATCTATGTAAGGAAGACTTTTGAGTACCTCCATCAAGCTAAGAGCTTTGTCATCATCAATATCTAAAAGCACTTTCACAACTTATGTTCTCTTTTGCTGTTTTTCAAAAATAATAAAGGCCTGCTATTACGTATTGGTCTTTTACTTATTATTTTCAAGCAAATGTGTGATTGAAGGGGTTCTCCTTCGAAACACAACAAATTTCGATGATTCAATAAAACCTATCGGCCGACTCGGGTCAACGGGCTTACCTGCTAACTTTCCTTTGCCTTTTAAAGAGAACGCCATTCTGACCTTATAACCATAATAGCTGAATGACTGCCCACCCTAAATAGGCATGCCATGGATATATAGCAAAAAATGTCGATTTATGCGAAACAATCCGTGGCACGCCTATCTCTCTTTCCTGTTATCTTTATGACAGCTGACTAATAAAAGTCCAGCCAAGACCAAAATGGCCTTAATAACCTTTTCATAGAATTTGGTTGAATTCTGGATAAGCACTAAGCCAATAGCCGGATATTAAACTCAGTTCATTACTTATTGATCTAAATGACTAAGTATTAAAGGCAAATAATTCGGCAAATCAGGCGGTCTTTGGGCAGAAATGATATGGCCATCCGCTACAGCGGATTCATCCACCCAATGGGCACCGGCATTAATTAAATCATCTTTAATACCCGGAGTACTGGTGGTTTTAACGTCATTAAGGATGCCTGCTGAGGCCAAAACCCAACCTGCATGGCAAATATGGGCAATGGTTTTTTCCGATTCATGGAATCTTTTTACCAACTCAATGACATTAGGAAAACGCCTTAGCTTATCCGGTGCCCAACCTCCGGGGATAAGCAGAGCGTCATAGTTTTCCGCCTTTACTTCCTGGAAAGCATAATCGGCAGTGGCCGGGACGCCATGTTTCCCTTTATAAGCACCATCAGGATTTTCTCCTACAAGATGAACCTGAACTCCGGCTTCCCTTAACCGGTAAACCGGATACCACAGTTCAAGGTCTTCAAAATCCTGGTGAACAAGTTGGATGGCTTTTTTTCCTTCTAAGCTCATAACAGGGGAATTTTGATTTAAACAAAAAGAGCCGGGCTTTACCCGGCTCACTAATCTACAAACTGCATTCAATTAAAAAAAACAAATAAGGGCATTACTCCGGAATGCCTTCCTCATCAATATTTTCTTCCTTTTTAACCACCCGGTCAATTAAGTACCGTTCAGCCTCTTGCTCTAAGTCAATGAAATCATCGGCAGATTCCAATAACCTTGATGAGGTAGTCGCTCCAAAACCCACGATTTCAATGATAACCCCCATGTACCGTAAATAATCTACTAAGGGCGTAAAATCACCATCACCCGTTACCAAAGTTACCACATCAAGCTTGGGGGCCATAATGATGGCATCAATGGCCATACCGACATCCCAATCGCCTTTTTTGGTCCCGCTTAAATACGTCTGAAGCTCTTTCAAACGAATTTCAAAACCCATCTTATCGAGGGCTCCGAAAAATTTTTGCTCTTCCTGGTTGTCCGCTTTGATAACGTAAGCAATCGCCCGGATTAATTGCCGGCCTTTGACTGTGTTTTCCAGGATTGTACCGAAGTTTACGTGCTTACCGTACAAATTGCGTGAGGAATAATACATGTTTTGGACGTCCACGAAAACGCCCATTCTTTGATCCTTGTGTTTAAACATAACAACATTTTTTAAAATACTTTAACTTTTGAAAAACAGAGAATTATCGTAAATATGAAAAGGGCAAAGGTAACATTTCTTATTAAGAAAAAGGATTTTAATTAAAAAAATTCCTAATTTTCAATCATTTCCTTTTGGCCCTTGGCCCATGGGGTATCTCAAAAGCCTTTTGACGATTCAAAAACCCTAAAACCAAAAAAGCCCTATTATTGCTCAGTTTTTTAATCCCAACCAACTATTTTAAGGTTCTACCCCATTTTTTGAGGAAATTTAGTGCTGTGGTTTTACATGGGGCCTT
>CAZJWK010000215.1:0-2309 GCA_964549595.1 uncultured Sphingobacteriales bacterium | reverse complement strand
CTCAATGACAACACCACCTTCTACAAAAAATTCAGCGATGACGAATACTTCCAGAAGTTCTTGATGGATACCATTTTTGAGTTGACGTATTATCAAAGCGAAGCAAAATAAGCGGGCATAAGTTTTGCACTATTATAAAAAGTGTTTATAATTGAAAAGCAAGAAGTTGTGACCAAAAACGAACCAATAAGCTAATTTTCAAGGAATAAATTGGTTAAAATGACAATTCCTAAAAAAATTCATCCGGATCCCGTTAAAGACGCTATTGTTGAAGTTCGGTATGAAAGTGAATTGCCTTATGAAGTGCTGATCGGGAAATTTTATGAGGCACTTAAGGACCAGTATCATTACGTTTCAAGATCCAGAAATCCTAATATAGAGCATAAGCAAGGAGATCAGCAAAATTTAATCAATGTCAACCTCAGTAATAAGGGCCTTTTTTACAATGATTGGATCAAATTGGAATTAGAGCCCAATAAAATTGTATTCAACTACAATGCTTCTAAAGCCTCAGAATACATAGGCTGGCAAATGTTTTTTCCAAAAATTCAGGAAGTCTTAAACACTGCATTCAATATAGATGAGATTGAAGCAATAACCAGGATAGGTGTTCGATACATCAGTGAGTTTGTTGGCTCGGATATCGTTCCTCATCTTAATGCTGATTTTCAACCCAAAATAGAACTACCTCCTTTTAATACACTGACTTTCAGGGCAAACTTTAAAGATGAAGACTTTAACTATACCATCATGGTTAGTAATGAATTAAGCAGGAAAAATGATGCGGGAGAAGACCAAACGGTGTCTTTAATGGATATTGATGTTTATTATCTCAATAAAGAAGCTTTAAACCAATCTTTTGAGTCTTTGGTTGGTATTGTAGATGATGCCCATACCAAACAGAAAGACTTGTTTTTCAACCTTATAACGCAGGATTTTTTAGCAACTTTAAATCCTGAGTATTAAAACCAAACTTATGTCTATTATTCAAAATTCAATAAATGAGTTTATTTTCGAGCAAACCGGAAGCATTACACCTCATTTGTATCAAGAAGAAAGCGAAGGAGCTGAGGGGACTAACCAGCATTTATTGGTTTATAGTGGCTACAACACGAAGGACATGGAAGCTTTAAAGTCCCATTTAAATAAAACCTTTCAAGAATTAAAGGAGCAATCAAAAGAGGGTTTAGTAACCCAATTGCATGAAAAATTTAAAGCAGAATACGCTAACAATAGCCCTTATTTTGAAGACATAAGTCATGGTCGTTTAAAAGCAATTTTTGAAGAGGTTTCAAACAATTTTTTCAAGTTGAATCCTAAGCTAATGACGGTTGCCCTTACTTATGATCAAAGCATGCATTTTACAACTATTTTTGAAAAGGAAAGAATCTATCTGGAAGTCTTTTTAGATGAGGAAGCACCTGATTGTTATACCTCAATTTATAGCAATAAAAATAAAGTTGACGAAGTAAGTGGCGAAGATATTGACACCACTTTCAGTAAGTTAACCAATTATTTTGAAAACGGAAATACAGAAGATCCTATTAAAGTCTGGAACGGAAAATATGGTGACCTACCCCAGCCATTTGCTACCCAGGGAATATTATCGGATTATTAGGGATGAAAATTGGATTCGGTACCTTACTGTTTTTACCTGGACTAAAGATAATAAAGATCCTATAACCGGGGAAATATACCTGAACTCCTTTTGTCATCCCAAAGAAAAAATGGATGACTACTCATCAAATTTATTGGGCATTTTTACTCCCTTAGATAATTACGTAGCCATAAAAAATGGACCTAATAAGAATTATTTTGTAGCTCAATGGGAAGAAGGTGAAGAAGTTGTGGCACCTCAGTACCCAAAAGATTTTGAATTTGATTATAACAGAGGTTATTTTTTCTTGGATGTTAATGAATTTGATGGAAAAATTCCAGCAAATTACAAAAAGGATAACCAAACCTATAGGGCATGGCCGAAAGTGATACATACCCCAACAAGGGCTAATTTTTGGCATGTATCGATTCGATGGGTGAATGAACAAAACCAGGAAATCAGGGCTCCAAAAAATGTAAAAGGATGGCAAAGAAGGCTTTATAGTGAAGCCAGGAATGTATTGATTGAATTTGCTCGTTTTGAAGAGCCTCCCTTTCAGGAAATTCCCTCGGAGATATACCAACTTTAATAGTTTCCTTAAAAGCTGCTGATTTAGCCTCCTACATGATCTACCACTTCATCCGGCCATCGAGGCTTTTTGTGTATTTCATGTTTTGGAGAATTTCCCCTAATATTTCCAGAGTCAAATAAG
>CAZJWK010000214.1:0-2411 GCA_964549595.1 uncultured Sphingobacteriales bacterium | reverse complement strand
GGCGACAGAAACGAAGTTTTTAATCAGCCCCGCCACATAGCCCGGAAACGTTGGCAAACATATAAATATGAATCAACCTGCAGCTATTTACAGCACAAACCAAGTAATATTTGATAGAGAATTAAGTGATACACAAAATCTTATTTTATTTCAAGGATTTTCGGCATTAGAAGCTACTTGTTTTAGAATTGACTATTTATATAAATTATGTGGCCCTAAAGAAGGTAATAAACTTTTTACTGGTCGAGATATCCCTACATTGTTACAAGATCTTTGTGCGCAGGCGGGTATAGCATCTCAAATTTTATTTAACGACAACCCAAATAAATACCGAAATGAGTCAAAAATTGCATATGAACTAAGACATGAGCGTGTTGAGTATGTAAATAGATTTTGTGTTGACCAGCAATTTAGGCCTGAAATTTTAACTGATCGAGAGATTCGTAATTCTTTAACTCACATAGATGAAAGGTTACCAGATATTTTAACTCAAGAGGATGGAATTGGATGGTTTATTGATTATGCAGCGTCCATTAGAAGTGCTTTTCCAAAACCTGAAGGAATTAATGAATTCAAATACTGCCGTTCTTATGTTCATAATGAAAGCAAAATTTTGCACTTAGATCATGAGTTAAATTTGGATATATTAGCTAAAGAATGTTTAATAGTACTTAAAATTGTTTTTGGTGTTGATTTAAATCAGTAAAAACGTTTGCCAACATGGGCTATGTGTCAGGGCTGGCAAGGTGCAAAGTTACATACCTTTTGCTTTATTTAAGGTTTGGTATCGGGCGACAGTAATGAAGTTTTTATTCAGCCCAGAACACATAGCCCTAAAACGTTGTGCTTCATGCAATATTACTCATTTAAATCATAAAAAAGAAAATAATATGATTATTCAGTTCTCACATCCAGGTAAAGAATTGGAAATGAAAAAAAATAGTAGGCTTAATGGACATTCGTATTTCTTTGAAACATCAGATACAGGGATTCGATACTGGAATAATGAAAATGACCATAAAAGGAAATTTATAAAACAGAGAGGTTGGTATCTTGAAAATGAAGGAAATACTTTCAACCCAATACCAAAAGAAGGGGAATTATATTTTTGGGGAGAATGGGAACCACAATCAGAATTTAAGTTAACAGGGAATCGTTTTTCATCACAACCCTCTTTACCTCATGCGATTCACAAACCATTTTTATCAAATCGGGGAAGAGGCAGCCAAAACACAGACCCTTTTATATTTGGTGAACAGTTTTATTATACTAATTGTAAGCAAAGTCAGTCCGGGAAAGGTAGGAAGTTATTAGATTTGCCAACTAATTCCATAATATTGTTTGGTTCAGAAAAAGATAAAAAGCACTTTGTAATCGATACTATTTTTGTTGTTGAAGATAGTGAAACAGTGGCAAGTTATAGAACTCATCCAAATCATTACCCGCAAACTCTTCGAGAGGTAACGATTGATTTAAACGGGGGTTTATCAAACTGGAATAATATTTATAAAGGAAAAATGTATAATTTTAAAAAACATTTTTCACCAAAGGAACCATATTTATTTAGCTATTTTCCATGTAAAATAAATTGTGAGGAAACAGGATTTGAAAGGCCAATAATTGATTGGAGAAAATTTGGATTACAAAAACCAGGAGCTTACACTGTATTAAAAGAAATAGACCTAAAAGAAACTAATTACAACTCATATCTGGATTTCTGGAATTCAATACTTAGTGAAATTTTATGTCAAGGATGTTCATTAGGAATAAGATTGGAAAGCCCAAGAATAAATAATAATATAGATCTTCCAGAATACGGTAAAAGTTCAAAAAATTGTTAATAAAACAGTTAAAAATTGCACGGAAGCACAATCGAGTAGACGGCTCCGCCACCTTTAAGTAACGGAGTGCGCCTCTCACACCACTGTACGTCCGCCAGCTGGCGGATACAGCGGTTCATTGGATTTGAGGTTGCATACGCTGGTAATAGGAGAGCATCGATTCATAACCCCTTTTCCTGAGTTTTGACAAGGTAATCGTAGTTCTCAATATGGGGCTCTGAGCAACTGCCCATCCACCCATACGAGTCCTACTCCATGCATAAGCGTGTTGCTTATCAACACCCAATCGAATCAGGTTCTTGCGCTTCCTCTCAGGCTTCTTCCAGTCATGCCAGATACAATATCTCAAACGATTCCTTAACCACTCATCGAGTGCCTTCAGTTTTGCATGTATATGGGCAAGCCGATAATTGTTTACCCAACCTCGCCATACCTCTGCTAACTTCTCCAATCGTTCTTCAAAACTATAAGGTCTGGTCTTCCGGGTGATGTCCTTCAATTTGCGCTTCAGCGAATCCCAACTGCTTTGCTTCACCACCAGCTGATATTGGCCCTTCTCCCCTTTCTTGT
>CAZJWK010000213.1:0-2499 GCA_964549595.1 uncultured Sphingobacteriales bacterium | reverse complement strand
AAGGATTTCATCAATGAGACCAATTTCAAGCGGTTCCTCATGATTGTCCGCTCTGCCGGCTTCATCAGTACCAAGATGATCCAATCCTACAACGCCCTCAATTTTGCTTATGCGGTTTACCTGAAAATGGCGGAACAAGGTTTTCAAGCCGGCCTTATTGAGCAGTATGTGAAAAGGTGGCTGGTGTTAAGCCTGATTACCCAACGGTACACCCGGTCACCCGAAACGCAAATCAATGAGGACATCAGAAATATTGAAGCAAAAGGCATTACCCGGTTTGTGGATGATGTAGAAAAAGCAGAACTAACGGATACCTTCTGGGAAGTTACCGTTCCTGAACAATTGATTACTTCTTCTCCTTCCAATCCGGTTTTTGGCGTATTTGTCGCAGCCCAATGTGCCAATAACGACCGGGGTTTCCTTTCTAAGAACATCACCGTTAAAGATATGGTAGATCACCGGGGTGATGTGCATCATTTGTTTCCCAAAGAAATGCTGAAGCAGCATGGTTACACCCAGTCCCAATTTAACCAAGTTGCCAACTATGTGTACACCCAGCAGGAAATCAACATTGCCATAGGCAAGCAACCGCCCAAAGCATACATGGAAGAAGTCCTGAAACAGGTCCAAAACGGCCAGCTTTACTATGGTCACATACAAGACAAAACCGACCTGAACCAAAACCTCCGGGAGAACTGCATTCCGGAAACCTTATTTGAAGGCAACCCGGACAATTTCCAGGATTTTCTGGAGGAAAGAAGGCAACTGATGGGGGAGAAATTGAAGGGGTATTATGAAAGTTTGTAGATAATGACTAATTGGGGATAGTCACCAAAAAACGAGACTATCAGGATCCTGACGGTTATCTTACAAGCGAATTAGTTCAATAACATCGGACTTTTCACGGTAATACAAAGCATTGTGTTTAGTAATCACGCATTTTCGTATTTGCCACTTTTGATGGATGACCGGAAACATCTTTGGATTGTTTTGAATCAAATCAGTCCTTAATTCCAATTGATCAAGAAACTTAATGGCTACTTTTAATTCCCAATTTTGATGAAGATAATCGAGTAGGTCTTCAAGGTCTGTTTTGGCTGCAGGCGACCAATGTATCGGTTTAGGCATTGTATTTTTTACGGAGGGTTTTCATTACCTCTTGGTGAGGAATGCCTTTGCCTTCATCCAATTCCCGAATGCCTCCTTCAATACCGTTTTTTTGAGCTTTGCTCAAGCTTTCCCAATCTTTTTCTGGTTCAGTTTGGTTCAAATAGTTTGTTAGTAAACCCCAAACCTCTTCCAGGTCTTGACGGTCCAGCTTGTCAATTTTCTTTAGGATTTGCTGTTTTAAAGCTTCGTCAGTCATATTGCAGGCTTTATTTCAAGATTAACAAATCTCCCCAAAAATGATTGCAAGGGTAGTGTTTCGGGGGATAACATGAATTTTAGGGAGCCACAAGTATGAAATCCGTGGTTGGGAGTGACTATTTTCCGAAAAACTTACATTACTAATCGCTGATTTTCCTACATGGTTATTTTATGGTTACAACTACATGAACCTGAGTTGCTCCGTGGTAAGATTTTTGGATAGGTAAACGCTTTCGCTTATTGCTATTTGGGTAACGATAAGCCCTCATTTTTAGGGCTTTTTGTGACATGAAAAGAAAAGCATTTGGAGCAAAAAGCCTGATAATTTTCAAATCTTCTTTTAATTTTGACTTTGGCAAATTTTGCCACCTGGTGCAATATATTCAAACCTATGGCTCGGTTACCCAATGTTCAAAAAGCTTACGTAGATCAGGATAAACTCAGGGATTATTGTCTTAATAGCGAACATCCTGTCGGGAAACATAAAGCCAAAGGGTTTTACAATAAGCTTGGAATAGGAAAAGAAGACTCCGCATTTTTGGCCGGACAAATCTATGAAGCCATTCAATATGCAAAAGCCCTTGAACAATATGAAGATCAATTTGGTAAGCGTTATGCGGTAGATTTTCCGATAAAAAATGGGAATCTTCAAGCAACTTTAAGAACCGCCTGGATTATTAAGCATCATGAAAACTTTCCAGGATTACTGCCTCGTTACATTAAAAAAAGTGCTGAAATATGGCCGATTTTAAAACCACCGATGTCGTGGCGCTTCTAAAGGCTTACCCGGATCAGTGGCTGGCTAAGGGCCAGGTTGGTACCATTGTAGAAACTTTCGATAAAGACTTCTATGAAGTAGAATTCACTGACACATCGGGCCAAACCATCGCCACCTTAAGTTTGCCTGGCAATGAGTTAATGCGTCTTCACTTTGAGCCGGAAAAGGTTGAATGAATATCTATTAGCTAGCACCTTATGTCATTCGCGTAATGATAAGCCCTCATTTTTAGGGCTTTTTATGACATGAGTTTTTAATTAAGGCATTTTCAAGGGATTTCGAATAGGAGAAAAACGGACGCTATTTGTGAAAAATGTTCGGTAAAAGGGTGGTTTTGAAAAAAATGGGCGCAT
>CAZJWK010000212.1:0-2514 GCA_964549595.1 uncultured Sphingobacteriales bacterium | reverse complement strand
ACCCAAATACAAATCCAAATGAGGAAGCTATCTACGAACTCATGAGCCTCGAACCTACCGGGGAAGTCGCTGTGGGGGATTATAGCGATAACAGCTTAGACCCTCAAGCAAACAGGTTGGAGGTAAAAACGGACAGGGATTGCGGACCTGGCACTGATTGTAACGATAATGGTAATGAAGAGACCATTATGGAAGTGCTGAAAAATAAAAATCCAGGTAATCCAGGTGGCGACCCTGTTTTTACAGTGAGAGACAATGGCAACATTGGGATTGGCGAAGCCGATCCTGATGAAAAACTGGTGGTGGATGGACAAATATTTCCAACATCAGGGTCCACTTTCAACTTAGGTAGTTTAGGCACACCATGGAATACTTTATTTGTTCAAGGTGGACCTGTAACTGGTTCTGACAAAAGGATAAAATCAAATATTGATAGCCTTACCTATGGAATCCAAGAAATTATGCAGTTAAATCCAGTATCATACAGGTTAAAAGGAGGTGAAAACAATGATTTTCATTTAGGATTAATTGCCCAGCAATTGGAAAAGATAATTAATGAACCAGTTGAAACAGGAAATGGAGATGAGAAAATCAAAGGTGTCCGCTATCAAAGCCTGATTCCTGTCTTAATCAATGGCATGCAGGAGCAACAAAAGCAAGTGCAAAAGCAACAACAGCAAATCCAGAAATTACAGGCCAATTTGGAACAAGAAAAGGCTGAAAAAGCAGCCTTGGAAGAAAAGGTCAAACAATTGAATGAAAGAGTCAATCAACTGGCTGAGCAAGTCAATGGGGTTTCGGAATCTTTTAAGAAAGCGGATGACGAATCCCTGAACCAAAAAACCGCCACCCTCTCTAATGAGGATGCGGACCAGGCCATGCTTCTGCAAAACCGGCCTAATCCCTATTCCAATGAAACGGTCATCCCCTATTACTTGCCGGGGAACGCCCAAAACGCCAATATGCTCATTACCAACAGCCAGGGTCAGATGCTGAAGCGCATCCCGCTTAAAGGAAATGGTAAGGGCGAATTGACTTTGCAAACCACTGACTTGAATAAAGGGCAGTACCAATACACCTTAATTATCGATGGGAAGCAAATCAAAACCCGGAAGATGATTATCAAGTAATGAGGTACTTTTTAAAAAAACCGGGTCCTTTTGGTCAAAGGGCTCGGTTTTTAAAATTAAATGTAATTAATGAAATGTCCAGGGAAGGTTTTTTGTTTTTCATATTAATCATTTATTCAGCCGCCTTGCATGCGCAAACCTTTGAATGGGCCAATAGCTATGGTGGAAATACTACTGATCAAGGAGAAGCAATAACGGTTAGTGATAATGGGTCAAATTATAGTACAGGTTATTTTATTGATTCATTGATATTCGGAAAAGACACTTTGGTTGGTAATTCATCTTTTTTTCAATTTTTTTTATTTAAACATCTTTCCAATGGAAATAAAAAATGGGCTGTTTCAACCAATAATTTAAATAATTCTTCAAGTAGTAGAGGATTAAGTGTAACATTAAGCAATTCAGGTTATCTTTATGTTTCTGGGAAATTTAAAGATACCGTTGTTTTTAATAATATTGACACCCTGATAGCCAAAGGAGGAGAAGACCTGTTTTTAGCCAAATACGACACTTCCGGTAATTTCCATTGGGCAAAAAATAAGGGTTCAACAGGAGATGATGCCGGAAATGGAGTTGTTGTTCATGATAGTTCAATTTATGTATGTGGGAACTTGGATGAAAGCGCTTATTTAGCCAAATTTAGTAGTCAAGGTAATTTACAATGGGATACCAAAGGTAAAGGCAAAAACCCCGATGAATTCAGGGATGTAGATGTAGATCCTTCAGGTAATATATATTGTACCGGGAATTTTTCTAATAAGTTAAAGTTTGGGAATGATAGCTTGATGAATGGGGGAATATGCTGGGTTAAATTTGATTCGGCTAATAACCTGAAATGGATGAAAAAAGGGTCAGGGCGTTCTTCTAATGAAATAATAGCAACCAAGGATAACTTTTATAGTTGTGGTACTTTTTTTGACTCCATTGTTATTGGTAATCAAACGATCCAAGGAAGATCCCAATATGACAATGGTTTCATTACCTGCCATAATAAAACTGGTAAATTACAATGGTTGAAGGAAGCCAGTAACAAAAATATTGTGGCACAATTAAATGCTATTTCTTTATTAGATGACCAGTTTTTATATGCAACTGGAAATTACAGTAATGCTGATTTAATTTTTGGAAAGGACACATTGAAAAACAGAGGACGTTCAGACATAGCCATTTTAAAATTAACGGTTAAAGGTAATCCTCGTTTTTCTTTTGGCACAGGGGCAAATAGAGGAGACTTAGGCAACGGAATTGGAGTGGATAGTTTCGGTAATGTTTATAATGTAGGAGAATATTTAGATTCAGCCCAATTTGGCTTTAATAAAGTGTATTCTAATGGAGCGCAGGATATTTTCGTCACCAAGCTCTCCGACATCCGCATCTACCAGGA
>CAZJWK010000211.1:0-2524 GCA_964549595.1 uncultured Sphingobacteriales bacterium | reverse complement strand
AGATCAGCCGCTTTTACTGCTTTTGTCAGGGTAGTGTGGGCATCAGAAGATACCGCAATTTTAAGAATATTCTTTTGCGATTTGTCGTCTTTAATGCTGGCCATTCCGCCACCTTCTTCATTAGCGGATGTACCTTGTGGCTTCTCGGTTTGTTGACTTTCCTGTTTCTCCGTTTTATCGGAGCTGGTATTACAAGCAGTCCAGGCAAATAATGCCATGATGATGATTAGTGAAATTAATTTACGTAACATAGTTGCATTCCTTTTAATTAGCGAAAAAGTTGTTTTCTTATCTCTTATTACATTCAAAGATGGATAACAATTAATGGCTTTACTATGACATATGTCATAAACAGCTATTGATTAGAGGAAAAGAATTAAGGGATATGCCACTTAAAAGCCTATCACTTCAATTTGGGGTGCACGTCAAAATTCCAATTTAAGCCAACATATGAATAAAAGGGGGTTTTAACCATTGAATGCGTAGACCTTCTCATTAGAGATTAAAAGGGTGGGCGAAGGAATCTGGTTTTCCCATTAGTTTCATCCTATGCTCCCTAAAGGGAAAATACAATTGCTGGAAAAAGCCTTGGAAAAATGATGTAAACCTTCTGGAGGTGAAATTGAGTAACGCGTAACGCATTATATTTGGAATTTTGGAACAGGAAAATTATTGCTGAATTTTAATAGGGTGGAAATTTATTAACCTTATGCTAAGGCAGCTATTGCTTAACGAATACCGGTTTCATTTGAACCATAACCCATCCCCAATGTTGCCAATGATTGGCGTTACCTCCCTTCAGGGC
This sequence comes from uncultured Sphingobacteriales bacterium, assembly GCA_964549595.1. Classification (GTDB taxonomy): domain Bacteria; phylum Bacteroidota; class Bacteroidia; order CAILMK01; family CAYYUA01; genus CAZQQN01. The sequence goes on along the minus strand of CAZJWK010000211.1, from coordinate 1,719 downwards.
TTCCAGGGATTCTGTTGGCAAGGAGATAGCATAACCGGCCTTGATTGTTACCATTTCATTTAAGGAATAAGTGCATATGCCATCCACCTCTAAGCCCAAATCCTTATTAAGGTTTTCTGTTGGGTCGGACGGGTCCGAGACAGTATTGATTAGGGAAAAATAATGCCCGTGGAGGTTAATACCAGCCTTATCTGAAACTTGGTAAGAAGTTTTGAGGTAAACATCCTGTAATCCACCATTCCGGGTGTCATTGCCAATATTCAGAAAATAATCCATGTGGCCATAAAACTTATGGTTTGTGGCATAAAGGGTGTTAAAGGTGTGGCTTTCTCCAGTTTTACCCGCATCGGTACCAGAGGAATAGTCTATCCCTGCCTTGGTGGTGAGATCCTGGGCCTGGTATCCGGCGTTAACAGAAAAGAAGAAGGCTGATAAATCATTACCGGATGGTGTTTTGCCGGCCTGAACATAAGCTTCTCCATGGAATAGCAAATTGCCCGGGGTGTAGTTAATAACCGGCCCCCCTGTGTAACGAAAGTTTAAGTCATTGGTGGAGTCACTATTCTGAAAACCATCACTAATTCCGGCTAAGGACACTTGAAGATCTTCAGAAAAAACCTTTTTAACCCATAAAAAACCAAGCGTTTTGTAGTTATTGAGGGTATAGCTTCTGCCCAGGATGTTCTCACGCATCTGGTTATAGGCACCGCCCACATCAATTTGCCAGTCTTTGGCTGTCCATTGGATAACAGCTGCATCATGACTTCTCGCTTGTTGGATCCAGTTGACATTCCCTAATAGGCGATGGTTTCCATAAACCAATTCCTGTCGTCCCAGTTTTAATGACCATTGCCCGGAGAAGCGAATTTTACCCCACGCTTCATGCAATGCCGCACTTGGAACGTCCTGAAGTTGTATTTCATCCCCCCAAACCCGAACATCTTGTAAAGCAATATGAGTCTCTAAAGCGGTATCCGTATAATGGAGATTGAGCCGGCTTCGCTGGGAAATAAAAGCAGCCGGATAGTCAGAGCCCTCTGCTAATGTCCTGTACCCATCACGGAACTCAGCCCTTGGCCGTATTTCAGCATTTAGGCTAAACTGTGCCTGGCTAAAATTCGCGCTTAATAAAAAAGTAGTAACGATAAGGACGCAATAAATACCATAACCATAGCGTTCCATAAGCTTTGCCTTGAAATTTTTACAGAAGCAAAAGTAACTGGGCTGGTATACGTCAACGATGATTTGGAACAGGCTAAAAGCTAATTCAAATCATGCTTCTAAGGTGAAAAGTTATTGGTGAGCAAATACGAAATAGGGCTGAGAAGCCTATTGTATCATCATTCTTTTTCAAACCTGGCCTGAAAAAAACGCAGGTATTGCGGCTCATAGACCATTTTTAACCCTTTAATCTGTTCAGCATTCCGAAAAACTTCCTCAACAGATTCCGCCACAACATCCATATGAGCTTGGGTGTAAACCCTCCTTGGGATGGTTAATCGAACCAGCTCAAGATTCGGGTATTTATGATCTCCGGTTTTAGGGTCTCTTCCTGCGGACACCACACCTCTTTCCATACTTCGTACCCCGGAATCCAGGTAAATTTCTGCTGCCAATGTTTGAGCCGGGAATTGATCCTGGGATAAATGCGGTAATATCTTCTTGGCATCCAGGAATATGCCATGCCCTCCAATGGGCTTGACGATGGGGACTTGCTTT
>CAZJWK010000210.1:0-2566 GCA_964549595.1 uncultured Sphingobacteriales bacterium | reverse complement strand
TCCAATTGTTCTGTAACTCTGAAACCTATGGCTTTTAAATCTTTTAAAAGGGGTTTAACAGCAGGGATAAGGTTTTGCTTTTTGGCCCTGAGCAGGGTTCCCAAAGTTCCGGTTAATTCAATGTTTAAGGCCTGAGCCATTTTCCGGCCTCTTTTGTCGTCAATTATCAAAAGAGGGGAATCCATTTCCATTGCAAGGAGAATGAGACTCGCTTCACCGTAATCAACCACTTTCCTATAGGTTTCAAACTCTTCAGTATTACTTAATGATTTGACATGAATCCAATCTGGCAAACTTCTCTGAAATTCCTTTGACACCTCCGGAGTTATTGTCAGGCGTCCGTAAACCTTATAAAGTAATTCCAGTTGTCCTATCTTTCGGAAAAGAATCAGGCAACTGGTGTCCGGTAAGGCCTGCTTAGCCATTTTTCAAGTCCTGCTTGATGTCATCTATTGTTTCTCCAAACAAGCTAACATCGTATTTCCCTAACTGCTCCATAAACGTTTCTTTATCCATACCAACCAATTCCGCAGCTTGACCTAAGGATAATTTTCCTTTATCATATAATTGCACTGCCAGCATCAGGGTGACTTCCTTTTCATCCAGGTTATCCGGTATTTGAAGTTGAAGGGTTTTCATAGTTCTATTATTTTTATTTGTAAAAACATTTTTGTTTTTGATACTGGTTGTCGAATTTCTCTGTGGTTGCTTTTTAAACGCTCCAAGTTATTCATCAGTTCACAGTTATGAACTATCATCCTCCCTTTCGGCTTCAATGTAGTGAGTGTTGTAAGTAGAGAAGTGAATTTCAACTGATGGCCATAGTGTTAGCTTTTGTTTGTCAATTGCTAAAGCGTAAGGCCAAAGCTGTGAAATATGATTGAAAAAGCAATCCATCATGTTTATTCCGGCTTCTTTAAAGTTGAAAGACTAAGCAATTAAGCGTTTCATTGCCTCTTTGGCTGGCGAAATTTAACCTAAAATATCACAATTAAGCACCTGTTTTGTAGCCACAACAACATTTACCAAATTTGTAGTCGCAACTACAAAATAGGAGTTTATGTCAAAACAAGGAACGAACCTCGATTTCATGGCCTTTGAGGTCACCAACATGGAGCAATCCAGGCATTTTTACCAGAAATTGATGGGCTTTGCCCTGGCTGAGTACCAGAATCCCCAGGCTACCGTTTTTCAGAATAAACAGGGTGCTATTTTTGCCATTAAGTATGCCTCGGCCGATTTTCCCAATCATCAAAAGCCCGGAGCAGGCGTGGCCATTTGGTTTGGCTGGGAAGGCAGTGTGGAAGACCAGCATCAGCATCTGCAAGAAGCCGGTGTAAACATGCTTGCTCCTCCTTTTGATACGCCTTTCGGCAAGTCCTTAACTGTAGCCGACCCGGATGGCTACGCCATCACGCTTCACGAAATTTCCTAACCATGGGCACATCAAACCCTAAATATTGGATCGTAGTCGCCAGCCGGGATCATGTGGCCATTGGGGTAAAGGGCGGCTTTATCCAGGCCAATCATGGCAAGCTGGCCCCCATGAAGCGTTTGAATGAAGGGGATTACATCCTTTGCTATTCCTCCAAGAAGGTAATGACGGATACGCAGCCTTACCAAATGTTTACGGCTATGGGCCAAGTGGTCGATCACCAGGCTTACCAGGCCAGCATGAAGGGTGGCACTTTCCAGCCTTTCAGGCGAGCCGTTACTTATTGGGATTGTCGTGAAGCACCGGTTAAACCGTTGATACCGCATTTAAGTTTTATCAAGGATGCGCGAAAATGGGGCTTTCCGTTTATGCGGGGATTTTTTGAAATTAGCCCCTCCGATTTTGAGCTGATCACTAAACAAATGCAATGCTATGAGCGATGAGACCGGAAACATTTTTCATTTTAACGATCCTGGTGAAAGCCCGGGCTATTTGCTTTGGCAGGTATCCATGCTTTGGCAACGCAATATGAAAGCCGGCCTGGACCCGTTGGGCATCACTCCCACGCAGTTTTCTTGCATGGCTGCCTTGAAGTGGTTGTCTTACCAGCAAGAGGAAGTCCGCCAGGCCGATATCGCAGGCCATGTCAAGATTGACCGTATGATGACCTCGAAAGTCCTCAAAACGCTGGAAGGGAAAAGCCTTATTACCAGAAAGGAAAGCCCAACCGACAGCCGGGTAAATAACATTCTGTTGACTACAAACGGGGAGGACAAACTGAAAGAAGCCTTAACCATTGTCCGGGAAGTTGATCGGGAATTTTTTTCCGCTTTGGATGAAAAAGGAGAGGATTTCCGGGGCATGATGCTGGCACTGATGGAGCGAAATTACCTTGACTGAATAAAATGGGTGTTGAATGCCTACAATCGCAATTTGTTCTATAATTTAATGATAGTCATGGACTTTTCTTCCTGATAAGGGATATTTATAATTCCGTAAAGCCACATTTTTCACCTCCTTTAAGTTTTTTACACATTACCTTACCATTAAAGCAAATCGATTTTAATAAAACATATGGGGATGCCCATATTTTAGTTGATCTTTGAGCAACTAAAATGGGATAGTTGAAAT
>CAZJWK010000209.1:0-2635 GCA_964549595.1 uncultured Sphingobacteriales bacterium | reverse complement strand
TTCCAGGGCTTCGGGATGCGTGGTGGTCTTGAAGCCGTTCTGGTATTTGGGTTGACCCATAGCAGGAAAACCTCCAAGGTTTCATCCTGGTCACGCTCCACGATTAAAGGAATAGAAAACCTTGGAGGTTTATCAGGTTAATAATATATATTTTAGCAGCCGGTGGTGGGGTTCAAGGTCATTTGGGTCCATCTTCTGTATTTTTAAAGGTATAATTTTTGTAATTTTGCGTGAAAATTTCACGCTAATGCTTATTCGTTTTTTTGTCAGTAACATGCTTTCCTTCAATGAGCAAATGGAATTTAATTTGTTACCCGGGCCCAAAATCAAAAGGTTATCCCATCATAAGTATCAAATTAAGGATTTCGAAGCTTTAAAGCTTTCGGCAATTTATGGGGCCAATGGTGCAGGAAAGTCTAATTTAATTCATGCTTTAAAATTTTTAATTAACAAAGTTAGAAACAAAAAAGACCTTGTGACTCGAATTCCAGAATTTTTACTAAATAACCAATCAAAAGATAAAAGTCAAATTTTAGGAGTTGAGTTTATTCATAAAAATACTTCCTTTCTTTATGGATTAGAAATTAAAGGCGAAAAAATAATATCGGAAGAGCTATACAATTCAGGTCTTGGGAAAATTGATGATGAACTAATTTTTGAAAGAAAATTAAAAGAGGATGAAAGTTTGGAGGTAAACTTTCCTGAAAAATTCGAGAAAGATGAAGAGGGTCAGACCTTAAAAAATATTATTGAGAAAAATTTGGGCAAACCTAAAGAACCAATAATTCAACTATTAGATAGTCTAAATATTGATAATATCCCTGAGATCTCCAAAGCTTTTTCCTGGTTCGAAAAAGGGATTGATATTATTTTGCCAGATAGTAAGCCTTCAAATTATAAAAAATATTTAATAACTGATAGTAAGTTTAGAGAAGCTGCAAATAAAATGTTGCAAGCTTTTGATACTGGAGCCATGGCTTTCGATACGATTAGTGAAAAGGTTAATAAATATTTTAACGAAGCTAAAATTCAAGAAATAAATGACTTGATTGAAGATGTAAAATTACACCCTGAAAAACAAATATCTTTAGATGAGGAAGAGGAAGATGAAGATTTAGTATTAGAAAATAAAGAAGGAAAAGTATATGTAACTCGGTTGGTCTTAAAACACAGTAATACTAAAAATACTGTAAATTTTTCTCTTAAAGATGAATCAGACGGTACTAAGCGGCTTATTGACTATATACCCTTTTTAATGAATATAATCAATTCAGATAAAACGTATTTCATTGACGAAATTGAAAGAAGTATCCACCCACTTATCGTTAAAACCCTAATTTCTAAGTTTTCAGAATTAGAAGAAACCAAAGGGCAGCTTGTTTTTACCACGCATGAATCCAACTTGCTGGACCAAAATATCTTTAGATCAGATGAAATTTGGTTTGTAGAGAAAAATAACAAAGGAGAATCTGAACTGTATCCGTTGAGTGATTTCAAAGAGCACCATACGAAAGACATTGGAAAAGGCTATTTAAATGGACGATATGGCGCAATTCCATTTCTGGGCAACTTAAAGGATTTAAATTGGCATTAGGCAGTTACATTAACAACCGAACTTTTCAAAAACCCGAACCTTTTAGGGATGCCCTTCTTTTCATTGTAATTTGTGAAGGTAGTAAACGGGAAATTGACTATTTTGAGTTTTTTGATAAACGCAGTAAAAAAATCAAGGTTAAACCCATTGCAAATCCCCAAAATAAAAGTGCCCCTTACCACTTAATTTCAACAGCTTCAGAAATTATAGAAGACTATAATGAAGGGGATTACGAATTATGGTTTGTGTTTGATGTAGATGACTGGACTACTGAAAATCTAAACGAAGTGATCAGGGAATGCCGAGAAAATCAATACTGGAATTTCGCCATCAGTAATCCCTGCTTTGAAGTTTGGCTTTATTTGCATTTCAATCATCAACTTCCGGAATATACAGAAACTTATTTCACTCAATGTGATCCCTGGAAACAACTTCTGGATCAATCGATCGAAGGTGGTGGAGGCTTCGACAGCCAACGACATCCAACCCTTATTAGGGACGCCAATCAAAATGCCCGACAAAATTACCAATATGATGGGCATTTTCCGCTAATCGGCTCTACCCAGCTTTATCATTTGGGTGAAAAGCTCTATGAATTAACAAGGGATGTTTTAGACCAACACAATCCTTAAAACTGTTCATACACAACCTTATTTCTACGTATTACAATTCACATCGGCATCCTATCATACGTCTTGCCTTCCAACACCCGTCCATTCTTCTTTTTATTAACGCCACCCCACTGCTTAAAGAAAAAGGGAACGCCAGCGGTAAAACATTGATCCCGGATATCCTTGACCCAGCTTGCTTGCATGGGGCGGGCTTTCGGACCGGATTCACCCCCGGCAATAACCCAGTCGATCCCTTGCAGGTTGAGATTAGGCAAGGGGCCAATCAGCGGCTCCAGCGAAAGGAACTTGATGAAGGCACCGGTCTTGCGCAGGGAATCGATGCGGTGGATGACCCGCTCATCTTCCACGGAAACGCCCATCCAGACGTTTTCCGGCCAATCCAGCAGGGGACTGTATTCGGCTAAAATAT
>CAZJWK010000208.1:0-2640 GCA_964549595.1 uncultured Sphingobacteriales bacterium | reverse complement strand
TTTTGATCAGGCCATAGAAAAAGTGACTGCCGCGCTTAAAGAAGAAGGTTTTGGCGTATTGACCGAAATTGATGTTCAAAACACCTTTAAAAATAAGCTGGATGTCGATTATCGACCTTATAAGATTTTGGGAGCCTGCAATCCCAATTTTGCCTATGAGGCCCTGCAAAAAGAGGATAAGGTAGGAACCTTGCTTCCCTGTAACGTTATTGTCCAGGAAAAAGATGGGCAAACAGAAGTCTCGGCTGTTGACCCGGTAGCCTCTATGCAGGCAGTTGATAACCGGGAATTGGGCGAATTGGCTCAAGAAGTTCAAGCCGCTTTGAAAAGGGTGATTGATAACCTATGAGAGAAAGATCAAAAAAGCAACGCGTGTGAACCCTGTTGTGCAGGATGAGTATAAACTGCTCCTGCAGCTTATGGTGGTGAAACTGCCCTTCCTTCAAACCCTTTTTGGTTTTGCGGATATTCCTGTTCTTCATTTTCTAATGATAACCATTCTTTCCACCACAGTTCTTTGGGCCGGGGAATTGTATAAGGTGGTCAGGTATAGGTGGCTGGGATATGAAGTGATTGAGTAATACCGTTGTAATCCATAAATGTTTCTTATATTATTTTAGCCTCAATATCATTTTAATGGCATTTCTAACGGTTTTTTGAGATCTCCCCGGCTTTTTCCAGGGCATACTTGGCAGAGATTGGCCCAAATAACTCAAAGATAAAAGTCGTAACGGTGATCGTTGTAAAAATTGTCTGCCCAATTTCATCACCCAGGGTTACATTTTGTGCTTCATTGACTACTGGCCCAATACCACTCAAATTTTGTTTCAGTACCAGAGCCAGCCCAATAGCCACCCCTGCCTGCGATAAAATTCCTAAACCCAGGTAATTACGTACATTTTTATGAAGACCACCAATAGTCGCACCGATATAGGCTCCTGAACCTAAGCCGGCTACCCTGCCAATGATGTAAAGAATCCCCAATAACCCCAAATGCTGTAAAGCTTGCAAGTGCAAATTGGCACCCGCTAAGCCAAAAAATAATATGTAAAACAGGGGCAGGATAATGCCAATCTCTTCCTCCTCAATTTCCCTTAATGATTGATGCCTGGGATTGTTCCCGATTGCCATGCCCATGACCATGCAAGACAGGATTTCTGATAAATCGAAAAAAGCACTTAACCCAACCCCCAATAATATAAATCCAAAGGTCAGGGCCAGCTTATTTTTAATCACATTAGCTACCGGAATAAAAAGCATTGCCAGGATACCTCCGAGTACAATACTGAACCCGATTTCCCGGAAAGTTTTAATGAGGGTTTGTATTACTGTTTCATCTACTCCCGGGAGGAGCAAACCTTTACCAATGGCTAACATAATACCAAAAATGATTACTCCTAAAGCATCGTCAAAGCCGACCACAGCATACAGGGCCTGAGTGAGCTCCCCCTTGGCTTTGTATTGATCGATAATAGCAACAGTGCCCGCAGGTGCACTGGCAGGTGCTAAAGCGCCAAATAATAAAGCCATTGGCCAATTACCTGTAGCAAGGTACAGGATACCGGTCACAACTGCTACGGCCAATAAAGACTCGAAAAAGATAGTAAAGATCATCCCAAACCTCTTTTGCTTGAAAGACTGCAAGTCCAGCTCAACTCCTATCTTAAAAGCAACAAAGCCCAATGTAGCTTCAGTAAGAAAATGAAGGTCTTTCAACAAGCCGTCATTGAGCAAATTCAGTAGAGAGGGGCCAAATAATAACCCTATGAACATGTAGGAAACAATCACAGGGATCTTGATCTTGTCCAAATATCTGGCCGTTATTAAAGCCAGAATAATGAGTACACCAAAAATTAAAAGGACAGGTAAGGTGTGTTCCCCGAGGTATTGCTGGATATCTGGCATTATTAATATTATTGCCAATACAGGGAACAAATTTAAAGGAATTAACGAAGCCGATGATAAGGATTAAGTTTACAGAATATCCCACGACAAAACAGCAATTATCGGAAAAGTACCTATTTTTATTTGATAGCATCGCAAAACTATACCATACAATATTTTTTTATGACCAGACATTGACAAATGTCATTTTCTAATTTTCCTTTTAACACCTAAATTGCTCTAAATTTTTGAAATCATCCTTATGAGTTCCGATAGTCATTTAATTCGTTTTTTCCATGAATTGACCATGGAAGAGGTAGGGGAAGTAGGTGGTAAAAATGCTTCCCTTGGGGAAATGGTCAAAAACCTTTCTGAAAAAGGGATCCGGGTCCCGGATGGTTTTGCCACAACAGCCGATGCCTATTGGCATTTCTTAAATAGTGAGGGTATTCACCACACCATTTATGCCTATTTGCAAGAACTTGACCGTGAACAGTACACTAACCTAAAAGCAGTAGGTCGGAACATTCGGCAATTAATCCTTAATACACCCTTGCCCGAAAATCTTAAAGCTTCCATAGGTCAAGGTTACAATCAATTAAAAGCACAGTACGGCGAATATATTTCCCTGGCCGTGCGCAGTAGTGCCACAGCCGAAGACTTACCCAATGCAAGTTTTGCAGGCCAGCAGGAAACCTATTTGAATGTTAAAGGTGAAGACCAACTTATCAAAGCATGCCATCGTTGTTATGCCAG
>CAZJWK010000207.1:1550-2666 GCA_964549595.1 uncultured Sphingobacteriales bacterium | reverse complement strand
GGTCACAAGTGGATAGGTACTAAAAGTAAAGAAAAAAGTGGATTGGTAAGCTATAACAACGGTAACTGGATCGTTTATGATAGCCTTCCCGATAACCAGGTTCAGGCAATAGCCATTGATGACAAAGGCAACAAATGGATTGGGATGGATGATGGGCTGACCCGGTTTGACGGTAGTAGTTGGAAAATTTTTATAACGGCTAATTCAGGGTTGCCTGTTAATGATGTTAGTGATATTGCCATCGATAATGAAGGAAATAAGTGGATTGGTGCTACTAAGATGGATCATAATAATCAGGGTGAGCTCCGGATAGAAAAAGGAGGACTTGTCAGATTTAATGATAATGATTGGAAAGTTTATAATAAGGGGCTTTCAGGTGAAATACAATCGCTTTCGGTGGACGACAAGGGTAACAAATGGATCGGTAGTGAAGGAGGTTTAGCCAGCTATGACGGCAACAACTGGAAAGTTTATGATACGAGCAGTTCAGATTTGCCGGGTTCAGATGTGTTATCAGTAGATGCTTCTGGTAATGGCAATGCATGGATCGGTACCATAGAGGGCTTGGCTAAATATGACGAAAGTAAGGATGAGCTCTTTGAGCCTTTCAAGTTCCCACTGCCGGGAAATGGCGTTCAAGCCATGGCCATTGAAGGCAATACCAAATGGATCGGGAATGGCCCTAATTTGGTGAAATACGAGGACAATAGCTGGACCCATTATGACCATAGCAATTCAGGGTTACCTCGCCACGGACAGGTTTCAGCAATAGCAATAGATAACAATGGAAATAAATGGATCGCAACTGATGGAGAAGGCTTGTCAAATGGAGGTGGGCTTGTCAGATATTATGACAATGGCTGGAACATTTTTAAATCATCGAATGACTGGAAAGTTTTTAACCAATCAAATTCAGGCTTACCTGGAAATAATATTAAAAGCTTGGCCATAGACGATAAGGGAAATAAATGGATTGGAACCGAAAACAACGGCCTTGCCAAATTTGACGGCAGTAGCTGGGAAGTTTACAACCATTCCAATTCTGATTTGCCTTATGGTAAAGTAACATCCATAGCCATAGACGAAAAGGGTAATAAATGGATTGGATTGGATAAT
>CAZJWK010000207.1:0-1450 GCA_964549595.1 uncultured Sphingobacteriales bacterium | reverse complement strand
TCATTGTGGCATCTACTTTATTACTATGGGCAATGAGGGCACATTGTGGATTGGGAGTGCATGTGGCATTAGTCAATTAAAAAGAGAATAATTAAAAATAACATAAGTAGTGTAAATTTTCAGGTTATTAAAACAGCAAAAATGATGGTTATGCATTTGAAAAAGTTTATACAATACGGTTTGGCGATTTCCCTTTTTGGTTTGGTAGTTTTAGAAAGGGCCTGCGCTTCGTCTTTATGGCATGAAGTGAATTTTGGCGTCTTTAAAACCAAGATGCTTAACAGTAAAAATTTTAATTTATCCTCCGGATCCTCGTTTTTAAAATTCCGGGAAAACAATTCCTCAAGTAGCAAAGAAGATGGTAAACCAGGGGATTCAGAAAAGGATGAATGCCCCGAGCATAAAGTGTACGGTAATGAAAAGCATGCCACCTATTTGGCATTTCAAATGGGTGATAAAACCCGGAAAATATATTTTCCCAATGTTGTAGTGGATGTGGACGACCAGGGAAATAGCACTTCTTATTCCATTGATTTTCCTGCATTTGGCTACAACCCTTATTACCATGAATATAAAGGCCAAATGAAAAGTGAAAAGGCCTTTCGAAAGCAACTGAAGAAAACCGTTAATGGCATGGTGGATTTGGAGCTAAAAGTAAGTACTGGCTATAATGAATCGGTAAGTCTTGGTGGTTTGGAAAAGGAGTATAAGGATTGCATTGAAGAGCAAGAGAACGCAGGTGATAGAAGATCACATATAAGGAGAAGGTCAAAACGGCAGGGGGAAGAAGGGGAACTCAAATTTGACTTTTCAGATTTTAAGACATACTCCAGAAGGGGTCGTTCTAATCGCAAGTATTACCAAGTAAACCAACTGGAAGTTAAGGAAGAAAATAGTAAACTCAAGTTCAAGCTTAAAGCCCATTTGGAGAGTGATACCACAAAAAGGATCAAAGCCCGGATTGAAACAGACCAGCAATTTGAAAGCCGAAAAGAAGAACTGAACCTGGTTGAAAAACAGCCTTTATTGGAAAAAGCCCTGCAATACACCGAAAAGAAAGAAAAAGTCGATATTGTTCCCATGACTTATTCTAAATGGTGGGATGAAATAAATCAAACAATTCCCCGCCCGGATAAAGGGGAATCCCTGGTTGTTAAAGAAGAAAGGTACGGCTTAAAGATCTATGAATACATAAAATGGTCAAAGGAGAGGGTCATTATCAGGCAATATTCAGGATCGGTGAAGGAATATGGTGATTATAACAAGGAAGGAGCTCATTTTTATATCACGAAACCTACACCTGGGTTGCATCACTATAAGCAACCAAAAGAACTAATTGAAAATGTCGAGCCTGAAAAGGTGCTTATTAACCAATATCCTGTCAGACATGTTCGTTTGCAACCGGTTTTTTTCGAGCCTTCTGGAAAACCTGAAGCGGTAAAACAACACT
>CAZJWK010000206.1:0-2675 GCA_964549595.1 uncultured Sphingobacteriales bacterium | reverse complement strand
TGGCTTTAGCCATTAAATGAACCAAATTAAAGGCTAAAGCCTTCTTTCTTTTTCACTTTTATCCCCGACCTAAAGGTCGGGGCAAAAGTGACCAATAAAGTTAATTTATAATTAAAGGATTCGTTACACTCTACCCTGAAGGTTTTTCAATAGGTCAACCTTTCTTTTCAAAACTGCAAAACAAAAATTCCTGGTCCGTTTGAAACGGGGTTTGGTGGACTTTACGGTTGCACTGGACCTTTTGAAAATGGTCAGCAAACAAGTCCGTTAAGGTGGTTTCATTGTATTGACTGATGGTAAGGCCGCTGCATTTTTCCGGCCCATTGTCGGAAAAGGTGCCCATCACCAAATATTGACGGACCGCTTTGGCGGTTAGCCTGACGTAATTTTGAATGGCTGATTTATCCGTCAGGAAGTGGAAAGTGGCGCGGTCGTGCCACAGATCGTATTGCTGATTGGGTTCAAAAGTCAAGACATCCGAAACGATCCAGTTGACTTTTTCGGCTTTTTCCGGTCCCAACCGCTCTTTAGCCCGTTCAATGGCATTGGCGGAAATGTCTAACACGCTAACGTTTTCATAGCCATCCTCCAGCAGGAAATCCACCAATTTGCTGTCCCCTCCGCCAATATCAATGATAGAAGCGGTTTTTGGTAAATCCAATTCTCGAATTATTTCCAGGGAATGTTGAGGAACATCCTGCGTCCAGCTTACTTCTTCCGGACGTTTTTCCGCATAAATGGTTTCCCAGTGAGATTTCAGTTCGGCAGTCATAGTTTTATCTTTTTTAATTTTATATATGAACATATTTTCAATAATTCAAGTTTCAAACTTTCCCTTTCATGGTTTAACTCCGGTAATGGCATTGAGTGTTGCTTTTTCACCGGGTTGGGTTTGCCATGTTACCTGCTCAAATCCCGCTTTTTTGAACAATTGCTTGACTTCCTCACCGTCATAAAGGTGCTCAAACACGTGTGGATTGTCTTGAACAACGGCACTTTTGAAGTCCGAATCCAAATCCACCATTTGTTCCTTGAGCCGCAAAGCACATACAAACAATCCACTCGGTTTAAGTACTCGTTTCACTTCCCGGAGGTTGTTTTCGGGTTCAGGCCAAAAATAAATGGTATTGGCGGTAAAAATTTTGCCAAAGGAAGCATCCGGGTAAGGAATTTGAGCTACGGAAGCTTGGGACAAAGCCACTTGCCCGTTGTCTACCCATTTTTTGTTCTTTTTGCGTGCCAAGTCCACCATATCCTCTGCAATATCAATTCCATGAACTTTTCCCTTCTGAAATTCTGATGCTATTTGGTTAATAAGGCGGCCATTCCCGAAACCGATTTCGAGAAGGTTGTCCCCTTCCTGTGGGCTTAGCAATTCAAGACCGAATTGCTCCAATTCATAATTTTCCTTATTGAAAACCCGGGAAGCAATGTGCCTGCCGAACCAGCCTGACGGCTTTTTAGACTGTTTTGCTAAAAAAGCTTTGATTCCTGTTAACATAACGATTATTCTTTTTGTGTTTCGTAATTACGTTTATTCATTCAAATGGGAAATACCATCCGATATTAACGGTGGCATAGGGTTGTAAGGGTTTGTTTTTAAAGGTTTGGCCTCCAACGGTAAGGTCTTTTGGGTTAAAAGTATACTCCAGGCCTACCAAAGGCGTTAGGTACAAATTGCCCAGCCCCGTATTCCAGCGGTAGCCACTTCTGAACCCGGCAGAATACTCAAAGTTGGTTTTACTTGCTCCTTCCGAACCGGTTACCTTTAATTCGGATATGCCACCTCCGGCACTGACAAAAAAGCCTTTTGTTTTGCCCTGGAAATAGCGGTTTAATTTCAATTCCAGGCCGTTTTGACTTGCCGTTAATCCTTCATTTCCGTGAACGGATTCAGGAACATCCAGGCTAAAGCCTTCCACATCAAAATGCCAGCCGTTGGTGGCATAGCCCCCGTGAACTGATATGCCATCTAAGAAAAAGGCAATGGGATCTACGGAAACATCCACTTGCTTATCAGGTAATTGGGCTTTGGAGGTATTCGTTATGGTTAAGAAAGCCAAAATTCCGGTTAATAAGATCATTCGTTTCATAAGTATTGCTTTTTTGAGGATTTTAGTAATTTTTATTTGCTAATCATGGTGGAGTCAGAGACTCCAATTTAGAACCGGCGCAAGTCAGGGAACTTGCGCCGGCTAAGATTTGGCCCAAAACTTTCCAAAAGTTTCTTTTAACAGGCTTCCTAAGGATAAACCTGGTTTAAACTTTTGGGAAGTTTATGAATTGGCGGTTTGAATCCTTTTAAATCGCCTTTTTCAATGCTTCCACATCAGCCTGCAACATTTGCTTGACCTTTTGACCCCCTTTAAATTTGAGCCAGATTGGGCCGTCATGGGGCTTCATGGTGATTTCAAACTCAAAGAAGGGGCAGCACTCGGATTCAATGGACACATGCTCATGAATCTTATCGAACATGGCTTTGTTACCGGGTAACTTCAAAGCATACCCGTCTTCAAGTTCACTGACTTCTTGTACTTTTGAGAAAAGTTCTTTTCTCAGGGTTTGTGCGCGTTCCCGCTGCTCTTTTTCGGTCATTTTACAGGCAGCAACAGTGGTGTCGGCTACTTTTTCTAAACTCATGGTTTTTTCGTTTTTTTGATTTTCAGAATTGGTTT
>CAZJWK010000205.1:0-2707 GCA_964549595.1 uncultured Sphingobacteriales bacterium | reverse complement strand
ACAGTTCTAAATTTCCATAAAAAATGTGGTAGAGCCTTATTTTGGATAGGATACATTGAGCTTAACTACTTGTAAAACGCCCTTAGTTGCTGGTCCAATTTTTTTACCATGTCCTTTGGATCGCGATTTAATCCAAGAAAGTAGAGACTCCTCCAGCTTATAATCTTATTGGGAAAGGGGTCTTCCAGAATATTCAAACTGGAATCCCGGACTACTACTCCATCAAACATTTGCTTACTGTTACTCAAAAAAGTTTCCCCAATATCCGCTATGTAAAATTTATTGTTTTTTTGGGCCAGTTGAGGAGAAACATAATTACTATCTGCATCGAAAACGCTATTTTTCCAATTTCCCTTTTGAACCATCTCTGTGTCATGGTTATAGAAAAAACGAAATGAACAGAAATGGAAATGTTTTTGAAAAGCTTCCCGAATCTTTCTATTCAGGGAGTCTGTTTTTCTTTTTACTGTTCTTGCCTTACCCGGACGTCCCTCATCTTTTAAGGATTGAATTTTTGTCTGACGGCTTTTTAAACGCACTAAAAGCATACCTTTTTTTAATTGCCTGATGTGGTTACGGGCCTCCACGGCCTTTTGATTGCTTTCACGGGTTACCGTATCCAGTTTATCTTTTCTGGCGTTAGAAAGGCGGTATTCAAACCCTACTTGAAAAGCAGAATGATGGAAAGCATCTTCAATCCCTGTTAGGCCGTATTGGTAATTCAGGTCAAGCCTTAATTTATTGCTTAATTTGGTTTCAAAGCCTATAATGCCGGATATATTCCATTTTTCAGGGCTTCCTATAAGCATTTTTTCTTCACTAAGGTTATTAGTACCTTTTTTAAAATCTGTGATCAAGTAGGAAATCCTGCCACCGGTATAGCCATTGAAAGCATCGAGGATTTTGAAGGTGGGTTTGAAGGTTAGATGGGCATAGTGAAATTGATGTTTATAGGAGGGTATGTTAAAATCACTTCCTTTTATGGTGTAACCGAGATCCATTCCTAATCGTAAATTGTTAATGGTACGTGATTCACCTTTTTCCATCAGGGATGGGGATGTCCCTTCCAATCGGGCAAATGGATTGGTTAAAGCTGATCCTTTATTGTTTCCATTTTTCAGAATGGTACTGTTAGTCAAACCTCCTACGCCGTACAGATCCCAATTGCTTTGTGATTGAGCCATATTAAAGAAAACGAGTAAAATAAAAGGCACCAATCCGAAGGGTTTTCTAAAAGGCGTCATGGGCATAAATTTTCCATAAAATCAATCTTAATTGATAAAATGGTTAGGGGCTTAATATTGTTGCAATTTTGACCAAACTACAAAAAAATCAAAAAAATGGTGACCAATAATCAGGGGGATGCCATAGCAGCCATAGCCACGCCAGCCGGACAAGGGGCCATCGGGGTTATTCGTTGTTCAGGCAGGGATGTCATCCCTAAAGTCAATCCTTTATTCAAAGGCAAAAACCTTGAAAATGTCGATTCCCATACCGCTCATTATGGGTCTGTAAAAGAGGAGGATAAAATCCTGGATGATGTGGTTTTGACTGTGTTTAAAGGGCCAAAATCCTACACGGGTGAGGATGTTGTTGAGCTTTCCGGTCATGGTTCTCCTTTTGTTCTGAAAAATATAATGGAAGCGTTGCTCAATAATGGCATACGCCATGCTGATCCCGGTGAATTCACCTTAAGGGCCTTTTTGAATGGGAAAATGGACTTATCCCAGGCGGAAGGAGTGGCTGACCTCATAGCTTCTGAGTCCGCTACTTCACGAGATGCGGCTATTCATCAATTGAGGGGTGGTTTTTCTGAAAAAATCAAAGCACTGCGAGAACGGCTCCTCAATTTTTCATCGCTTTTGGAGTTGGAGCTGGACTTCTCCGAAGAGGATGTGGAGTTTGCCAACCGGGATGAATTACAGGAAACCCTGGATGAAATTTACCAAAACGTTAAAAACCTGGCTGATTCTTACCAAATGGGAAACGTGATGAAGGAAGGGGTTTCTGTGGTTATTGCCGGAAGGCCGAACGCGGGTAAATCCACGCTGCTGAATGCCCTTTTGAACGATGAGCGGGCCATTGTTTCAGATATCCCCGGTACTACGCGGGATGTGGTAGAAGATACCCTGCAAATCAATGGCGTTAATTTCCGTTTCAGTGATACAGCCGGCATCCGGACTTCCGATGATACCATTGAACGGATAGGAGTGGAGCGTACCATGCAGAATATTGAAAAAGGGCACCTGGTGATTTACCTGTTTGATGTGAATGAGCTTAGCCCAGATGATGTCAAAGCGGATTTGGATGAATTGAATTTGGATAAACCCCATTTTCTGGTAGCCAATAAAATTGACAGGGGCTTAACGGATGAGCAGCAACAGGCGTTTTCAGAGGTCGGGGATGTCATTTTTGTATCTTCCCTGGAAAAGGCCAATCTGGATGCTCTGCGGGATAAGCTTATGGAAACCATGGCCCTGAATGATCAAATGACGGATAAAACTATGGTAACGAATCTCCGGCACTACCAGGCTTTGAATGAGACGTTGGAAGCCATTCATGATATTCGTGAAAACTTCCGGCAAGGCATTTCTACGGACTTTATTACCATTGACATCCGAAAAGCTCTGCATTCTATGGGTGAAATAACCGGTGAAATCACGACAGATGAGATCCTTGGCAATATTTTCTCGAAGTTTTGTATTGG
>CAZJWK010000204.1:0-2758 GCA_964549595.1 uncultured Sphingobacteriales bacterium | reverse complement strand
TATTATTTGCAGGCCGAGATGAAGAAAAGCGTGGGTGGGCATCAGCATTAGTATGGAGTAAAACCTCCAAAGATTAATGCAGGGAAGAAAAAGGTTAAATCTTTGGTTGAAGCAATCCTTGGAGGTTTTGGCTCTCTCCTGCATTGACTACCTGATTTTGTTACTACACTTATTCCGAATCTATCATTTGTGTTAGGGTTGTCTTTTACAGACAGTGCTTTATAAGCGGTAGCATTGTTGCTAATGAGGGGGCCTTTGGTTACGGTAATATTGCTATTTTTAACCACATTAGGGCCAAATACGTTTTCATTGTAATCAAAGCTTAAGTTGGCATAATCCAAGTATTTCCCGGCATTTTTGGCTTTCAGGTAAATATCAAACTCAATTGATTTTGTTCCTGAGTTCGTATAAATAATATTTTTAATAGAAAAGTTGGCCTCAGTACCGGAACCTCCTTTTTTTAATTTACTGTCATTTTTCCTTCTTTGTTTTATACTATCAAGTTTCTTATAAAAGTCTTCATATTGTTTTTGGATTTTTTGGTAGTATTCCCCCATTGTATCAGGGATAGGTTCTCCGGTTTCGACAGCATAAGGATTGCTTTGAGGACGCCTCCAAACGGTATCGGTAAAATCATCAAACTTAGGCAGAAATTTTCTGAGGTATTGGTAATACGCTTTCATGTCATAGAAACGAATATTTTTGACATAATCATCTATGGCCATTTTAGCTGGTAGATCCGATTCCCAGGCAGCTTTCTTATTTTGGGGGCTTAAATAGGCATATCCTGTTATAACCTTCGGACTGTCGTAATAATTTAAATCGTAGGTAAAACTGCTTAAATTAAAGGTGTAGTCAAGGGTAGGCTTTGTAACTTTTTCTAGGATTGGTTCGTTGGTTGTATTGGGTTTTGGGGCTGGTAAGCTGTCATTTGCAGGTTTTGTCATAATGGTTCCGATAAAACCTTTAGGAAATGCATACGGTCTGTCGTTAAGCCCGAAACTCCTATCATTTTTGGTTAATATGACTACGGTCCCATTTTTTAAGTTCCCTTTAAACACTTTATGAACTTTAAAAACGTTGTAAGCCATCCGACCATCTTCTGTAGGCTTAATATCAAGCAATTCTCCTTCAAAAACATACTGTGCGCTGTCAAAATAGGGGATTTTGAAGTCATGATTTTTCTGGGCCATTGCTTTCTGGATCACCAATATAATTGACAAAATCATTATTCTTGTAAACCAGGTAATAATGATGGCTTTCATCTGTTTGTTTGAGGTTTTTAATAACATAAATGATAAAGTTTAATTTAGTGTTTGGTTTCCAAATTTGAAATATTGACAGAGTTTTTTAAAGAATCCTTGGAGGTTTTGGCTGAAGGTTTATAACAACAAAAAAACTTAACATCATGAAAGCAATTAAAGCATTTATTCATCCGTCTAAAGTATATGACATTGTAGAAGCCCTGAAAAATGCCGGATTTGCCAACCTTACGCTAACTCCCTGTGAAGGAACGGGCAATTTTGCCGCCGATGAAGAAACGTTTCCCAGTCTGGAATTTCCAGTGTCCGACAGCAAGATTGTTAAGCTGGAATTGGTATGTAGCGATACGGAAGAAACGAAAGCCGTCACCCTGATCCATGAAAAAGGGAAAACCGGTGAAGCCGGGGATGGGCTGATTTATGTGTTCGATGTAGCGAGGGCTTATAAGGTAAAAACGGGGGAGCAGGTTTAGGGATTAAACTCGTTTATGATTCCAATGAATCTTTTATCCGGATGAGCACTTGCCACCTATTGCTTATGCTTTGGGGATTCCCCCGGATAGCCCAATGTCGGGTGAATCCCTTCTCAACCTGGGCTTTAGCCATATACTCGTAATTGGTTAAATAAAATCGGATTTATGAATGAAGCATTAACGGAACAATTGAAGCAACATGGAATCAGGTCCACACCTGTACGACTATTGGTACTGGAAAAGTTGCTCAAACAAGAAAAGGCAGGAAGCATTTCGGATTTGGAAAGTCAATTGGAACACATTGACCGGGCTACGCTTTATCGTACCCTAAAAACTTTTGAGGACAACGGCCTCGTTCACCACATTGATGACGGAACGGGTATCACCAAATATGCTTTATGCTCATCCGCTTGTACCACTGAAATGCACAAGGATACGCACGTTCATTTTTACTGTACCCATTGTGGGACTACTACCTGCCTGCCGGATACGTACATTCCAACCGTTCAAGTACCGGCCAACTTTCAACCTCACCATTACCAGCTCCTGGTCCGGGGCGTTTGTAAACATTGCACCCAGTAAATCTTTTTCAAGGTTTAGCTATTTATCGGACTAAGATTCAAAATTGCATATTGAAACCATGACTTTCAGTTTGCAAAAATAGTTATGTACAGCGTCAAGAGAAGCAATCATTACCCGGATTGCTGCCTTCGCAACTTCTTGACCCTTAGCGGTGGTGAAAGGCAGCGGGTACAATTTGCCCGTGTAGCTGCGGCTGCTTGCCTCCGTTAAAGCGGATGATGTATTCCGCGCTGATCAGATTGATGAGGCTTTTCAAATTGAGGCCCACTTGCTATGGGATGAAAAAGGGTGCAAGTTCATTAGTTTTTGAATGGTTGAAAAAATTATAACGTTTGTTTAATCGTATATCAAGGATCTAAAAGCCCCACAGTTTTTTAATCCAATGATAAATTTTGTGGAGATTGACGGCTATCAAAAATTGTGAGTACCTCGATTGTTTCG
>CAZJWK010000203.1:0-2791 GCA_964549595.1 uncultured Sphingobacteriales bacterium | reverse complement strand
GAAATCGGGGCAGGGATATTTTTTCGGCCAAACTGACGATTTTGCCATTAGCCCTCCCGAATCTCGATAAAGTTTCTCTTAACCAAACCCTTTTGCTGAATGTTTGAGAACTCAGGTGATTATTTCGCCTATTAGGAGGTGTTAACAACGGAAACTTCTATGACCACCCAAGCTTGGGCCTACTCGTCAATGGAGCAGCCCTGGTTGGCAACGAAAAAATCCCGAAGGCCCCATGTAAAACCACAGCACTAAATTTCCACAAAAAATGTGGTAGAACCAAGAATTTTCATTTAGCATTTCTATTCCTTAGGATTAGGGTCATTTTTTTTATCAAATCCAATGCTGTTCAAAACAGCCAGAATAAATCCCTAACCAAAACGTCCAGATAAACACTTTAGCTCTTCAACATATCCTAACCTCTAACAATCCACTTCATGATCTCTTTAGGGGTCACTTTTTTGCCATACATGAGAATACCGGTGCGGTAAACCTTGGCAGCAAACCAAACGCACAGGAAAAAGCCCAGGATCATCAAAAGGTAAGAGCCCACTAACTCCAGGACCGGTACTCCAAAAGGAATACGCGCCATCATTACAACAGGGGCTGTAAAAGGAATCAGGGAACCAGCTAAAGCAATCCCCCCATCGGGGTTGCTGAGAATGGCTGTTGGGGTAACGACAATGGCCAGGATCAAAGGGATTGATAAGGGGAACATGAATTGGCGCATATCGGTTTGATTATCCACGGCAGCAGCGACACCGGCAAAAAGGGAGCTATACATAAAATAGCCGATCAAGAAGTAGAACACAAAAGAAAAAATCAATATGGGGAAATTGATACTGCCCAGGGAGTTCATCACATTGGCAACCATGGCCTTCTGAGCTTCCCCCTGAGCCATTGCTGGTCCGGTTTGTCCTGCTCCGGAAGCTTCGGCCAAAGCTTCGGGACCCATAACAAACATCAAAACCCCTGAAACCAAACCGGTCAGGACAATCCAAAGCAAAAACTGCGTAAGCCCGACCAAAGCAATGCCCACGATTTTGCCAAACATAAGCTGGATCGGCCTCACGCTGGATATCAGAATTTCCACGATACGGCTGGTTTTTTCCTCATGGACTCCTGTCGTTACCTGACCCCCATAAAGGAAAATGAAAAAATACATCAAAAAACCGCCTATCATACTGACTACATAGGCTATGGAGGTGCTGGCTTTTTGTTTTCGTCCGCCTTCCTTTAGGACTATGCTGCTTAAATTGATCTCGGTATCCAATTGGGATAGCACTTCTTCATCAAGTCCGGCTTCTTTGATCTTAAGATCCCTTAATTGCTCCTCTAATGCGGACTCTATTTCCCGGGATAAAGTCAGGCTCGGACTCTTTTTACCGATCATCTTAAAGCCTTTGGGGTTATCCAGGGAAAAATCCGGGATTTTAAGCAGGAAATTATCGGGGTTATCCTTCAGCAATTCTTCCTGGACCACTTCCACGCTTTTATCCACAAAGACGAATGATACATTGTCCTTGTCCTTCAAAACATCCTTGAAATGGCCACTCTTATCAACCACGTAAACCGTTTTTTGACTTTCAGCAACCTGGCTCAGTAAAGCCGGCCCGATAATGATAAGGGCAAAGAACAATGGAGCCAAAAAGGTCAGGAGTAAAAATGTCCGCTTTTTCACACGGGTCAAATATTCGCGCTGAATAATCAATAAGGCCCTATTCATGGTCACTTTCTTTTACCGTTGACAGGAAGATATCATGCATAGTAGGTAAAATTTCTCTAAACCCTTCAATGGAGTGCGCCTTCATTACCCGGTTAAGCAAGTCATTATTATCCGAATCCCCTGGAATTTGAATGCGGACAAGGGTCTGGTTATGCGCAGGTTGAAACTTGACATCCTTTATTGTGTATCCCCCATCCAGGGCAATGGATGATTTATCCAAATTCCCATTCAGGGTAATTTCAAAGGTCTGAGAGCGGTACTGCTGCTTGATATCCCCGATCGGCCCGTCCAATACTTTACGGGATTTGTGAATCATGGCCACATGCTCGCAAAGCTCCTCCACATTTTCCATGCGATGAGTAGAAAGCATAATGGTGGTTCCTACAGATTGGAGTTTCAGGATTTTTTGTTTTACCAGTTCCGCATTGATGGGATCAAAACCACTAAAAGGTTCATCAAGGATTATAAAATTCGGGCGGTGCACAACGGTGGCAATAAACTGAAGTTTTTGGGCCATTCCCTTTGAGAGTTCCTCCACATTTTTATGCCACCAATCCAAAATATTGAATTCATGCAGCCACCTGCTTACTTCCTCATAAGCTTTGGCACGGGATAACCCTTTTAAACGGGAAAGGTAAATCAGTTGTTCACCTACTTTCATCTTTGGGTATAACCCCCTTTCTTCCGGCAAATAACCAATGCTTTCTATATCCTTCCTCGAAATGGGATGCCCGTTAAACAGGACTTCCCCTTCATCCGGCTCGATTATTTGATTGATAATACGGATTAAGGTAGTCTTACCGGCACCGTTCGGGCCCAATAAGCCATAAATACTGCCCTGGGGAACTGATAAGCTAACATCGTCCAGCGCTCTGAACCGGTCGTAGGTTTTGGTAACCCGATTAACAGTAAGCATATCCTCAGTCATACACGACAACACCTATTCAATTAAGCTTGCGAAATTAAGGCTATTTCCGTAAAATGATTTATCTAAAGGTTAATTACCCCTAATGGGGTGCACGACATTTTTCCGTATAAAAATCTTGGAAAAAATTTTTTGGAAATAGG
>CAZJWK010000202.1:0-2794 GCA_964549595.1 uncultured Sphingobacteriales bacterium | reverse complement strand
TAATTGAGTTTTGGGATCAATTAGGTTAAGTCACTGAATAAATTTCTGAAAAAAAAATTTAACCAATGTTAAAAGTTTTGACCGAAATAACCATGTCTTACATCACCAAGAATAAAGTAAGTAAAGGAAACCAGCCCCATTATAAAGCATAACACACTGTTCTTTCGATTCATGCTTAATCCGCCTACCTTTAAGCAAAGAACCGATGCTTAAAAAAGTATGAATAGTAATTTACTGAAAGTGAGAATATAAAGGATATAATTTATTTTTTTGGCAACCCTCAGGCAATTCCATTCCCCTTTTTCCCGTCAACCATAGTAGAAAATCAAATCAAAAACCAACCAATTCTATGAAATAAAGGGGATTTCCTTGAGGTAAGGGTGGTATACTAAAACAGATTAGGATACTCATAAGAGGAATAAAATAGCCATAAAATATTGATTTTTCAGATTAATCTGGTATGAAAATACCAGGTATAAGGATAGTATGTGCCAATGGTTAAAGAAAAAGCATTAAATAAACAACTGATAAGGAAATGTCAACAGGGCGATGAATTGGCTCAAAAAGCGCTTTATAATCAATATTTTGGCCTTTTATTAGGAATATGCCTTCGTTACGCAGAAGAAAGGGAGGAAGCAAAGGATATACTCCAGGAAGCTTTTGTCAAGATTTTTAGTCAGATTGACAAATACAACTTTTCTGGTTCACTTGAAGGTTGGATGAAAAAGGTTGTGGTGAATACATCAATTGATTGGTACCGGACGAAAATCAATAAACCCCAAAGTGTGGATATTGAAAAGGTTAATGATCCGGAAATACCGGCAAAAGTTTATGAAAACCTGGACCAGGAAACTTTGCTAAAAGCTGTACAAAGTCTGCCTACGGGTTACCGCACCATCTTTAATCTTTATGTGATGGAAGGTTATAACCACCGGGAGATAAGAGATAAATTAGGGATATCCCATGGTACTTCCCAGTCACAATTGGCTAAAGCCAGGCAAATGCTAAAGGAAAAACTTAACCATATACTAACCGAAGACGAAAAGGCCAAAATGAGTTTAAATTATTGAGGAATCTTAAAAGAATAAAAATAAAGATGAGACAAGGCTTAAATTTTGATGAAATATATAGCAAAAAATTTAACCAATGGGAAGCTTCTTATTCTATTTCGGAATTGGAGCAAACCTGGCAAAATATTAAAATGGATGCCCACCAGGCAAGGTTCCCGGATAATAGTGGTTTTCAATCATTTGCAAAAGGGAAATTAAAAGGAACCTTTTCCGGAATGAAAAGCTGGCTAATGGGCACCTTTTCTGCTTTAATTTTGGGGTCTGCTGCCTTGCACATTAGTAATAGCCCTGAATTGTCCCCTGAAAAATCCCAAACCGATTTTCAGCCCCTCCAAATCAAGCAACCTTATTTGCCTGAAAAATCACCCTATAGGCAGCCCGTGGTAAAAAATCAAGCATTTCCGGGCCAATTGACTTTAAAAACAAGGCCTGGCAAGCATCAATCAAAGAAACCCGGTCAAAAAGAAGCGAGTAAAAGCAATAGCGGTGTAGGGGAGGAGGATCAAAGTAATAACCCTTCTCAAGAACCAGTCCAGGCCAAAAATAGCAAAAGGCTTAGTATCGGGGAGGAAAAATCCCGGAAAAACCAAAATTCAGCGAATACGAGCAATCCAAATACTTCAGACTTCTCCAAAAAGCGGATGCCAAAAATTGTGGTGGGGTCAAACACTGATTTTAGCAATTACCCCAAAGTAATACTATCCGATACCGTTTGGTGTCAAGGCGAGCATGTAAAACTCAGAAAAAAGCATTGCAAAAAGGAACACCAAGTTTGGTATAAGGTTGGTTTAAGTGATTCTTTTCACCATTTAAGCACTTCCCCGATTGCCCTTAAAAACCTGGCCCCGGAAACTCACTTGTTCTTAAAATTGAAAAACGGGAAGGCACAATGGTTGGACACCCAGGTTATTCTTAGGAAGCCAGCCCCGAAGGCTAATTTTAGTTATACAATCCAAAATTACCATGAAGTTTTTTTCAAAGATCAAAGCAGGGAAGCAATTCGGATTAAATGGAAGCTGAATGGCCAATTGATCGGAACAGGTGATGAATTCCGCCATCAATTTTCCGATTTCGGAAGGATGGAAGTTGAGCAGAAGGTGGTTTCATCTTTTGGTTGCCTGGATTCCTTTACTCGGGATTTTTATTTAGAACCTCCACCTTCCGTGAAAGTCCCTAATGTTTTTACACCCAACGGAGATACAAAAAATGACCGCTTTGTCATTAAAATCGGAAAAGTAAAGCAGTTCCATTTGGTCATTAAAAATCAAAAAGGAGAAATAGTCTTTGAAACCAACCAACCTGAAAAATGCTGGAACGGGAGGTTTCAAAATAAGGGGCCTTTCTGTGGTGCTGGTTATTATGGTTACCTTTTGCAGTACCAATATCCGCATCAGGACCACTTTAAGACAAAGCGTGGTAGACTATTGCTAAAGGTTGAAAAGTAATCCACAAAAGGTACTTGATTAAAACACGCAAAAAACGGACTTATAGTATAAAAATATTTGAAATTTAATAGTAAAACAGCTAAAAATAAAGGGATAATTATGTTTAAAAAAATAGAAAATACCAAAAAGGCATTGGTTGCCCTCATTTGTATTGCTGGAATAATCACTAACCTGGATTCAGTAAGTGCCCAATGCCAAAGCGCAGAATTTAAATACAAAGGCGTAAATAGTGGTTGCAAACCAAGTCCTATTACTTTTAAAATAGAAAATTTACCGGGT
>CAZJWK010000201.1:0-2838 GCA_964549595.1 uncultured Sphingobacteriales bacterium | reverse complement strand
AGCTCACCTTGCTTCCCAGGAATTTTTCTCAGGAAAAAGGGGAATTAACCCCTACTATGAAACTGAAACGTGCGGTTATTGTCAAAAATTTTGAGAAGGAAATCGAACAAATGTATGCGGAATAATCTTATTTTCAACTTATTCATTTTATGGAGACTATGAGGGCCTTTCAGGAAACCGGCGAAACTATTTGCCTACTAAGGTAAAGAAATAATTAGGTTTACTGCCATTTAGGTAATGAATCAGGTGGAAAGCGTTAAAAGGGGTTATAATCGGAGATTTTCCTTAGCCTGTGGTTTTTGGTTACCTCTTGCTTCGAATTCCCCTAAAACAAGTCATCCCTGGAAAAGGGTTGAAAGTAAATGAATGATTTATCCTTTAAGTTTAATCAATGCTTTTTCCGCTTGTGGATGATTTAAGTTAATTTAACAGGGTTTTGAATAATTTATTGGTTAGATTTCCGGTTGTTCCTCTAAGAAATTTTAGGGGTTTAGAAAATGGTTAAATTTGGGGAGTTATTTTTCAATGCTTACTCCTAAAAAAAGCGTTTTATGAGATGTCTGCTGTTATTGGTCATGCCGTTTTTTGCCTACTCCGGTGGGCCTGAAATTTCCGGTGGTGGTTGCCTGCAGAAGGAAGAGAAGCTTTACTTGAAAGCTTTGAAAAATAGTGATAACAATGATGATAAAGCTTTTGAAAAGCTTGAATCCTGCAACCTGAATAAAAGCGAAATCCTTTTAAAGCGGATTCAATTTTTATATGACCAGGAAAATTACCGTAAAGCCCTGACCATATCGGAGACCCTCATTGATAAAAAGAACCTGGATAAAACAATAAAGGCAAAGGCGCTCTACTATGCCGGATGTTCAGAGTTCTTTTTAGATGTATATAATGTTGCCATTGATCACTTAAAAAAAGCCAAAAAGCTCGGGTATGAAAATACCGATGTAGATTTTAAACTGGGAAGATGCCATTACTACATTGATGAGTATGAAAAGTCAAAAAACTATTATTTCCGGGTTTTACGAGCGGAAAAGGACAATGCCTCAGCATGGAATAACCTGGGGCTGAATTTTGAAGAAAAGGGTCAATATAAGACGGCGCTCAGCATGTATTTTATGGCTGACTCACTGGCGGAGGGTAGGGAAAGCCTGTACAAATCCAACATCGTGAATAATTTAATAGAACAGGATAGGTGGAAAGAAGCGCGTAATTATGCCAGGAAAGCTTATGCCAAATTCCCTAAGGATGATGAATTGGCTGATAATTATGCCCGAACCCTTAATCATTTTGGCCACCATGATTCAGCCATAGCCATATCAAAGCGTATTATTAAAAATAAGCCTTCCAGTGATGAGCCCTATTTTCGATTGGGATATTCCTTTAATCAAAAGGGAATGCAGGATTCTGCTTTGTATTACTATTACAAGGATCTGGAAATTCCCGGAACCCATCCGGTCACACTTGATAAAATAGCTGATATTTACCGGACAAACGGGCTGATGGATAAAGCATTAAAGTTCATCAACAGGTCCATTAAAATAAAACCTGATAAGGAATATAATCAATCAACCAAACGTAAGATTTTGCTTTGGCAACACCGGTATCATGACTGTTACAAGTTTACAAAAAGATACGTCAAAGCTTTTCCTGAAGATGAATCTGCAGCCAATTTTATGGCTTATGCCCTTATGCAGGTCGACAGTTTTCAAAAAGCCATTCCTTATGCCAAAGAGGATCTGAGGATTTCCCCTGAATCTGCTATTGCTTATAACAACCTGGGACGTTGCTATGCCAAGACGGGTAAACATAGAAAAGCACTTGCGTATTTTGATACAGCCATTCAAAAAAATCCGGATAATTCCTTTATTTACCATAACCGGGCTTCCCTTTATGCCAAATTAGGGAAAAAGGAAAAAGCTTGTCGAGATTTAAAAAAGGCTTTGGAAAAAGAGTATAATTGGGCAATAGATTCCAACCTATTAAAACTTCGAAATGAATACTGCCCTGAAATTTCGATCAACCGAAAGATCAATTACCACGTCTACAAGGGTAATAAGGAACACTTAAAGGATAAATCCTTTATCGATATTTTACCCCATGATTCAGTGGTCTTAAACCAAGGTCAGGAGCAAATGATAAAAGATTCCGTTCAAAAAGTTAAGGTTAATGAGGGTGAAACCCGCAATAAAGATTTTGAAATTTATCCGAACCCTTCCAATGGGCTATTTAAGATCACATTGAATAATGGAGGGTCCGGCACTCAAGTTAAGGTGTATAATATGAATTCCAAGCTGATTAAAAAGCGTTCTATTAAAAATCAAAACGAGATTTCATTGGATTTGACCGCGAGGGAGGCCGGGACCTATATTGTTTTTATAACCAATAGCAAAGAAGTGCTTCACAGTGATAAAATAATCCTAAGGAATTAATAAATAAGTTAAGGTTTAAGAGGCTGGAAATCAATTTTTTAACCAATTAGTTTTACTGAATAATCCGCGTTAAAAAAATTGACTTCACTCACTGTTAAATGCCGCTTATTTGATAACTGAAAGCTTTCTTCCTTGTTTTCTCTTCAACGTTTTAGAACTTTTACAGACATCCAAAGGTTAAATGATGAGCGTCATTGATCCGTCCATCAAGGATGCATAGCTTTGAAATTCACTTGAATCTGAAATACACATACCATGAACCGACACATCAATCACGTTACTGTTCTCGGCTCCGGAGTCATGGGGGCCCAGATCGCTTGTCACTTCGCCAATATTGGCGTACCGGTGCTATTGCTGGACATTGTTCCGAAGGAACCCAACGAACAGGAAAAGCAAAAAGGCCTTT
>CAZJWK010000200.1:0-2840 GCA_964549595.1 uncultured Sphingobacteriales bacterium | reverse complement strand
TTATTATTAGATCAAAACTTCTCAAAAACATTTCCATAAAATTCATTGTAGAACCTTATATAAGATGCTTCCTGTGATTCGATTTTTTGCCCAAAGGCAAAGGCTAAAAGAATGGAAAATAATGGGATAAAAGTGATGAATGGTACTCCATTACTCCGGAAACTTTCCTATGTCCAGTAGTTTTGAAAAAGCATTTTTTGGGCCATGCGTCTGAAACCACTGATTAGGGAATTCTCTCCGTTGTCTGTCACGTGAAAGCCACTAAGTCATGGGTTTAATACCCTTTGCTTCACCCTGTGACTTTCAAAAGGGAATTTCGGAAACTATTTATTGGTGGTATTTTTATGCGCTTTCAAAGAATCCACCCTCCGCTGAAACTCATCGATCACTGGTACCATCTTGTTATTGAAGTCCTTTAAAGCTTTTTCTCTGGATTCCTTGGCGCCTTTTTTAAGCTCCTTTACTTCCTCTTTTAGTTCCTTGGCTTGTTCCTGGTATCTTTTGACCTTTTGTTTCAAATCTTCCGAAAGGCCATTTTTTTCTTCCTTAAGTCCGGTTTTTAATTCCTTAACCTCGTTCTGCAATTTATTGATTTCCTGGGTGGCATTCTGGAAAATGGAGTCACTATTATTTTTTAGCTCCTCCTTCTTGTTTTCGAGGGCTTTTTTCCCTTTTTCAAGGGCTTCTTTGGCTTCTTGTTCTACTTGCTTGTTTTCTTTGTTGGATTCCTCTTTTTTGTTACTGTTGCTACACGCAGCAGTGCTCAATAAAATAACAGGAAGGGTGATTAGGGTTAATGCATGGATTGTCATTCTCATAAAGCCATTCATTTTTGGCCAAATTAATGAAATTGTTGGCGGATAAGAAAGTTATGCTTTTTTGATTTTGAACAAAATGCCTTAAATGGCTTGTAGGAAAATAAGAGGTGATTCACATAGTTAGTAAAATTCAAATTAAAAAGAGATGGTCTGGGCTTCATGTTCTCATATATTTGCAAACCGAGAAAAAGGGGTCCATAACCATCTGAAACCAAAATTTCATGAATTTTCCAGGTTATTTTCCAAGCCGCAATAATCAATTTCCAACCTCCCTGAGGATTTTAATTGCCCTTTTGCTTACCATTGCAGTGGTTTTTGTGTTAATAATAGCCAAGGATATAATGGTACCCTTGGTTTTGGGCGTTTTCTTATCCCTTTTGCTTTACCCGCCTGCTGAACAACTTGAAAGGTTAGGGATACCAAGGATTATTACCAATTTAATCCTGATCCTGTCTTTTTTTGCGATCTTATCCGGGGTGGTTTTTATAATAGTCAAATTGTTTTTTGATTTCACCAAGGACCTCCCGTTTATCAAGCAACAGATCAATGAGAAAATCCTTTTCCTGCAATCCTGGTTGGAAGATACCATTGGTATAAGTCCAGAACAGCAACAAAAATGGTTTGTAAGCCGCTATGAAGTGATTTTTAATACGGCCGGCAATATATTCGGGGATGTGTTTACAGCCACCACCAGTACCATTTTTAAAATCGGCATTTTACCTGTTTTTACGTTCTTTTTCCTGTATTACCGCGATAAATTCAGCCGGTTTTTGTTTAAGGTACTTCCGCATTCAAGCCACTTTAAAACGGCCAATATCATACGCGAAATTTGCTTTGTGACCCCTTCCTACCTGAAAGGATTGCTTATAGTGGTGGGCGTTTTAGTGGTTGTGAATTCAACAGTTTTTTATTTCATAGGAGTCAGGCACGCTTTATTTTTTGGTATAGTGGCTGCCCTGTTTAACTTCATTCCCTATTTGGGGACCATTATAGGTTATTTGGTGGCTTTTGTATTTGTTATTGGCACGCAAAGTACTGATGTGGCAGTAGGCTTGATTATCACCTTCTTTATTGTGCAATTTACGGAGAACAATATTTTAACACCTAACATTACCGGCGTTCGGGTAAGCATTAACCCTTTTATCACCATTTTGGCTATCATCGTTGGTGGCATGATATGGGGCTTACCGGGGATGTTTTTGGTGATACCCGTAATGGCCATTTTTAAAATTATTTGTGACAATATCCCGAGCCTTAAGCCTTATGCTTTTATAATAGGTGTTGAAGGGACAGAAAAGCATGCATTAACGTTCAGGAAAGTCCGTAATTCCTTTGCCCGTTTATTGGGGACTAAACGGCTTAACAACCAAAATCGGGATTGATAGCTAATTAATGCTTATTTTAGCAGGCTACCAGCATGGTATTGTCCCAAATTTTGATGTTTAGCCATTTTACCAGGTTTTTGCCCGGCTTTATTTTTTCCTTCATGTTTTCCTTCGGGAAATAAACCAACAGGTGTCCGGCCAAACCTTCAAGTAGGAAACCGGGAATCATGATAGGTTTTAAACAGGCGCCTAATTCAGTTAAGGCATATATTCCTTTATCAATGGGATTTGTTGTAAACCTTTACCCCTTCTTCAGTAAATTTCACATGAGGCCTTTGATGCTTAGGGGGACCATTTTCCAGGTGTAAAACGCCTCTTGGGCAAACCTCCTCACATAAACCACAACCTACACAAGCTGCCCTTACAACGTTTTCTCCCCTTTGGGCATAAGCCTGCACATCAATCCCCATTTCGCAGTATTTGGAGCAATTACCGCAGGATATACATTGGCCGCCGTTTGTTGTGATCCGGAAACGGGAAAAGTATCTTTGTAAAATACCCAGAATGGCCGCCATCGGGCATCCAAAACGGCACCAAACACGAGACCCCATTATCGGGTAAAAACCTACCCCGATTACACCAGAAAAGACCGCCCCTACATAAAAGCCGTACAAGGTAGCAAAATATTGAGAAACAG
>CAZJWK010000199.1:0-2867 GCA_964549595.1 uncultured Sphingobacteriales bacterium | reverse complement strand
AGTTAATTTCAAATCTAAAACTAATGTAGCCCAATCGAATGATCCCTTTCGATTGATTTTATAGTATTTTTCCTTTCTAATCCCCTGCCCAATCGAGTGTCCACACTTGCTTTGACAATTCTTCCTGCCTCGTCATCCCCGCCCAATCGTGTGTCCACACTCGATTGTTTTAAAACAGGAAGTGTCCGTACTTCCTTAGTTAACTTGAAATCACTATTTTTAACTCCTGAAACTAATATTGCTAAACCTATGACTACATGGCCGGAGGAAACCTATTTTGTTACCATGACGGTAGTCAACTGGATAGACCTGTTTACCCGGAGAGAATACAAGGATTTTTTGGTGGAAAACCTGCATTGGTGCAGAATCAACAAAGGAATGGAAATTTTCAGTTATGTGATTATGACCAATCATGTCCATTTGGTTGCAAGGACAACGGAAGAACCACTAAATAAGGTTTTAGGCCATTTTAAGACCTATACTTCCAAAAAATTAGTAGAAATGCTCAAGGAGCATCCCAAGGAAAGCCGGAGGCAGTGGTTAATCAATGCTTTTAGCTTTTTTGGGAAGAAAAATGTTGCTAACCGCCAATACCAAGTCTGGCAGAATGACAATTGCCCGATTCGCCTTTATACTCCAAAAGTTATAGACCAAAAAGTGAATTACATTCATGACAATCCGGTAAGGGCCGGGTTTGTGGATGAACCGCACCATTATTATTATAGTAGTGCCCATCCAGCATCGCCACTGGCGCCGGATCCTTTGTAATTGGGATTTAGGCCAGTGAAGACACTGGCCTGGTTTGCCGAAAGCAAGTGTGGACACTTGCTTTGGCGGCTTATAATATGCCCAACCAATCCGAGTGTCCAATGAAAAATAATGGCTTAATACCATCCCGGTCCATTTGCCAAAAATTCCACTTGATGAACGGGACAGTTGCCAAAAGGAAGAAAAAAGCAAAGCCCACCTGGTAACAATTCAGGGTAAACACAGGAATCGCATCCCCTGTTAGTTTGACAAAAACGCCTATTGTTGCTTCAGCTATAGTAATTAAGGTAAGGTAAAGTAAATTTTTCATGGCTTAACCCTGGTCCTGTAAAAAACTTAAAGGAACGACCCAAAAGTAAGTTTTACAATTTAAAAATTACAAAAGCCTGAATACACTTCATTGCTGACTCCTTACAGCGGATTGACCTGTAAAATACGGTCGCTAAAAAAATGAATGGTCTGCCACAAACTCCGAAAAAGGAATGCCCCAGCTTGGGATCTTGCCACCGGTGGTATAGTACATTTGCTTGAAGCCCATTTTCAACGCATGAGGCGTATACCCTAACCTGAGGATGGCTGTGTCTCCGCCCCACCATTCATCGGTGTGCATATAAAAGCCTTTACGGCCTCCCATATCTCCCATGCACATCAGGGTAAATTTAAGGGGCTCAATGGGTTCATCAGGTTTATAAAAACCGGTGGTTTCAGCCAGTTTTTGAGCCAATACTTCTGCTTCCATATGGCCTAAGGAGCCTAATTTGGGAACTGTAATGGAAGCAGCGTCTCCTACCGCAAAGACTTCCGGGTAATCCGGGTTTTGCATGTAAAGGTCTGTAATGACGAAACCCTGATCATCTGTAATGGGAAGCGGTTTGAGGAAATCATGGGCTTGCCAATCGGGAAATACAATTTTCAACTCAGCTTCTGCACTGCTTCCGTCTGAAAATTCAATCCCATTTTCATATAATCGTTTTATACCTTTGGCTTGCGCTTTATAACCATATCCTTGCTCCTCTATCATAGGAAGCAGTTGATCAAGTATGGTTTGTCCGGCATCTTCTGCAATAACCTTTGCCGGAGTGAACATGGTAATTTTAGAGGCATCTCCCTTGTTATTTTTTTCAAGCCAGTCTGCCAATGAAAAGCCCACTTCGATGACCGGTCCTTCACAAGCAGCTTCGGCTAACGGAATATCCGGAAGTTTTGGACTTTTACCTTGGTGAAAGAAATCCGAACCAATAGCTATCGGGCCGCCCCTGTAATCATGATGAAGATACCGCCTTACCTGGTCACCATAATAGGTGTCGGTAAATGTATGACCATATTGACCAAAACCGGGAATCTGATCAAAAGCCAATTTATTACCTACTGCAATAACCAGGTAATCATACTTCATTTGTTCTGTGGCAGAACCATGCCGTTCTACTGGTTTGAAATGGACTTCCCGGTTCTCTACATCCAGGGCTTTTATTTCAGCCTGGATAAACCGTATACCGTCACGGTCCAGAAACTTAATAAAGGGCATGTGTAATTCATCTGCGGGATTATTGTTATGCCATACTTCCAAAGGAATATTGGGTATAAAGGTTACGTAAGGCTTTCGGTCAATAGCTGTAATTTGGGCATTGTTACCGACATATTCACGGATATAGCGGGCCGTGGTCAAACCTGCAAAATTTGACCCTAAGATCAGGATTTGTGGACGACTTTTCATAGTGATGGGTTATTTTTCTACAAATATGCCTTTACCCCGGTGCGCTAAAAATGAGTTTTGTCACTGTGCTGTTTTAAATTTGAAAAATTTCAATAAGAGAAGGGCACAGGATATTTTTTCTAAGTAGCTTTTGAATAAAAAAAGCACATAAAATTTCAGATTTTAAATAAGGATTGGTTCTACCACATTTCCCATATAAAATCTTAACAAAAAGCCCTTAGATTCCTGAATAACAAATTGTTAACTAAAAGCTATGGTATCCTCCTTCAATGCTTTCTTAAATTTTATACCTGACGTTTACCTAACCAAGCTTGACTTGGGTTAGTGGGAGATTTTTGTGGAAATTTAGTGCTGTGGTTTTACATGGGGCCTTCGAGATTTTTTC
>CAZJWK010000198.1:0-2869 GCA_964549595.1 uncultured Sphingobacteriales bacterium | reverse complement strand
GCCGAACAAAATCACCCTTCTCTGGAAACTCGTGAGTATGCCTTACAGGAAAAGCAAGCTCTCCAGAAAACTGCAATTGACCTGGGAAAAACCCGGTTATTTTTCAGTGAAATGGAATCTGAACCGGGGACAGACAGAGGAATTCAGTCCTTTGGCATTACTCAGGAGGTCAAGCTGCCCATGGTTTATAGCAAAGAAAATCGCTTACGGAAAAAAGAAACCCGTCTTGCTAAGCAGCGCTTATCCAAAAAACAAAAAGCCTTGTCAAGGAATGTAAAATCCGCTTATTACAAGCTCCAATATGGACATGCCAAGCGAGGGCTATATCAGAAGCTGGACACGGTGTTTGGTGATTATCAGAAAGCAGCCAAATTACGATATGAAACCGGAGATATCAGCAGCCTGGAAAAAATGGCATCAGTAAGCCAGTACCAGGAAATCCAGGTAAAATTAAAGGAAATCCGGTCGGATTTAGCGGTGTACCATGAAAACCTGCAAAAGTGGTTAAATACCAATGACACCCTCACCTTGCAGGAACATCATTTCAAACCATTAAATCCCGCTTTTACCATTGATAGCCAGTCGGTCAAACAAAACCCCGATGTGGCAGTGAGCCGAAAAGCTTTGGAGTCATCCAGGGCCATGCATGAACGTCAAAAAGCTGAGCTTTGGCCGGATTTGACCTTTACTTACCAGGATCAGCAGATTAATGGGGAAGAAGGTTTTTTTGGGTACATGGTGGGTCTGAATGTACCGCTTGCCTTTTGGAGCTACACGGGCCGCAATGAAGCGGCTAAGATGCAAGTAGCCCAACGCAGAGCCCGGTTGGCTAATTATAAAAACCAAGTGAAGGCCGAGATCAATAAGCAATACAAAAAGGTTAGAAAATACCGGAAGCAGCTTAATTACTACCAGGAACAGCGCCTTCAACAAGCGGACAAGATTATGGATAATGCTACTAAGCAGTATCAAAAAGGTTCTATCAACTATCCATCTTATGCGCAATACATGGAGCAAGCGGTAAAGGTCAAAGTAGAGTACCTGGATTTGGTAAACAAGTATAACCAGGCGGTAGTAAAGCTGAAATATCTGCTCGGAAGATGATTTTAGCAAGTAGTAGCAGTTATGCATGGAGGGTCCAGGAGAAGAGAAAAAAATGAAAATGGCTGAATAAAGATCAAAATTCAATCAAAAAACTTAAAGTGACTTACGATGAATAGTAAAAAAATCGCTCAAATTATTGTAATGATTGGCTTAGGTATTTTAATGGGTTGCTCCAACAATAATTCCAATCAAAATACGCAGGAAGTCGACCATAGTGATTCAGAGGAAACTCATGCCCATGAAGCAGAAGCCCATGGTAATGCCGGTGAAAATTCAGTTGAACTCAACCGGAAACAAATTAAAAAGGCCGGAATTAAACTGGGGGAATTCAAGCGGATGAATTTGTCCAGCACCGTAAAAGCTTCCGGTAGATTGGAATTACCTCCTCAGAATAAAGCCGATGTGGGAGCAATGATGGGGGGTATGGTAAAGGATATCAACGTTTTGCCGGGGGAGTTTGTGGAAGAAGGGCAAGTACTGGCTTATTTAAGTGATCCAAAATTTGCAAGGTTACAGCAGCACTACCTCGAAAGCATAGGTGAACTCGAATACATAGAAAAAGAGTACCAGCGAAAAAAAGCGCTTTATGAAGATGATGTTGGCTCTGAAAGAGAATTCCAGAAAATCAAATCCGAGTACCAAAGCCTTAAAGCAAAAATCCAATCCCTTGCCTCACAATTGAGGACCATCAATATCAATCCTTCTTCCCTTGAGAAAGGGGAAATTGATGAACGGGTAGTTATCACAGCGCCCATAGAAGGCTATATCAAAAACATCCACATCAAAATGGGGCAGTACGTGGAGCCGAAAGAGACTTTGTTCGAAATTGTGGATAACCACCATATTCACATTGACCTGATGGTATATGAGCAAGATGTTCCCAAAATTAAAAAAGGGCAAGAAGTATTATTCAAACTGGCAAATCAGGATAATGGACGCTCCATGAAGGCTAAAATTTTTGCTGTGGGTAAAGCCCTGGAAAATGATCAAAAGGCCGTTCGCATGCACGCTGAACTTAATAAGCATTATGAACACCTTCTGCCAGGTATGTATGTCGATGCCCACATTGTGACGGATACCGTAAAAGGTAAAACATTACCGGAAGGTGGAGTGGTCACGGAGGAAGACCACTATTATGTGTTTTACACCACTTCAGGTAAAGATCAAGACCACTTGAATTTTACCCGCGTAGAGGTGAAGAGCTCTACCACCGATGCCGGTTATGCCCAGGTCGACTTAGGAAATCAAAAAATTCCCTCCAATGCCAGGCTTGTTACGGACAATGCCCATTACCTTTTACGTGAAATGAATGAAGGTACAGGAGGCGGTCATTCCCATTGATCAATCAAGTAGTCATTAAGGTATCAGAACTTTCAAACAGGGGAATAGGATTCCTATCATCGCAATCCTTGATCAAATCAAATGATGAACTCCAAAAAATGCCTCGCTAATGGAATGGTTTAGTTACGCAAAAACCTATCATCCGTTGACTTTAGGCGGTATAGTTTCTTGACCGTGAATTCATTAGTGATCTGGTCATACCAAATTTCCCATATAAAATTTTAGCAAAAACAATTTAAAAAATTGATTTTCAGACTATTAAAAAATCGCTTGATTAGTGGGAGATTTTTATATAAAAAATTTTTTTAAGCCACGGGTATGAAACCCGTGGCTTGGGAGCTTCCCTAAATCTTAAATTTTATACCTGCATTTACCTAACCAAGCTTGACTTGGGTTAGTGGGAGATTTTTGTGGAAATTTAGTG
>CAZJWK010000197.1:0-2870 GCA_964549595.1 uncultured Sphingobacteriales bacterium | reverse complement strand
GCCAAAAAGCTTTCAAGGTTGAACTTCATTGCTGTACCAGGATAGATGCTTCCTTTTCATAGAATAGACGGTTTTTACTTAAACATTCAATTTTTTAATTGAATAATGAAACTTTTTAACATGCCTTCCGGTTATTCCTAAAAAATTAGCAAGCATGGCATCCCGAACCTTAAAAAAACAGATATACGAAGAATTGTCTGAGATAACCTCAGCCATGAGCAGTGCTTTGCGGATGGAAATGCTGGAGATTTTGGTGCAAGGGCAGCATTCCGTAGAAGCGATTGCCAATGAAACGGGGCTCACAATGGCCAATGCTTCCCAGCATTTGCAGAAAATGAAAAATGCCCGCTTGGTCACTGCAGAAAAACATGGAAAACAAACTTTTTATCAATTAGCGGATTACCAGGTTTATCAACTTCTGGAAAGCTTGATTGATTTGGGGTTTGCTCGTTCAGCAGAGCTGCAAAATCTCCTTAAGGAACTAAAGGGCGGGGGTGAAAACCTGGAAACCATTGATGTGAATACCCTGAAAAAACGATTAGATCAAAAGGCGGTGTTCTTAGTGGATGTACGGCCTGAGGAAGAATATCAAAACGGTCATATTCCCGGAGCCAAATCCATTCCCCTGGACAGCTTACAGAACCAACTTGAGAAGCTGCCGAAAGACAAGGAAATAGTCGCTTATTGCCGGGGTTCCTTGTGCACCATGTCGGATGAAGCCATAAAGCTTTTGCGGGAGAATGGGTATGAAGCCAGGAACTTTACCAGGGGATTACCAGAATGGCAAGCAAACGGGATGGCTGTGGAGAATGGTTAAGCAAAGCATAGGAAGGCTTGGAATGGCAGTGAATTAAGTTAATTAATTGTTTAAACCCATAAATCAAAAAACAAAAACATCATTTCAATGCAATTGAACGGTCAAACTTTTACCTACGGCGAATTTCTGGAATGGAGTCATAAATTGACCCAGGAAGGCCAAACATCAGGTCCTAAGCAAGAAGAGCCCATGATTGAATACACAGCCCTGAACCATCATCGGATGGAACGTATTCATAAACGGCATGAAGTGAATGAGGATTTAAAGGTGGTCATTGATAACCTGGCAAATCCCCAACAATGGATAGTGCTAACAGAAACCTGGTGTGGTGATAGTGCTCAGAATCTACCTATCATTGGAAAGGCTGCTGAATATGCCGGTAACAAAATCCAACTGACCATAGCCCAAAGAGATCAGAATTTGCACCTCATAGACCAGTACATCCCTGAGATTGGGCAAGGTATTCCCCGATTGCTGGTATTTGATGACCAGGATCGCTTCTTGACCCATTGGGGAGCACGTCCTAAGCCTGCTCAAGCATTCATTGACAAATGGAAAGCCGACCCGGAAAACGTATCCAAAAAGGAAGTGCAGAAGGAAATGCAGTTGTGGTATGCCAAGAACAAGCAGCAAGCACTGCAGGAAGAATTGATGACTTTACTGAAGCGTACTCAAAAAGGTCAGCTTACGGAATAAGGCTTCTTCTGATGAAGCTAAACGTTTAAAAAAACTAAAAAGCCTATTTATGACAACCGAACTAAAATCCCACTGGGAAAAAATTTTTGCTGAAAAATCACCAGACGAAGTAAGCTGGACCCAGGAAGTCCCTCAACACTCACTTGAAATGATTAGGAATCTGAACCTGCCTAAAACAGCTAGCATCATCGATATAGGCGGTGGGGATAGCAAATTGGTTGATTTTTTGCTCGAAAAAGGCTTCGAAAATGTCAGCTTGCTGGATATTTCAGCCAATGCGATTGAAAGGGCTAAAAAGCGATTAGGGCCGGAAAAGGCAGCACAAGTAAACTGGATCGTATCCGACATCCTGGATTTTCAGCCTGAACAGGCTTACGACTTATGGCATGACAGGGCCACCTTTCATTTTTTAACCGAACCATCGTCTATTGCGTATTATACCGAGTTAACCGCAAAAGCTGTCAACCAGTACCTAATTATCGGTACTTTTTCCGACAATGGGCCGGAAAAGTGCAGTGGCTTACCGGTTAGCCAGTACAATGAGACTAACATGCCAAATTGGTTTGCACCAGATTTTAAAAAGCTAAGGTGTGAGAGAAAAGAACACATCACACCAACCCAACTATCACAGGAGTTTATTTTTTGCAGCTTTCAAAACAAAAGGGCTGCTTAAGGTTGGCAAATAGGCCTATCGGTCTTGCTAAAGGAATACAAAAAAAGTCATCCTAACCACCCCCATCTAATGGGGATGGTTTATCCCTTAATCAAATGTTCCTAAGTTGTTGCTACCTAATTAACTATTCGTGGTGAAATCCTGGAATATGTTAGCTTTCCGATAATCCAATAAGAACGGTCAAATAAATCTGATATTAAAAGGTCCCTCAATTCAGCGCATTATCAAGCATGTAACAATACCCGTATTTAACCTTTCACCAAAGTAGCATTCAATAGTGATAATTAGCACAGTGAAAAATCAAGCTTTAAAGGATCAAGAAAGAAACTGATAAACGCTGCTTTTTGGTAAACCATTACCGCTTTAAAACCTTTTGCTGTTTGGTCTTCCCGTTAGCACTAATTGTAATAGCGTAATTGCCACTCTCCAGGCGATTACCTCTTTGATAGCTGAATTCGTTTTTCCCTGATTTTCCTTCTAATGTTTCCTGAAGCCTGACTTGGCCATTCATATCTAAAAGACGTATTTGAACGGTTGCTGCTTCAGAGAGGGAATAGGAAACCCGGAATTGGTTACTAAAAGGATTGGGATAGACCTTTTGAATGCTTAAAGCCTGTTTCGACTTATTCCTATCCAATTGTACAGCTATCACTTTTGAATATTCGTAAGAACCGTCAAAGTCTA
>CAZJWK010000196.1:0-2875 GCA_964549595.1 uncultured Sphingobacteriales bacterium | reverse complement strand
GATAGATGTAGGATTGTTTAAAATCCCCGGAATCGCTTTGGTCAAGGGTTAGCTTGTACGTATCTTCTTGGCCAAGGCCAAAGCGGGAGGCAGATAAGAAATCGGCTGGTGCGGGTGTGGTATCCTTCACATCCGGATTAACCGCATTGGAAACAACGGTATCATTGCGGGTCGTGTCAATGGCCCGTACCTCAAAATTACCAGAATTATCACAGGCTACTCGTAAATAGGTGGTATCGCCCAAAAACGTACTATCCAAAATGTAACCACTTCCCGGGTCATAGCGAAGTTCATATTGGGTAGAATCCTTAATCTTACCGTTATTCCAGGTTAAGTCCAGTTTTTTATCCGGAATCGCCTCATAATCCAGAGTAACGGAACGAAGGATATTACTGGTATCTCCCAATTGGCCACATTGGTTGATAGGCTGAATGAAATATTCATAGACCTGTGAATCGGCATTGGAAGCATTGTTATCGGTCCATTGGGTGGTGTCAAACTGGCTCAGGCTGTCAACCAATTGAAAATCGCCTGAATAGCCTTTCCTCCTATACACATAATTTTTATCAAAATTGAAGGATGTACTTGCTGTATCCCATTGTAGTTTCAGAGTAGATGAACCTTCATATGTTAATTGGTTAAGAGACGGGGCAGGAAGCACCGTATCTGGCTTAGCATCTACAACAACAGTATCTAAAACCGCACATCCCGAGCTGTCCTCAACCCTTAAGCTCAGGGAATCGGAAGAACTCGGAAAAGCATAAGGTTCCGCTTTGGTGGAGTCAGTGACTAGCTCGCCTGGCGTCCAGTTGTAAGAGGTTTTAGAGGTATCACTAACTTTAAGTTGAACGCTATCATTTGGGCAAATGAGTGTATCATTGGTTTGAATTGTTAAAGGAAACGAGGTCTCCTTTACCACATTTTTGAAGACAGTATCATTATAAGCTCCTTTGGATGCCACAAGTTCTACTTCAAAAGTGTCAGGAATTGAAAATGTATGGGTAGGATTTTGCCAGGAGGAGGTGTTACTATTCCCTGAACCAGGGTCATCAAAATTCCAGCTCCATGAATAAGAATTTGATGAATCAGCAAATGTACTGTCGTTAAATTGGGTCGGAACCCCAAAGCAAGTGTCATTGTAAACAAAATTCGCTTTGAAAGGACAAAATAAATATTCTGAAATATTTCTTTGAGAATAGCTAGAATCTTGTGAAAATGAAGGAATCGTATCTGCAAGGGTATTGAAATAATTTAAACTACTAAAACTAAGGTTAGATGCATTGTTATTATAGGGAGAAGGATTGTTTTGACATTGCGTAATTTCACTGGTATCAATCTTTACAAGGAATAAATCACTACCCCCTAAATTACTGCTTAGGGATTCCCCTATTCCAAGAAAATTTCCTTTAACCGTAGTTTCAACACCATAAAAATAATCTCTTCCCGAACCTCCGAAAGTACTCGTCCAGAGGGTATTACCATTGGGGTCGAGCAATACCATAATGCCATCATAAAGGCCATTGCCAAAAACTTCTGTTTCTCCTGTAATTAATATATTTCCATTAGGCAGTCCTCTTATAGCATTGCCCACATCTCTCGTTGTGAGAAATGAGCCACTTCCTCCTATTTCCCGTTTCCATCTAACGTTACCCGAACGATCAATTTTCAGTGCTAAAATATCATTCCCGGTTTCGTTTCCTGTAACAATTATGGAGCCGTCAGAAGCAGTGTCCAAATCCTTATAACCCGCATTATCAGTTGATATCAGCCATTGCTTATTTACCTGCCCATCAATTTTCATTATAAAAGACCCATCGGTAAATGCACTAGTACCCCCTACCACTATAAAAGAATCCCTGGCAATCCTCATAATATCTATGCCAGCATCCCCATTGGAGGTTTTAAAGTATTTGGAATATTTTAAAGTACCATCTAAAGAATAGCGACAAAACCACACATCATCATCATTAGGGCCATTAGGGCTGAAATTATCATTTTCCCCTACGACTACAATATCTCCATTAGCAGCTTTAGCCATTCCATCAAAAGAAGTATAATTACCGTTTGTAGATGATTTCTCCCATTCTGTGTTACCTTTGTTATCTGTTTTTAATATCAAAGACCTTGAACCATCCTGCCCTACAGCGGCAAAACCGCCATCTTTCGTCTGAACAATTTCTTTAAACCTTCCTCCGAAACCAATGTTCACATCTTCGTATGTTTTAGCCCATTTCACATTGCCACTCGGGGTAATTTTTGCCAAACCTGCACTGTCATTAATAATACCACCTACCAGGTAATTGCCATCACAAGTTTGTATCACATCTCGTCCTTCATCATCACTATTATTACCAAAACTCTTAAGGTAAAAGCTATCATTACCCGCATTTGGATTTACCTTAGGAGAAAGCAAAACGGAGTCTTCATTAAAACAACCGGTTGAATCATAAACCTTGAGTTTGAAATGGTAGGTCGGAAAAGGCTTGAGCCATGGTTCCTTAATTGTCGAATCACTGACATCCCTACCGGGAGACCAATTGAAGCTGTCGGCAGAGGTGGTAACGGTGGGTTTAAGGGAGTCTCCATTGCAAAGGCTATTGTAATTGCCTGAAACACTTAATGAAGGCCCTTTTATTTGCACTGTCTTAATAGCAGTATCCGTATCACTTGCCGTGGAAGCAATAAGCTCCACATCAAAAGAGTCAGGTTTCGTAAAGGTATGCGTGGGATTTTGCCAACTGGAAATACTATCATCACCACTTGCCGGATCGTCAAAATTCCATGTCCAATTATAACCACTTAAGGAATCCTGGAAAGTGCTGTCATAAAATTTGGTCGTATCATTAAAGCATAAAGTATCCTCGTAGGAGAAGTC
>CAZJWK010000195.1:0-2893 GCA_964549595.1 uncultured Sphingobacteriales bacterium | reverse complement strand
GCCCCACAATCTACGAAGTGACAGCTATGGATGCGGACAGTTGCATGGCTATCGACACAGTGTTTGTGGATGTTGAGGATGAGCCGGGCATTGTTGTGCCTGAAGCGTTTTCACCGAACGGTGACGGCCAAAACGACAGAATCATGCCGTTGACGAAAGGCCCTGTAGAAATGGTAGAATTCAAGATCTTTAACCGTTGGGGCGAGGAACTCTTTAGTATGCAAGGACAATCCGGACAAGGTTGGGATGGCACCTACAATGGCAATGAGCAACCGGTTGGCACTTACGTCTATTATCTGATCTATAGACAGGATGGGGAAAAGAAAAAAGAAACCGGCTCCATTAGTTTGGTAAGATAGCCAAATTCAACATTCATTTACAAGATTGGGATGGTGAAAATATCACAATAAGGACGCATCCTAAGCCCGAACCTATAGTGTATAATTTCCATTAAGATAAAAAGCAGTCAATCAATCTAAAGGAAAGGAAGAAACGTCACATTATCACTGTAAATGATGATGTAATCGTGACTACTTCAGTAATGGGAGATGACGAACAATCCAAAATA
Organism: uncultured Sphingobacteriales bacterium; assembly: GCA_964549595.1. GTDB lineage: Bacteria > Bacteroidota > Bacteroidia > CAILMK01 > CAYYUA01 > CAZQQN01. The sequence continues at coordinate 2,325 of CAZJWK010000195.1, read as the reverse complement.
ACCTCACAGTCTATAAAGAAGCACCATGAAAGTTTTCGGGGCATTGTAAGGGCTTAAAAGTGACCCCGCGAGGACTTGAACCTCGAACCTATTGCTTAGAAGGCATCACTATTTTATTTCTATTTGTTGATAGTTTTTTTCTTAATTCCCGTACTAAAAGGGGTTTTGCCTGAAAAAGATATCTCGTTTTTTTCGATTATTTGCTTTGTTTTGGTTAATTTTGTTACTCTATTGTTACTCTATTTGTTACGCTTTGATTCAAAATCTGGGAGTAATTGTATAATACCATAAGAAACTGTTTATGTCTGTTCGACTGAGAGAAAAAAAGGCTTCTAAAGGTAAAAATAGCTTATACTTGGAGTTTTACAAAAATGGAAAAAGAAAGTATGAGTTTCTTAAACTATACACACGTACTCGACCAAGAAATGAACAGGAAAAAAATTCAAACAAAGAAATCAGGGCTCAAGCAGAAAGGGTGCGTGCGAAGCGAGAGCTGCAAATAAGTGATGATGAATTTGAAATTCCTCAACCTAAAAAAGTAAATACCAAGGATGTTTATGCGTTTTTTGGGGAACAAATTGAAGCTCTCAATCAAAAAGGCAAACTGGGAAATCAAACATTATATAAAAACACATTAAATGCACTTAAACGTTTTTATGGTCAAAAAAACTCATTAGCTTTCAATGACATCGATTACAACTTCCTGACCAATTTCGAAACTTACCTTTTCAATAGGGGGTGTAATGAGGGTGGTGTATCTGCTTACATGCGTACCTTAAGGGCGGTCATCAATCAGGCGATTAAAAGCGGATTTATGAGGCCAAAGGATTATCCATTTAGTACACCACAGAAAAATGGGTACTCTGTATCAAAATTAAAGTCAAAACCCAACCCAAGAGCGCTATCTATGGAGGACATGGAAAAGGTCAAGAACTTCCCATTTGATAAGTACCCAGATCTTAAGAAGTCCGTTTTGTATTTTTTATTCAGTTATTATGCAAGGGGCATGAATTTTCAGGACATGGCACGGCTCCAATGGAGCGATATTTACAATGACCGAATCAATTACATCCGGCAAAAGAATAGGAAATTCTTTAGTATTAATCTCTCTGATAAATTGCAAGAAATCATTGAACAATTTCCAAAGTCAGATAGCCCCTATGTTTTCCCAATACTCACGAACTTCCACCAAACGGAAGTGCAAAAAAAGAACCGGATCCAAAAATGCCTGAAACACTACAATCAAGATTTGAAGGAGATTGCTAACGTGTTAGGTATTGATGTAAATCTGACCTCTTATGTAGCACGCCATACCTATGCTACAACGTTAAAAAACAAGGGTGTTGATGTGAGCGTGATCAGTGAGGGAATGGGCCACAAAAATGTTGATGTGACCAAGAACTACCTGAAACAGTTCGGAAATGAGGTGTTGGATAATACGGATGAGTTGCTTTGAGTATATGGCTTATCCCTACGAGCAATAATGACCAGTTCCTTGGCAAGATACTTGGCATCATAATAAGACCAATAAACTGATACCAGTTTTGATTGCGATTTTCAAATTCTTCAGATGCTTCGTTATTGCATTGCCAAAAAGCTTCACTTTACCAACGATTTACTGAAAACAACCTTCTCACAAATCGATGTCTTTTGCAAACTCACAAGTAATAAGTACTTGAATACAATTTCCATGAGTTGATACTTACGGCATTCTCCTAATTGGATAACGATAGAGTTCTGAATATTGTTAGCTTGCACTTCGGTTTTCGATTTCCCAAAATTTTGTCGATTTGATGTTACATGTTTTTCGGTTTTCCTCAATTTTGTCGGTTTTTTTAATACAGGTTTTTGGCCGTGTATTGGAACGCATTTTTGGCGAAAAATGGTGGGATTGTGTGACGTAATCGTTTTTGCTTCGGGAAGCTTGTCAATAGTCAAAGTCTCCTCGTGTAAGTGTTACAATGTAAAACAAACCTGCCGAACGTTTTGCCAAAGTTGAAGTTACTGGATTGTGTACAAGTTGTTTTTTGGTGTAAACATTGTTTGAACGAAACTGACAACCGCCACGTGTAAAAGAAGGGTTTGGTGTGTGTCAATTAAGGCCCTTGGTCGAGACGAAAACAGCCCTGGCATCACGCCTTAGATACAAACGTAACCTTGTGCGACATAAGTACTGTCATACGTAATTGTACAAAAGCATCCAAATTGCCCAACTGCATTACGGTTATCATCTGGTAAGGAACCTCGGCAAATGGCGAAAACATAGTAACAGAGAATCGTTGAAATTGGTTGACTTCGCAATTGAAATTGCCGATTTCGCCAAAA
>CAZJWK010000194.1:0-2904 GCA_964549595.1 uncultured Sphingobacteriales bacterium | reverse complement strand
TTAAAATAAGACCTGCCGATTAATCAACCGGCAGGCCCAAACGTAAAGGAAGGTGAAAAAGGAAAATTAAAATGTTAAGGTTAAACCACCCATGTAATGTCTTCCTGCCTGGGGATAATAATTGGTTTGGGTGACTATTTCCTGGTTCTTGTTGAAGTAATCATACGTATAGCCTTTAGAGGCGTAATGGACATTCAGGATATTGTTAATGTTAAACCGGGCAGTCATTTCCCTGAAAAAGGCCCAGTTTTTTAAGGTGTAATTCAGGCTTAAATCATTGATTAAATAATCGGAAATCATTTTGTCCGGGTCGCCCGTGTTATCCAGGTATTGTTTACCCACGTATTGGGTTTGTAGTTTAATTTTGAAGTTTTCAAAAGGGGAATACTGCCATTCACTGGATCCTATAACAGGGGGAGAAAAAGCAATTGGCGTTGCTTCAAATGTTTTCACTTGTTGCCCACTTACTTTGTAATCCATATTCAAAATTCTGTTCCTACTTAAAGTTAAATTACCACTCCAATGCCATTGGGGGCTAAATTGATAAGCACCTATAAGCTCCAGGCCGGCGCGATAACTTTGATCTACATTGGTCCTTATCGGGGTGCCCACGTCATTTAATTCACCCGTCTGTACTAATTGGTTTTGATACTCCATTAAATAACCATTTATTTTCAATTTTCCCTTATCTCCCTGACGTTCATAACCTAACTCCAGGTTGTTCAGCCTTTCGGGAGACGGTTTTTCTCCTTCGGGGGCATTGATGTAGTCTGTTCTGGTAGGTTCGCGGTTAGCTATGCCAAAAAACCCATAAATTTTGTTGGTGCTATTAATTCTATAGCTAAGCCCTGCTTTGGGATTGAAAAAATTTAGCCTGTCTGATTGGGATATGTCAACACCTCCCAGATCCAAGCCCATGGTTTTATAGCTTACTTTACGGTATTGCAGGTCCAGGAAAGCTGAAAAGGAGGTACTTAAATTATAATTTACTTTCCCGTACACATTAAAATCATTTTTCAGGGCGTCATTGTCGTAAAATTGATGGTTGATTTCGCTTTCTCCTGCGAATCGGGTCCATTTGATCCGCCCGAAATGAGCGCCATCATAAAGGTTCCATGCGCCACCAATGTTAATCCGGACATTTTCCGGCCTACTGTACTCAGCGGAAAAAGTAGCTCCGTAGAAATGGTTCTTAAGCCATCTTCTTCTTATCAGGTCTGAATGATTAATGGTAGTGTCTCCTAATGCTACAGGCTTGATTTGGTGTAATGCCAGGTTTGCACTGTCCCGGTATTGTTCGTAATACCCCCTGCCATAAGTATAGTGCAAAGCACCGCTTAAATGAAATCCTTCGTTTAATTTTTGACTAATGTGCAGCTGGTAGTGATCCTGACTGTAATGGTCTACTTGGTTTTCGTAAGTGTAGGGGTTGAAAGTTCTATCTCCGGTTTGGATACTCGGATTATTTCCAAACAGGTTTTCAATGGGTCTGGTCAAGTCCCCAAGGAAATATTGACTCTCAGGGAAATCACCCATTTTGCTTTCCGGAACCCCTAACCATGCTTGGTAAGTTTTCTCCCGTCCTCCGAACATGATGGCCTTGATAATGGTGTTTTCCCCATAATAGCCGCCGGATAGGTAATAAGATTTCAGTTCTGAACTGGCCCGGTCAATGTAGCCATCCGATTGGACACGGGAAAAACTGCCCTGGAAGTTCCAGTTTTCGTTAAGCATGCCGGTCCCGAATTGCAGGTTATTCTTAATGGTATTGAATGACCCAAAGGTGTTTTTCAACCTGGCGTAAGGTTTCCTCTTAAGATTTGAAGTTTGCAAGTTAATGGTTGCACCGAAAGCCCCGGCTCCGTTAGTGGAGGTGCCAACGCCTCTCTGAATTTGAATGTTGTCAGTGGAAGAGGCAATATCCGGAATATCCACCCAAAAAACCTGCTGGGATTCGGCATCATTCAAGGGAATTCCGTTAATGGTTACGTTGACCCGGCTTTGAGAAGTACCGCGTATCCGCATACCGGAATACCCAATACCTAACCCATCATCAGAGGTAGAAACCACAGATGGCTGTTCATCCAGGATCATAGGCATGTTTTTACCCGTATTTTCTTCCCTGATATCCTCCTTCTCAAGGTTTGAAAAAGTGGTAGGTGTGCCCCTCGATGCTCTTAGGCCTTTCACTATGACTTCATCCTGTAAAAAGGCTTTTGGTTCCAGGGAAATTCGGATTGTATCTTTTTCGGCCGGATTAACCTTGAGTTGTTCTTTTTGGTAGCCCAGGTAATTGACCACTAAGGTTTGGCTTTGACCGGGTAATCCTTTTAAGCGAAACTTCCCCTTTGCATCGGTTGCTGTGCCACGGTAGGAGCCTTTCAGGGTGATTTCTGCTCCTTGCAATGATTTACCGCTTTTTTGATCCAATACTTTCCCGGAAATGACATTTTGTGCCTGGATGGATTGTATCAGGCCTAAGCAAAAACAAGTTAACAAGAATAATCTCATGGTCATGATTTTTAGGTTCCACAATAAGCAGGAACCAAGGGGCGGGATTCCCTGCCTTCAACCATGAATCGTAGCATTTTCCCTTCGACCGTGTGAACGGCTTCAGGTTCAATGGGTCTGATCTCAGCCCCGGCATTAACCGGGACACCCCTTTTACGAATCATGGTTGTTAATCCTTCATTCAAAACAGGCTTAGTAAGGGAGGAGAAGAGCAGTTAGCGGAACCTTAGGAGGGATGCCATGAAGCAACATTCCGGTACCGGCTTTTCCCTACGCCCGTGCCAACGGGTTCAGGTTCCAAGGGTCTCCTCTCAGGGGGATGGAATAAGCGCTTAAAAACAACCGTTATCAAGCGCTTAATGAAGAAAAAATTTCTTTTTCTTCATTATTCCA
>CAZJWK010000193.1:0-2933 GCA_964549595.1 uncultured Sphingobacteriales bacterium | reverse complement strand
ATAAGTCACCAACCGGATTTTCCGGGGGTAATGGCAAGGCCAATATTGTTCAGGACCTTGGTGAATTTCCTTTCTTTCAAAATACCGGACCCAATGAGAGTCCTGCCAAATGGTTAGCTTTAGGAGAACGCCCTCCAGGGGATGGCACTAAACAAGTAGCTTATGGCTTGGCCAACATATGGAATAATGCCGCAGGGAATTTTGTCTTGCTTGACCAAACACCGCAAGATCAACAAGAGGCTCATCCTGATGTTAAGGATTTAGCCATTACCTTTCAGGATGTTGGGTCTGATGGGGAATTAGTGGATGAGCAAGGGAGAAACCGCATGCGTTTTCTGTTCAGAAATTCCCAACCCATTGAAGGGGACCCAAATACAAATACAAATGAGGAAGCTATCTACGAACTCATGAGCCTCGAACCCACCGGGGAAGTGGGCATAGGTGACTACCGCAGCAGCACTCAACAAGCCAACCTGGAAGTGAAAAGTGAAAGCAACAACAATGGTGATCCCGTTTTCCAGGTGCGTAAGAATGGCTCAGGCAGTGGTCGTGGCGATTTGGTTATGACAGCCAATGATGATGGCAACGTAGGCATCGGTACCAATAGCCCCTCTGAAAAATTGGTGGTGGATGGAAAAATTTTGGCAACATTAAATAATAATTCAAATAGAGATTTTTTCATTGGAACAAATTCCTCTCCATGGAATAGGATTTTCTTAGATAATCAACCAAATATTGTTTCAGATAAACGCTTTAAATCTGAAATCAAAACCCTCAATTATGACATTGATGATCTTATGAAACTCAAGCCTGTTTCCTACAAATACAAAAAGAATGATTCAAAGAAAAGGCATTTAGGATTAATCGCTCAACAACTGGAAAAGGTCATGAAAGAACCTGTATATACTGGGAAAGGTGAGAAACAAATTAAAAGTATCCAGTATAGCAGTTTGATCCCGGTTTTAATTAATGGTATCCAAGAGCAACAAAAGACAATCCAAAACCAGGAAAAAGAAGTTCAGCAGCTTCAAAAGGATTTAGCCGAAGAAAAACAGGCCAATGAGGAATTACGGGAAAAAGTAGAGCAACTGAGTAAACAGGTAAATCAACTAGCTGAGCAGGTGAACGGAGCACAACGATCCTTTAAAAAGCAAGAGGGTGAAACCCTGAACGAAAAAACGGTCACCCTTTCCGGTGAAGACGCCAACCAAGCCATGCTCCTCCAAAACCGCCCCAATCCTTATTCCAATGAAACCGTTATCCCCTACTACTTACCGGGGGATGTTAAAAATGCGAACCTGCTGATTACCAATATGCAGGGCCAAATGCTGAAGCGCATTCCCCTTGAGCAAACTGGTAAAGGAGAGCTTACCTTACAAACCCAGGACCTCAAGAAAGGCCAATACCAATATACCTTGATTGTGGATGGCCGGAAAGTTAAAACCCGGAAAATGGTGATCAAATAACCAAATTTCTTTGTTTATTTTTTACGCCAGGTCTTTATTATTTAAGGCCTGGCTTTTTAACTTTTTCTGGCATTTAAATGCTTTTTATTCAATGAAGAATTTCATTTTAACAGTTTGCTTGTTTATTTTCACGCAAAATACATTTAGTCAAAATTTTGAATGGGCGAATAGCTACGGTAGTAATAATACTGATCTTGGTAATGCCATTGCAGTTTCAGGTAATGGTGCAAATTATTTTACAGGCACGTTCAATAAAGAAATTATAATAGGTAATGATACTTTAACCACAAATACTCTTTCTAATTTTTCGGCATTTATAGGGAAAAATGACGCTTCAGGTAATGCAAAATGGGGCATAAGCCCAAAAGCTATTAATAAGAACGGCTTTTCCGAGGGTCATGGCCTTGCTTTGGACGATTTCGGTAATATTTTTATAACTGGTGAATTTCGGGATACTTTAATTTTTAATAATTCTGACACAATCGTTTCCAACGGAAATGAAGACATTTTTTTAGCCAAATACGATACCGCAGGGAACTTTAAGTGGGTAAAAAGTAAAGGTGGTTCACAAAAAGATTTTGGTTATGGCCTTGCTATTAAAGATGATATTATTGTTTTATCAGGACAATTAAATAATGAGGCCTATCTTGCTAAATATAAAAACAATGGAACATTAAAATGGGATACAAGTAGCAGCGGTGTAGGTAATGAACTAAAAGATGTTGAAATTTCTGAAGATGGAGACATTTATACCATTGGTCAATGTGATAATAAAGTAAAATTTGGAAACGACAGTCTTGATTGTAATAACAGGGATATTCTATGGGCAAAATTTGATAGTTTAGGAAACCTTCAGTGGTTAGAAAATGCAGGAGGATCGAATAGGGACTTGGGAAGAAGTTTAAGTCTTACAAAGAACGAAAGCTTTTTTAGTATTGGAGAATTTTGGGATACATTAGCCTTAGGTAGCGATACGGTAATCGGAAGGTCTTCATTAGGAAATCTTTTTGTCACTTTTCATGATAAAAATGGCAATTTAAAATGGGTTAAAGATGGGGGTAAAAAAGGTGTTTATTCTCCTAAAGGTACTGGGGTTGAAACATTTAAAGACGAAAAGGCCTTTTTAGCAGGTAATTACAACGGGGAACTCATTTTTGAACAAGATACTCTACCTGATTTTGGTGGAACAGACATATTTTTAATGAAAATTGATTCAACTGGTAAACTACTTTTTTCTTTTGGCACTGGTAGTAGAACCAATGGTGTTGACAACGATGAGGCAAGTAGCATTGATGTAGATTCAGAAGGTGATCCTTACATTACTGGGGAGTTTTGGGATACCACTTCCTTCAAGCCTAATCAAGTACTATCTAATGGTGCTCAAGACATTTTTGTCACCAAAATTAATGATCTCCGCATCTACCAGGACACCATCCCGGACACCACCCTCTGTGCCGGGCAAAGCCT
>CAZJWK010000192.1:0-2948 GCA_964549595.1 uncultured Sphingobacteriales bacterium | reverse complement strand
GAGAAGGCGAAAAAGACAAGCACGGTAGAGGCCCTGATCATCCCCATTACCAACATAATCATCCGCCTCAATAATAAGGGTTTTCCTTTATCGATGCTGAAAAAGGCTAACCGCTAAAACCTTATTATCAATGAAACCGGTTGGGAAATCCAATGCCGGGTTATTACTACATAGCCCGAAGAAGGTATTTATGCGCCGGATAATTTGGTTTTTCCTGCTACTGAGCGGCCTGATCCTTTCCACTGAAAACGTCATGGCTACTTACGTTTATGGTAAAGTTACGGACCAAAAAGGTGAACCCCTCTCCTATGCGGATGTGCTTGTAAAAGGAACCAAAAAAGGCACTGCGACAAACACCAAAGGGTTTTATGAACTGGACCTAAAATCAGGTCACCATACCCTTATTTTTCGGTATACAGGCTACAAAAGTGCTGTCAAGCAAATTAAAGCCGGTGAAAAGCCGCACGAATTAAATGTTTCCCTGGAGAAACAAACGTACGACATGGAACCGGTAACCGTAACTGACAAGGATCCTGCTTACCGCGTCATTAGAAATGCCATTGAAAGGAAATCTCGTTTCCGTAAAGAAGTATCACAATACCGATGTAAGGTTTACACCAAAGCCAAAATGAAAGCCGATACGCTTTCCGGTAGTTCAATAATCGACTCTTCTGCCCTGCCAAAGGGTTATTTGTATTTATCCGAATCGGTTTCCAGGCTTTCCTACCAATACCCTGATCAATTTAAGGAAAAAGTGATTTCATCACGGGTGAGCGGAAGCAGTGAAGGAATTAGCCTCAACTTTGTCTTTAACGAGCCGATCTTTTTTTACGAAAATTTGATCAATATAGAGGATGGCACCAAAAGACCGATTGTAAGCCCAATAGCGGACAATGCCTTTTTCTATTATGATTATGATTGGAAAGGAACCTTCCGGGAACACCAAAAACGTATCCACAGGGTAAGGGTTATCCCTAAAAGAAAAACTGACCCGGTATTTAAAGGCTATATCCATATCGTAGACAAAACCTGGCGTATTCAAAGCATTAACCTTTCTATCACAGAGTCCAATGGACTGAACCAATTTGATACTTTACGGTTGAAGCAAACCTATTTACCGATTAAAGATAGCATCTGGCGTCTTTACAATCAAAACTTCACTGTAAATGGGACAGTTTTAGGCCTGGGAATGACTCTTCATTCGCTTACGCATTTTTCCAAGTACGACATCAATCCCAATTTGGGAAAGGCACATTTTGGCAACGAATTGATAAAAATAACGGAAAAGGCCTCAAAAAAGGATGCTTCCAGATGGGAAAAAATCAGGCCGGTTAAGCTCGGTCCGGAGGAAGTCAGGGATTTTAAAAGAAAAGATAGCCTGGAGAAGATTTATACCTCTCCTGCTTATATTGATTCATTGGATAGCGTTAGAAATAAACCCACAGTAGGAGGAATCCTGTTTTCCGGATACAATTACCGGAAGCGCATTAAAAACTTTCGTTTTTCCTTAAAACCCATTTTTTATTCCGTTTTGCAATTCAACACGGTTGAAGGATTGGCACCCGAACTTAAAATGAGGCTTCAAAAAACCTATGAACAAAAGCCGAATCTGGAAATTTCGCCATTCATTCGTTATGGTTTTTCCAATCACCATTTAAACGGCGGATTAACCCTTGATAAGAAACGGTGGAGCCTACAATTAGGCAGGGATGTCAGGCAATTCAACCCGGATAAACCCATTTCTGAATTTTGGAATACTGTTAACACTGTTTTCTCCGGGATTAATGTCATGAAAATTTATGAGTCAACCCATGCCCAGATAGGCTACAACAGAGAAATAGGAAATGGCTGGTTTCCTTCATTAGAAGTGAATTGGGCTAAAAGGGAGCCTCTTCAAAATACTACTCAATTTACTTTTGCCAAGGAGGGTAACAGGTATTTTTCCACTAATACTCCCAATCACCCGTATTTTAAAGATTTAAAGACTTTTCATCCCCATGAAGTCTTTACTGTAAAGGCTGGTTTGAATTTCAAGCCGGGCCTTCAATACATGACCATCAAAGGTAAAAAAATGAACCTGGGGACCCCGTTCCCCACGCTTAAGCTGCGCTACAAAAAATCCATACCCGGAGTCGGGGGTAGCGATGCCAACTTTGATTTTGCTTCCATAGGCCTTGATGGGGAATTTGATTTTAAATTGGTCGGTAAAATGGACTTAAGGGGAACAGGAGGCCTATTTCTGAACAAAAACCGTATCCCCTTCATGGATTTTCAGCATTTTACCGGCCAGGAATTGCTGATTCATAACCCCAATAAGACCCGTTTTCAATTGTTAGACTATTACGAAGCCAGTACTACCAAACCCTTTGTCAAAGGACACCTCAAACACCATTTCAATGGCTTCCTGTGGAATAAGTTACCTTGGGCCAAAAGACTGAAATGGGATTTGGTAGCCAACGCCAATATCCTCTACCAACAAAACCAAAAGCCCTATTGGGAATGGGGCATCACTTTATCAAACATTTTTAATGTATTAGGAAGAGACCTGTTTAAGGTAAGTTATTACCAAAGTTACTCCGGAACAGGATATAAAAGTCGCGGGGTAAGGATTGGATGGGGATTGGACGGAAGTAGAACCAACTTTTAACCAAACCATTTGAAAAGCCATAAAATCCAATCCCGCTCATTCTCCTCCATGTAATAAGTCTTTAATTCATAAATTACCTCCCAAATAATTAAGGCCCTATTTTTAGACCCTATCGTCTGTTTCCATCTTTAAGGCAAAAATAAAAGGGGTAGAACTCAAAATAGTACATTGGCTTTTTACGCGCTTACATTTTCTAACACGGAGAAATATAGCAACTTATCTTATAAGAAGTCAGGAGGTCTGAAATTAAGCAATAATTTATCTTTTATTAGTCGGTGGTGCCCTAAATCAATTGCTTTGC
>CAZJWK010000191.1:0-3000 GCA_964549595.1 uncultured Sphingobacteriales bacterium | reverse complement strand
TGCGCCAATGAATTGGATGAAAAATTTAAAGATATTGTAAAACCCTATGCCGGATTTTGCTCATTTACACTGCCATACGCAATATTCCCTGTTAGACGGGGCTTCCAACATTGAGAAAATGCTGGATAAGGCTAAGGAGGACGGCCAGGATGCTGTTGCGATAACCGACCATGGTAACATGTTCGGAGCCTTTGATTTTTACAACCAGGCCAAGGATAAAGGGGTCAAACCCTTATTAGGCTGTGAGTTCTATGTAGTGGCGGACCGTCATAAAAAGAAATTCGACAGGCAAAATAAGGATAAGCGCTATCATCAGCTCATGTTGGCTAAAAATGCAGAGGGCTATCACAACCTGGCTAAGTTATGCTCCCTGGGGTTTACCGAAGGATTTTACCAGAAATGGCCACGCATCGATAAGGAGCTGATTCGCCAATACAGTGAAGGGATTATCGCTACCACCTGCTGTTTGGCCGCTGAAATTCCCCAGGTTTATTTAACGCAGGGGGAAGAAGCAGCCGAACAAACCTTCCTGGAATGGTGGAATATTTTCGGGGATGATTACTACATTGAAATTCAGCGACACAGCCTGAAAACCATTGATGAAGCCAGTGTCAATGATTTCCTGATTCGCATGTCCAGGAAGTATGGTGTTAAAATGATCGCCACGAATGATTCCCACTATATTGACCAGGAGGATTGGAATGCTCATGATACTTTGCTATGCATCAACACGGGTGATGATAAGACCACGCCTGTCGGGGATAAGGAACAGCAAGTGTACCGGTTTGTAACAGAAGATGGCCAGATTTTTAATACCACTGTTGATGAGATTGAAAGTTCCCATGCCAATGATAAGCGGGTGCAGGCAGCCCTTAAGCGCATGGAGGAGAAAGGGCAGAAGTTTAAGCCCCGGTTTGGTTTTGAGAATGATCAATTTTACTTCAAGACCAAGGAAGAAATGGCCGAACTGTTTAAAGATGTACCCGATGCCATTGAGAATACCAATGAGATCGTAGAAAAGATTGAAACACCAGAGCTTCAGCGGGATATTTTACTGCCGAATTATTCCCTTCCAGAGGGCTATGAAAGTATGGATCAATACCTGCGCGACCTTACCTACTCAAAGGCCCGTGAGCGGTATGGTGAGCTAAGCCAGGATGTTGTGGACCGCCTTGAGCATGAGCTGGGTATTATTACGAATATGGGCTTTTCAGGCTATTTCCTGATTGTGCAGGACTTCATAGAGGCGGCTCAGCAAAGAGGTGTTTGGGTTGGTCCCGGTCGCGGTTCAGCGGCAGGGTCAGCAGTGGCGTATGCCATCGGTATTACGAATGTTGAACCTTTGGAATATGATCTGCTTTTCGAGCGGTTCCTGAATCCGGAGCGGGTAAGCATGCCGGATATTGATATTGATTTTGACGATTATGGCCGCCAAAAAGTTATTGATTACGTGGTTAATAAATACGGGGAAAACCAGGTAGCCCATATCATCACCTACGGTAAGATGGCAGCCAGGAGTGCCGTTCGGGATGTAGGTCGTGTCCTGGAATATCCGCTACAGGATACGGATAAGCTGGCTAAAATGATTCCTGAGGGTCCGGGTGTCACATTAGAAGGTGCATTTGAACAAAACCCGGAACTTAAGCAAATTAGAGACCAGGAAGGAACACAGGAAAGTGAACTCCTCAAAGTGGCTTCCACCATTGAAGGTTCTATCCGGAACAGGGGCCTCCATGCAGCGGGCATAATCATAGCACCGGATGACATTCGTAAGTACATTCCGGTTTGTACATCGAAGGAATCAGATCTGCTGGTCACCCAGTTTGACGGCAACTATATCGAAGATGCCGGGATGCTGAAAATGGACTTTCTGGGCCTGAAAACCCTTACCATTGCCAAGGATGCGGTTGAAAATGTCAGCAATTCCTTTGGTCATGAAATTGACCTGGACCAAATCCCCTTTGATGATGAACCCACCTTCCGCCTTTTCCAAAACGGGGAAACCATCGGCATTTTCCAGTTTGAATCCGATGGGATGCAAGCTTACCTAAAGCAGCTTAAGCCTAACACCATTAAGGATATTATTGCCATGAATGCCCTTTACCGCCCAGGTCCCATGGATAACATCCCCAGTTTTATCCGCCGGAAACACGGCCAGGAAACGGTTCAATACCCCCATGAATGGCTACAGGAAATCCTGGAACCCACTTATGGAATCATGGTTTTCCAGGAGCAGATTATGCAGTGTGCCCAAATGATCGGAGGCTTTTCATTGGGCAAAGCGGATATTCTCCGGAAAGCCATGGGCAAGAAGAAGATGGATGTGATGCAGAAGATGAAGCAGGAATTCATCGAAGGGGCCAAAGAAAAAGAAGTGGATGAGCAAAAGGCCGATGAGATTTTCCAGACCATGGAAAAATTTGCTGAATATGGCTTTAATCGGGCTCACTCCACCGCTTACTCCATGGTGGCGTACCAAACCGGCTACCTGAAAGCCAATTACCCGGCTCAGTTCATGGCAGCCGTTTTAGCGCATAACATGAATGATATTGATAAAGTAGTCTTCTTCATCAATGAGTGCAAACGCATGGGCGTTAGCGTTTTAGGTCCGGATGTCAACGAGAGTGACTTTAAGTTCAGTGTGAACGAGAACGGGGAAATCCGGTTTGGCCTTGGAGCGATCAAAGGCGTAGGGGAAGCAGCTATCAATGCTATTGTGGATGAACGAAAGAGCAATGGCCCTTTTAAGGACCTGTTTGACTTGACTAAAAGAGTTAACCTCCGTGCGGTAAACCGAAAAGCCTTGGAGAGTCTTGCTTTGGCCGGAGCTTTAGATGGTTTCGAAGGTTTTTACCGGTCTCAATACTTTTACAAGGAAAAAGAAAATGACCCAAACCTAATTGAAAAAGCGGTGCGCTTTGGGCAAAAAGCTAAGGAAGTAGAAGCCAGCAGTAAGCAATCTCTTTTCGGGGATTCGGATGAGTTACAGCTTGACCCGCC
>CAZJWK010000190.1:0-3002 GCA_964549595.1 uncultured Sphingobacteriales bacterium | reverse complement strand
TAATTGGTCAGTGTATCCTGGTAAGTGCCGCTTTGAGTATAGGTTTCATCCCCACTGGGTACGGTATAACTATTACAAGCCTTTCTGGTTACAAAACTGCTGTCACTGCCTACCATAGTAAGTTTTAGGTTCCTTATCGAATCACAGCCTTTTTGATCCACAAAAGTATCCGAATAAAATCCGCTTTTCCTAAAAAGCTTACCATTTACCGGCCAGGTGTATTTCCTGCAGGCTTTTACGGTATCCGTGACGGTTTGGGGCTTATTGATTGTCAGGTTTATGGTAATCACGCTGTCACATCCTGCTTTATTGGGAATCGTATCCTTATAAGTACCACTTTGCTTATATACTTCGTCACCGCTGGGAACCTTATAGGTCCTGCATGCACTGCGTTGAAAAATGCTATGACTGCTGTCCAGTATTTCAAGGTTTAAGCGGTGGGTCCTTAAAGAGTCACACCAATCAGTATTCTTTTTTTGCGTGCTATATTGCCCGCTTTTGGTGTAAGTTTTTCCGGTTAAAGGCCATTGGTATTGGTTACAGGAGGTTATATTCTGAATGGCTATGGCGGTATCTAAGGTACGTACGGCTACACTATCTTTGGCCTGGCAACCCAAAGTGTCTATGGCATTCACTTCATATTTCCTTTGGGTATCCGCCAATACAAAATACCCGGTATCACCCGTATTCCAGGTGTAAGATGCATAAGTACTGTCTACGGAAAGGCGTAAAGAATCGGTTTTGCATACCCTTGGTGAATCAATACCCAGGTCAATATCAGGACTTTCTTTGACAAGGACCTGAAGGCTATCTCTGGCTGTACAGACAGTATCCTTAGCCCGTAAAGTTATTAAACTGTCTTGTTCTATTCCGGTAAAAGTCTGCTCGGAAGTACCGGAAACGCTATCATGCCATAGGTAAGAAACGTTCCCCGCACTATCATAAACCTCGGCATCAAGTGTTAGATTACTGCTTTTACACAGCAAAGTATCGGAAGGCTTGGCCACATTTATGTGTAAGAAGGAATCCAACTTAACAGTATCTTTAAAAACTTTTTGGCAGGAATAATCCGAATAAGTTAGGGTGAAAGGATACTCGCCTGGTTCAGAATATTTATGGACAATTACCGAATCTTTTCCATTAAGCCCTCCCTGCCCTTGCCAAAGGTAACTTGGATTGTCACCATTAACGGGTGTTGCTATAAATTTAACTTTTCCACATCCAAGTTTCTTAACCTGGTAATTCACCTTGGGTTCCGGATTGACCTTAAGCCGGAAGATTTGGCTTGTTCTTCCCTTCATTGGACAATTTTCATCTGAGGCCGAGACATAAAATTCATAAGGTATTTGAGAAACATCTTTAGCCCCTGGTTTCCATTTTAGTTTTCCGGATTCCAAACGAGAAGTATCTATTACGGACCATTTAGACGAAGCTGGTAGATTGCCCCTATTGAATTCAATATCCACTGAATCTTTAGAATTAGCGTCAGATGTACAGAAATCAAAGATTCTTTGGTTACCGGCACAGATCTCCTCATAGGTATCTATCTTCTGACATTTCATGCCAATGACTTCAGGTGCTCCATTATTAGGGCAACTGAGGACAGAAACTTTTAAGTCCCGTCTGATTTGACCAATATGTGCTCCATTTTTGCCATCACCATTCGTATCCCGGTACTCATTAAATTTAAAGGCCATGACTGAAGTTTGTTGCTTCGTAGGAACAACTTTCAATTGACCGGTAACCTTATCGAAGTGCAAACCAAAAGGAAAAGGAAGGTTTCTACTCGGAAACCCTTTATACTTTATAGGGTTTTTATAGCTATAGGGAGAAGGGTAAGTAATGTAGCTGGAAGCCCCTTTCATAGGCCTGGCAAACGAATAAGAAAGCGAATCCTGAAGGCCACCTGTAGAACCGGTATCTTCATCAGTAACGCCATGGTTGTAAATAAATTTATCATCTTTGCAAAGCAATCCGATGGGCGGTTCTTTAAACGTTGGGGAGTTGTTACAAGGCGCTTTGCAACGATCAACCCAGGATTCAACAAAAAGATTTGCTGAGCTAAATTTTGTGGATCTACAACAACTGGAATACCTAAACCCTACCTTACAACAACTGGAATTGCTTAAGTCTACGATGTATTTCACGGTATGCTTTTCGATGCCATACTGGAAACTACACTGATTACTCGAGCACTGTGTACAACTCGATTGACAAGTAGGGGTTACATCCGTAACGGTTTTACTTCCCTTTTGGGTAGTGCTTATGCTATTCCCGGAGCCTCCTGATTTACAAACGGTATTGAGGTTAGGAGTGCCTAACTTAATCCCGGTACAATTTCGGTAAACGTTTAAATTTACTTCAAAGCTGTCATTGCCCAGGCACTTCCAGGTAATATCAGCTCCAATGACATGACTAGCTTTTGACTGAATAGCCGTACCAATTATTATTAAGGTTATGCCAACAATAAGCTTTCGTAAAAATGAATTCATTATAAGGAGGTTTTTAGGGTTTTTTACAACAGAAAAAAGGCTTTTTATATAAAAACTGTGATTGTGGGTACAGTTGCTTTTTGTTAAAGTAACCTGATTAACGTTAATTAATCAAAAAATTCAAAAACCCATAGGTTTTAACTTTCCTTTTTCAAAGTTTAAAAGGTGGGTGCTGTTGATACCTTAGAATAATGTAGCCTTACTATGTGAATTGGGCATAGGAAGTGAACGGCTGGAATAAACCCTATGGTTAAAATTTGTCGCTTAATTTACCCTCATTTTTGTTGCTCACAGCGAAAAAGAAGTTTCGGGAAAAACCGGGGAATTTTCAAAACCCTTTTCAACCGAAGTGCGGCTGGGTTTTAAAGGAATTTCTATACCCGCGGATTCCGCTGATGAACGCAGATTTTGAGCTTGAAAAGCCCCGCGATCCAAAAAGATAATCTTGCAGATAATTCTACAACCTTATTACGATTTGTTACCACTTATTACTACGTATTACTACCGTAT
>CAZJWK010000189.1:1200-3035 GCA_964549595.1 uncultured Sphingobacteriales bacterium | reverse complement strand
GGTGGTGGCTACGAATTTGGCGCGTAAATCTGTGTATTTTGAGGTGGTGGAGAACGCGGAGAATCAACAATCTACCCAAAAGAAGGATGAGCAAAAGCAATCCAAAAAGGATAAACCGAATAAAGGAAAGCGTGAGAAAGGGAAGGGGAAGTGAGACCGTATGAGATAATTATGCTCTGGTTGGTGTCCCAACCAACCGGAACCATAGCACTGGTAGTTGGTGAGGCCATCAACAATAGCAAAAAGGAGTTACCTCTTTATTCCTTAATCACAGAATAAGGTTTTTTCTTTTATGCCTCACCATTCACCATGATTGTCTGTGTTCATAAGTAGTCAATTCGTCAAACAGCGAGTCAAGTTTTAACTTCGGTTCGCTCTTGTACGGATTGGCTGCAATACTATCTTCTATATACTCAATTCTATCTCTAGTTACCGGATGAGTTCTCATATAACTCGGTGAATTACTATTACTTTGCTTTTGCTTCTCCTCTGTTCTTTTCAATAAATCCAATAGTCCATCGGAATCAATTTTATTGTCCCTCATTAATCTTAAGGCATTGATATCTGCTTCAATTTCAAATTTTTGTGAATAGTCAGTGAGAACAACAAGATTAAATTTTTTAGCAACATCAGCTGCATCGTTTTCTTTTCCAAAAATTAAGAGTCTTATTAATTCATAGCTAAGATTTCGAGCTGCCATTCTCATACCGTGGTCGTTAATCAAATGTGTGTACTCATGTCCTAAAAGTGCAGCAAGTTCTGAATGGTTTTCAACTTCTTTTAAAACCTGGTCAAAGACGAAGATATAATTACCAGGAAGTGCTATAGCATTAAATTTACTTGACTTGACAACATATATTTTAGGGTTGTTACCAAAGTTAAGTTCACCAAAAAAGTCGTTTATAATATTGGTTCGTTCCTCGTCAATTTCATACTTATTTAATAACTCATCACGTTGTGATTTTCCTATATCCTTTTCAATTGCTGTTGGAACTTGTCTGGCAAGAAAATCACTACCTGAAGGAATCCCTTCAAAAAACAGATATAATGTACCAAACAACAATGAAGTTATGATTAGACAAAATGTCAGAAAGGAAAGAAAGCAACTGCGAACTAATCTCTTTACTGCGCTAGTTTTTTTTTACCACATAGCTTTCGACAACCTTATCGTAGAGGTTTTGTTTGTCTTTGTCCCATAGTAACCAAATAGCGGGTATAATTATAATGCCAAAAAGTGACTTTGTGAATTCTCTTATACCCCCTTGCAACGCAGTGCTGAAATCGGTGCCGTCCTCGACTGAGATAACTTTAAGTCCAAATATTCTGTGTCCTAAATTCCCACTCCAAATCGGATAAAATATGATTCCAAGGATGGCTCCAAAGATTGAACCTAAAATTGATTCTATAATGAAAGAACCAAATCCTACGGGTTCTTCATTTAGCCACTCCGTCCCAAAGATTAATATAAAAGGTGTAACAATTATTATAGTCTCAGCTAAAGATGCGAAAAACCTCTCTCGTCTCCGTGCTAATTGATAACCAAAATATTTTTCTTGTCTTTCATATTTATGTGATGTGTCACTTTCAGTTTTCTGTGATGAGTCACTTTCGGTTTTCGATTCCTCAGTACCAGGGATCGGTGGAGGTGTTGAGAGTATAGCATCTTTCAACATTGGAATGTTTTCGGCTTTGGTCCAGTTAGTAAGACCATCAGTCCAAACCAATGTGTCCCGAAAAACTCCTTTTTGCTTTAATTCCTCTATTGAAAAGGGTCCTGCTTTTTCTCCATTCTCTACAATAAAGTATTTCTCCATTTTGGTTGATTTGATTTATCC
>CAZJWK010000189.1:0-1100 GCA_964549595.1 uncultured Sphingobacteriales bacterium | reverse complement strand
CAGTTATATAAAACATAACACCCAATAGTAAATACGGTAAAGTAGAAACAACCGAGCCAGCAAACAAAAACTTATCATCTTTTTCTGTTTCGTATAATCCATAACATATTATTCCAAAAATAAGACCAAAAAGAAATGAACCTGCAAATGTTTTTATAAGTCCTGAATAATCATTATCGATTGCAAGGAGCTTAAAGGAGAGAATAACATATGAAATAACCAGAGTAAAAGGAAGAACAACTAAAATTATGTTAAGAAAGGTATTATCAGTCCATAGGGCACCTTCAAGGAAAAACAAGTCAAAGACTAGTAAAAAAATATTCAAAGATATTATTAAATAAATAATATTGTCTAAATAGTAAATTCCGTTAAAAGTATTAAGGTAGTCTATCAAGCTTTTTAGCACTGAAGATATTGCAAGAATATATAAAATTGAAAAGATTATGAGCTCATAGGTAGGACGGGAATAAATGATTCCAGAAAAACTTCCATAATTCAATAGAAAAACAAAAGCTGCTAAAACAAAAGATTTCCAAGTGGCTTCTCCAAAATCTATTTTCTGTGTTTCTGGAGATTGTTTATTATTGGATTTTTCATTGGACTCATTAGTTGCATTTCCTGTTTTTTCCTCTTCTGGTATGGGAGGTGGTTTAGATGACCAGACATCTTGTAGTATTGGAATATTAACTGCCTTTTCCCAATCACTCATGCCATCAGTCCAAACCAAGGTATTTTTGTTAATGTCCTTTGTTTTAAGTTGATCAAGGGTAAAAGGACCTTGTCTTTTGTATTCGTCATCAACATAGTACCAATTGTTTTCCATAGCTACTCATTATTATATATTTGTATAATTGTTGTGGCCCAACAAACTTATACCTCACTTTTAATTGTATAGCTAAGCTTCTGCTACATATCAATGATATTAATTAAAGCTTGAATTTAGAGTTTTTTTATGAATCAACAAAAATTTGATTTTCCACAATTTTCTCCATATTAGAAGAAAGGCACAACCAAATGTCCGCAGCAACTTGTTAAGGACAACACCTGCCAACAGATAAATGCCCGTAGTGAGGCGCTACGGGCAGGCCTTTAGCTGACCG
>CAZJWK010000188.1:0-3038 GCA_964549595.1 uncultured Sphingobacteriales bacterium | reverse complement strand
ATAGAAGGCGAAGCTTTTTCAGGGATTTTTAATAAGTAATTGCCAGGTGCTAATCTTTCAATATTAACCGTAATCATCTTTTGGTTTGGGGCTAATGCTATCTTTTTGACGGTTTTACCATTGAGGTTTTGAATGAGGATTACAGTGGATTGTTTAAAGGCTTTTTCGAACTCAATGGTTAGGGCATTTTTGGCTGGATTGGGATAAACCTCCCATTCATCCTTTTTAACGGAATGGCGAATGAAAGTGTTTTCATCAATTTTAAGGGTATCCTTCATTAAGTTTTGGCAACCTTTTGAATCTGTCACATTAAGCGTTACCTGGAATTTACCGCCGGAATCATATTCATGAGTGAAGCTTTTACTTTGGTTGGTATCTCCGTCTCCTAAGTACCAGATTCGTTTTTTAATCAAACCTGAAGTGGTATCATTAAAATTAACTTTTTGCTGATTAACGGAATAGGTGAAACCAACATCCGGCAGTTGATTGATACGAATGGTAATGGCAGAGGTCGTATCCAGGCAGCCCTGGTTATTTTGGGCAATGGCAAAAATCCTATCCCCATCTTTGAATTGTGAATAAGTAAAACCCGCACTGGTATCGGATAAAAATACGCTGTTGTTTAAAAAGAAATCATAACGGCCATTCGATAAAGTTCCTTGAATCGCTACAGTGTCGCCTTTGCAAAAGGTATTTGAGTCGTTATTGGTAGTGAGTGAATCATCAGGGACATTAAGTTTGCGAATCCCAATGGTGTTGGAAGTATCAATGCAACCATTGGTGTCGGTAACAATGGCATTAATACTATCTTCCTCATTAAACTGAGGTAGTGAAAAAGTAGCATTGGTATCTTTCAAAAGCAAATTATTATTCAGATAATAATCGTAATCTCCGCTAAGTAAGTCTCCTTGAATTTTGATTGTGTCATAGGGACAAAAAGCTGTGCTTGACTTTTGGGTGGATAAATTGACATCAGCCGTTTTTCTTACTTTTACCGGGTAACGGAAAGTTTTGGGCGGACAATTTAATTGTGTGGAATCAATGACCTTTACAGTGACAGTATCCGACATTTGTGGATTGTATGAATAATTAAGTTTTTTTGAATAGGGATCACCATTGAAGGATAGGCTGTATTGAGCGGTTGAAAAATTGCTAAATTGGAAGGAAGCCCTTTCAGAAGGACAAATGATAGAATCACGGTTAAGGTTGAATGAAATGTTAGAACAAGGTTCACTCTGACAAGTTTTTGATGCGGTTTTTCCGTTTTCGCAAACGGAATTATTGTTCAACCCTCTCACCATAAGATTTACTTTTTCCTCGAAATCCAGGCCTTTCACGGTATGCCGGGTAGAATCCTTTTTTTGCCAGGTTTTACCACTGTCTAAACTTATTTCGTAGGTGTTTGCCCAGTTTAAGGTATCCCAGTTAAAGGTAACACTACTGGTCGTTGTATTATGACATGTCAATTGAGGAGCATCAAGAATGGTATCCACGAATTTTTCAAGGGTATCCGAAAATTGGGTACAACCGTTGGTGTCGGTAACCTTGGCATATATTTTCAAATCCTTGGTTGGGTTTTTAACCGAAAGGGTATCCGAAGGTCCTGAAGCTAATACGTTTCCATTCTTCGGGTTTATATATTCATATCGATTGAAGCCGGAGGTCGCTATGAAATGAATGGTATCCCCGGAGCAAATGGTGTCCTTATTAATTGAGCTGTTCAGGCTAACAGGTCTAAATGGGTATTGGTCTAAATCTAAAAGGGGACTGGTATCAGCTGGACAAGGAGCGTTTGTTATGGCCACACGGTAATTTTTTGAGGTATCTTTTGCATAGATGCTTTTTGAAGTTTGGCCCGTTGACCAATAATAATTGGAACCATAGGGAGAGGAAGCAGAAAGTTTTAATGAATCACCAGGGCAAATGGTATCTGATCCACTATACTTAATACTGGCTTTTGGTTTCCCTTTAACGGAGATGGTTTTGGTGGCGGGATCCGATTTAGCAACCGAATCGTTAACTACCAGAGAAACCTGATGGTTTCCTGCTTGATTAAAAACTACTTTCTGGTCCTGGTTACTGGATTTTGAAGGGGTGCCTGAAGGAAATTGCCAGTGCCATTCCAAAGAATCCCCTGTTGAAGAACCTTGAAAGGATAAAGTGTCCCCGATACATACAGTATCTTTATTAACGGTTATTGATGGCACAGGAGATGAGTGATGGGTAACTTTTAAAGTCTTTGTATAAATCGTGTCCCCGGAATTAACCCCATTGTTATTGGCATCATTCAAGGCCAAATAAAATTTGACATCTCCCTGATTGGAAGATGGGGCCTTCCAATCAAAACTCCAACTAATGGCATTCCCTGTAGGACTGTTACCGGAGGAGGTGTGGGCGATGTAGTCCCTTACGGAACCGCTTACGGTTTTGGTCAAATGCTGAGTCCTATTGGAATTTGTTACTTTAAGGTTCCCGGCTTTGTTATTGTTGGTGGTTTCAAGGGCAGTGATTTCAAAACCTGCTTTTACCAAAGATGAATGATTGTGGGAAACCGTTATTTGATAATTAGAATCTTCTGCATATTCTTGATTGTACATAGTGGTACTGATTTCAATGCTATCCTTGAAGTCCCCACCATTTAAAGAGGTTCCGGTATGGCACCCTTGTTGGCAAGTATTTTCTTTTGGGGCACCGGTTCTTCCTGCAGGTGGTCCGTTTGAATTGGTATAAGAAATGGTAAATTGAAAAATGGCAATACAAGTGATTAAAGAACCAATGATCCAGGTTTTGTAATTTTTAAGCATAGGGCAAAAATAGCTGTTTAAACATCTAATTTATTAAAAATTTAAAATTAAAAAAGCTTAAAGAATTTTTTTAAAAAACTGAAATAGCATTTCTTTTCTTAGAAGCTTAGAAAAACGGTGTGTCCAATGCGAAAAAGCTATTTTAAAATAAAGTTTAAGGTATTTTGGTGTTTGAGTAAAAAAGGTTCTACAATGAATTTTATGGAAATGTTTTTGAGAAGTTTTGATCTAATA
>CAZJWK010000187.1:0-3077 GCA_964549595.1 uncultured Sphingobacteriales bacterium | reverse complement strand
GGATCATACGTTTTCCAAGACGGCTGCAGGCAGGTATGAACCTTTTTGGCAGTTTGATGAAGCATTTCCTTTCGGAAGGGCTTCTACCAATGCTTACACCATGTTGGATGCCAGCATTGGCTTCCAAATTCCCTGGCAGAAAGATCACATCACTTTTTCCATTCAGGGTCAAAACATTACCAATGTGGCCTACCGGAATTTCCTGGATACTTACAAGGGCTATGCGTTAAGTCCCGGCAGGAATATTACTTTTAAGCTGAATATACCTTTTAGGGTTATTAATTAAGCCAAATGGTTTTATGCTTTTAAGTAATCTCGTGGAAACTCACTTTTTTTCTTCTAAACTAAATATCAGCGAATGAACAATTAAAAATTTATCACGAATCTTATTTATTTTTTGCCAGTGTCGACACTGGCAAAAATAAAATTAAAGCAAGTGTGGACACTTGCTTTGGCGGAGGGTAGTTCCTCCAGTTTTACTTTGTCCTGTGGCTCATAAATTTCAAGATTGAAATCGTAAATCCAGAATTCGTCAAAATTGCATAGGATCACATAGCGGGGCCGGTCAGGCACCAATTCCACCCAGTAATTGAATGCTTGCTGATAATGGGTGTTTAAGTCAGCCCCACTCCGCTTCATTTCTATCAAAACCCGCGGTCTCCAAACAAGATCAGCGAAATGGGTAGTCCGTTTCTTTTTGTTTTTAACACGCTCTTCCAGCGTAGCCCCGGCTTCCTTTATACCATCCTCATAACCAAAGGCCTTAAACAAATGGTCAAGGAATATCTGGGCTTCTCCCTTTTCGTCTCCTTCCAGCTTTTGGGCGTATACAACAAATGATCCTAAGCGTTCCTGAATATTGGCCATTGGCGTTATAGGTCTTATCTGATTTGAACAAAAATAAGGAATTCAAAAACGAAGCCCGGCATTTCATATTGTGGCTAAGGATTTTCTATAGGGAGAAATCGTTTGTGATCAATTTTTTACATGCGTTGCTTGGGAATTGAAAAACTATGGGAAGCCTAATCGATTGTCCAAACTCGATTGTAAAATTCATGACCAGTGTCGACACTGGCAAAAATAAAATTAAAGCAAGTGTGGACACTTGCTTTGGCGGATATAGCAATGGGTTGCAGGTTGGACTTTTTTCCGGTTTTAAGGTATAAACGATAAGCAATACATCGTAATAACGTTGTAAAATATGAGTAACAAATTGTAACAACTTTGAAATACAGGATTTAGCAATTGGAAAAATTACTCGTTAGCAATCTCAACAACGGTTTCTCCTTTTTCCAATAGTTTAATGGCATCACTCAAGGTCTTGCTTAAAATATTTCGCATCGATTGGTTAGAAGTATTGCCACAGGTAATCCAAATGATCTTGGGAGATGTTCCTTTGTCATGAGCTAATTGCAGGAAGTCATCATCTTTAGTCATGACAATAACACCTTTTTCAAGGGCTACTTCAAAAATTTGTTTATCTGTAGCATCCCTTAATCCCAATTGGCTAAGCGCGTAAGCTTCAAGCTCAGGATATTGCTCATTGATCCATGTAGCTAAAGCAGGAGAAAGTTGGGCATCAATCCAAATAATCATGCTGCTAATACAGGGTGGTCAATTTTATTTCGGGCATATTTTAAAGCTGCCTGGATGTCTGCTTCTTCCAGATCTGGCAATTCTTCCAGAATTTCCTGATGGTTAAGTCCGCTCATTAATAAATCGAGAATATCAATAACCCTGATGCGCATTCCTCTTATACAAGGCCTTCCGCCACATTGCTCAGGATCAATAGTGATTCTTTTACGCCAGTATTCCATGTTTTCAAAGTTTTTTACTTAAAACAAAGCTACAAAGATTCAAATGGTTCAAGATGATTGGATGACCTTTAAATATTGTAGAAGCATAAAGGGATACCCTAACTCTCAAACCAGTAGGCCAAGAATAGCAGAAATCATTTAACAGAAAGGGACAACTTTCAAGCGAAGGGTTAGTACTTATCGCTTCCCTGAAAAACCCAATCCAGTGTGGACACTTGCTTTGGCGGAGAAGAAAGGAAAAGATTGGGTGATTGTGGCGTTAAAAATCAAAAATATGAGCAATTTCATTACAATTTTTATTCAGAAGACAGCGTGCATCATTTGAAGGTTGTTAACAGAACTAAGCTTAATGATATTCGTATTAATGTAAATAAAAACAAGGAATCTTGGTTTTATTTCAATAGGATAAAGAACAAAAATGATGACCAACAAAAAATAGTTATAAATGGTAAGGAGTATAAATGTCCACTTATTGATACTTTTCGATACGACAATAATGAATTGTATAAAGTATATAGTTTAAGTTATGGATTATTGCTCTATAAAGTTAATAGAATTTCTTATTCACTTCTGAAATATAAATAGTTATGACACGCTTTATCTTTACTCTCCTGGTACTACTATGCATATCCGTTCCCCTGTTACACCAAAACTTGAACAAAGTTTCGGAACACAGTAGTGCTTCTCACCAAAAAACCATCAAAGCCGGTTTTTTTCAAGATGCCTGGAACACTATAAAAGATCTCTTTGATGGGGATGGCAATGTGAACGGAACGCCCGGTGACCCCTATAAAATCAATTTAGGAGCTGGTTCCCATGGGGGTAGCTGGTCTGATAAAAACCATCCGTTTACCATTTTTAATAAACACAATAGTGAGTCATTAAATACAACCATTAATAATATTCAATCAAAAGTAACTAATTCTAATAATAACTCTAAGTTTGATAAGTATTACACTCAACCTTACCAAGAAATTTACAAAACAGCTAAGGCTAGCTTGGTCAATGGATGCGGTAAGAAGAAAACCGGAACTTGTAAGAATGCCCACATTGCCAAGAATGAAGCCTTTGTTTTCCTGATGAATTTTGATGAAACCGGGCAGTCTTTAACCTTGATTAAAAAGATGATTTTTTATTATTTTTTATTTTTATAAATTAGCAAACAAAACATGAATTTTCAGCAATTGATCTATTAAAACTTTTGTCTGTATCCTTTACTTAAAAATTTATGGCATTTCTAAGTACAAACAGAAAGCCTAT
>CAZJWK010000186.1:0-3136 GCA_964549595.1 uncultured Sphingobacteriales bacterium | reverse complement strand
TTTTTAAAACATCAACTGAACCCTAAATCATCGGCAATATAAAACTAATTCCCAATCATTTTCATTAAATTTGATGAATATGGAAAGGTCTGGTGACAATCACCAATTTCCTGTAATTGGCATTGGCGCTTCTGCAGGTGGACTTCAGGCATTGGAAAGCTTCTTTAGCAAGATTCCCTCCCAAAATGATATTGCCTATGTGGTCATTCAGCATTTGGATCCCCATCATGAGAGCATGATGGAGTCTTTGTTAAGTAAACATACAGCTTTGCCTATCAATGTGATTGAGGAAGGAATGGCAATAGCCCCCAATGAGATTTATCTGAATCCGCCCAATAAGAATGTAGCCATTGTTCATGGCCAATTCCGGCTCTCGGAAATTGATGATGCTAACAAGGGTTTTTTCAGGATTGATCATTTTTTTCGGTCATTGGCAGAAGATCAAAGAGAAAATGCCATTTGCATTGTTTTGTCAGGAACCGGGTCGGATGGAACGATGGGCTTGCGTGAAGTGAAAAGTGCCGGGGGCATGACCATCGTTCAGGATGAAGCACAGGCAGGGTATGAGGGGATGCCCCAAAGTGCCATTAGTACGGGAATGGTAGATGCTGTCCTATCAACAGAACAGATGGCCAATGAGATAAGCCAATACCTCAGCCATTCCTACATGGAGGATTCAGGAATTGTGAACCTCAACCTGGATAAGTACCAGAAAAACCTTCAGGAACTTTTCCATATACTCCGCAACCGTAGCGGTCACGATTTTTCCGGCTACAAGGTTAACACCATTTACCGCCGGATAGAAAGGCGCATGGCCCTACACCAAATCAACAAACTGCCGGATTACCTTCAATTTATAAAACAACACAAAGGGGAAATTGACCTCCTTTTTAAGGACTTGCTGATCACAGTGACCAGCTTTTTCCGGGACCCCGATGCTTTTGAGGCCCTTAAAAATAAGGCTATTCCCGAGTTGTTGGTCAACCTACCCGAGGGGGATCCCATAAGAATTTGGGTGCCGGCTTGTGCAACCGGAGAAGAAGCGTATTCCATAGCCATCCTATTGGTAGAAGCAATGGAAGCCAATGGCAACTGGGTAGATTGTAAAATATTTGCCACGGACATTGATGCCAACTCTATCAATGTGGCCCGCTCCGGGCTTTATCCGGAAAGTATTAAGGCTGATCTCTCAAAAGACCGGTTAGACCGTTTTTTTACGCCGGAAGACAATCAGGTCAGGGTCAAAAAGCAACTGCGGGATATGGTGGTATTTGCAGAGCAGGATTTGATCAAAGACCCACCTTTTCCCAAAATGGATCTCATTAGCTGCCGGAATTTATTGATTTACATGAACCAGGACATGCATAAAAAACTTTTCCAGGCCTTTCATTATGCCCTTAACCCAAATGGCTTACTCTTTTTAGGTTCATCGGAATCAGCCAGTGGTTTTAGCAATTTGTTCATGCCCCTTGATGAATATCAAACCATTTATCGTAAAAAGCCGGGAGCGGTCAGGAATACCTGGCATTATCCGCTCATTCCGCAAATAACCGCTAAACCCCTTAAACAGGATGCTGAGCAAAGCAAGCCGAAAAAAACGAATTACCTGCGCGACCAAGTAGAGCAGACCATTTTAGAAAAGTATAGCCATCCTGCCATTGTGGTGGATGAAAATTTTGAAATCCTTTACATCTATGGGGAAACAGAAAGATACCTCGCCCTGCCCAAGGGCAAAGCAAGCTTCAATGTCATCAATATCGCCAGGGAAGCACTCCGGTATCAATTGATAAGTATCCTAAGAGAGGCTGCCCAACAGGGCCAAAGCATTATCCGGGAAAACCGCCAATTATCCATAGAAGATGGAATTGTAACAATCGACCTTATTGTCCACCCACTCCGTTTATCTTCCAATCATCAACAAGTGCTATTGGTCGTTTTTAAGGAGAAAACTTCTCCGTTAGCTGTTGAGCAGGCAACAGAACAATCCCTGGCTAAGGATGATGATAAGCGTTTAGCAATAATGGAGCAGGAATTACAATCCACCCGGGAATCCCTGCAAGCTACTATTGAGGAACTGGAATCCTCCAACGAGGAACTTCAGTCCAAAAATGAAGAATTACAAAGTAGTATCGAGGAATTGGAAACCTCAAAAGAAGAGGCGCAGTCTACCAACGAGGAGCTAATTTCTGTTAATTCCGAACTCAAGCAAAAGATTGCTGACCTGGATGAAGCCAATAATGACATTGACAACCTGCTGGCCAGTACCGAAATTGCCACCATATTTTTGAACAATGAGCTACGTATCAAACGCTTCACACCGGCCATGAGCAAAATCTTTAACCTGATTGCATCTGATCTGGGCCGGCCGATTAGCGATATCACCTCCAATATCAATTATGAAAACATTTACCAGGATGCCAAACATGTGCTGGACACCCTTGAAAAACAGGAAAAAGAAATCCAAACGGAGTCAGGAAGGTGGTATGCCGTACGCATTATTCCTTACCGCACTACGGAAAACATGATTGACGGAGTCGTGATCACCCTTGTAGATATCACCGAAAACAAGCTTTCAAAAGAAGCAAACCGGCTTTCTGCGGTCGTTCAGGATTCCAACGATGCCATTACCGTCATTGACATGGGAGGTGAAATCAAGGCCTGGAATCAAAGTGCCGAAAAGCTGTATGGCTATACCGAAGAAGAAGCGCTCCAAATGAATATCAGCCAATTGCTTCCGGATGAGCGGAAGCAAGAAATGGACCATTTGCTTCCCCGAATCAAAACCGGTCAACCGGTTCCATCATATGAAACGGAGCGTTTGACCAAAACAGGAGAAACAGTAAAATTATGGCTTACCGTGTCTGCCCTGGTAGATGATACCGGTAAAATTTATGCCATGGCCACAACGGAGCAAAAATTGAATGAAAATAAAGAATTAGGAAACAAAGAAATGGATTCGCACATAGGAGGTAATTATGGAAAGTCATAAAACCAGTAATAAAAAATTTGAGAAACTCCGTTTAAAGGCGGAAGAAGAGCTGGACAACAACTTTGGGAAGGAGGGCAAGGTACCTACCGAAGAAGACGTCACGTCAATCAAAGCAATCATGCATGAGCTTCAGGTTCATCAAACTGA
>CAZJWK010000185.1:0-3145 GCA_964549595.1 uncultured Sphingobacteriales bacterium | reverse complement strand
GATTACACACTGTGGCTCACAAATGGTACGTTTGTTGGATGGCTGATAAAAATCCATTTTTTGGAAAAAATTAAACCGAAAAATTACCAATTCTCATTGGTTTCGGCTGAGTTTATTGCTATAGGTGTAAAAAAAGAAAGTCTGTGCTAACGCTGCTATACAAATTCAACCAGGGACCAGATTGGAATTATCATACAATTAAGCTACTGTTTTACGTTATCAATCCCAATATTTCAGTAACTTCAACCTAAAGTTGCTTTCCATGAAGACGATAATGGCTTTAATAATTGCGTTCATCAGTTTGCCATTTTCTGTAATGAAAATAAAGACGAAAAGTAGTCGCCTATTAAGAAGGTGGATTACTCCGGGCTGTCTTTTCGTAGCATCGGATCAGCCATGATAACCGGCCGGAATTCACAATCAGCAATGGCTTTGGCAGGCTCTAAGAAAGCTGGCAGATTACTAATTTACTCCAGGTAAAGCACGATCACCCGGGTTTGATCATCTGCTTGCAGGAACTCCAGGTAATCGATCTCATTGAGGACAGCCTTATTCACCATGTAAATAGACTTGGAAAAACCAATGGCTTTTTGCTCAGTAAACTCAAGGGCTTGGATACCCCAGCCCCACTTTGCGATATAAAAGCCACATTCCCGCCATTCGGAATGGAAGGCCCGAAAGTAGCATTTAGGGAAAGAATGCCACAGTATCGTGAGGTCAATGATTAAAATATACTCGAGTCAGGTTGTTCCCCATTTGGGGTAAAGGTGCTACCCTCAACAATGGCCTTTTTCTCAGGCTTTGTAGAAGGGGGATTAATTATACCTATTATAGTAATTAGCTATATTGCTTAGCCGCCTACTTCAATAAAATATTTCATTCCCAAAAGAAATAAAAAGCACGCCCAAAAGCATAATAATGACCGCCGGCAAACGAGCCTTGAGCTTTTGTTCCTTAAAAAACAAAAACCCCCAAACCACGCTTAAAGCAGCACTGGTTCGCTTAATGGAAATGACATAAGCCACAAGCGTCAATTGCATGGCCAACATCTGGAATATCAAAACAAGTCCGGAGCTCATCCCCAGAAAAAAGAGCGGCCAAAAGTGTTTTTTGGTTTTCTGGACCGGTTTGTTAGACCGAATAAGGACAAAAGGCGTCAACCCAATAACCAGAAAACCAATAAAGCCTACTGAATAGTGTATAGCAGAAGAAGCTTCCATTCCCAATTTATCAAAATTCGATGAAATACTCCACAAAAAGGCCACCATGAGCATAAGGCGTGGGCCTTTTTCCTTAACCAGGGCTTTAAACGGTTTCCAAACCCCTTTTTTGAATTGATCAATGTTCAACAAATAAGCCCCTGCTACAATCAAAAGCATTCCGATTAAACCCGGAAGCGAAGGGAATTCCCCCACAATTAACGGAGAAGTAATAAGCAAAAACAAAGGCGTAAAAGTGATCATCGGCATCACAAGGGATAGATCAGAAGTTTGAATGGCTCGCATGTAAATAGGGGTAACGATCAGGTTTATGGTACCACTCCCCAAAATGGCCCACCAATAGGCCGGTTTCAAATCCGGGAATGGCAAGAAAAGAAGCACCGGGATGAGTATTACCAATGCAAAAAAACGCCAAGCCCAACCAGCCAGGTAAATATCCAGATTTTCCAGGGCATTTTTCCCGAAAACCACTTTAATGGAATCAAAAAAAGCGGTTAATATGGCAAATAAAAGCCAGGTCATTTATTCATTCCGGGTTTTAAATGCGCTCGCGGGTAACATTCCGTGGAGGGGAATTTTGGACGGTTAAGCATTTGCCCCCTTTTCAAAACCCCTCTTGGACTCAATGATCAGGTTTGGTCCATTTCCCTTTCAGTCAGAAGTGCTTCCTGCTTTTACGGCGTATTGGATGAGCGTTTCCAAATCCACATAGTTGAGCGTATTTTCTTCTGTGGCTTCAAGCACCACATTTGGTGCTTGACCTGCCTCATAGGCTTCTCTCCATCGTTCTGCACATAAGCACCAACGATCGCCAGGCTTCAAGCCCGGAAAGCCAAATTGCGGCCTTGGCGAGGATAAGTCATTTCCCTGCTGTTTTGTGAATTCCAGAAAGTCCTCCGTCATTACGGCACAAACAGTATGCTTACCCTTATCATCTTCACCGGTCTCACAGCATCCATTTCTATAAAAACCGGTCAGGGGGTCTTCACTGCATGTTAGGAGGGTTTGTCCAAATACATTTTGGGGCATATATCAATATTTTTGCTTAAACAATTGTCTGGTTTTTTAACGAAAAATCCAATCTGATGGCATCCTTCGCTGTGCAAAAATAAAGGAAATTCGGTAACGCAATATCAAACCAGGAAAAAGCCCGGAATTTTCACCAAGCAGCCTAATTGGATGAAATCCCATTAACTGAGTCTGGAAGAATTTAGTCAAAATGGGTTGTTAACGGGATTAAGGTTTACGGCTCATCCGGCTTTTCATCAAAGGCTTGGTTCATAAAATCATTAAAGGGTTTCAAAGCCTTGTAATACCTCATGATTTCATTGAGCAGTTCCGGGTTCAGGACTATTTCAGGGTCCAGTTCCCGGTAAACATAAAATTGCTTATTAGCGATCAACGGCTCTTTTTCATAAACTGGTCTAAAGGCTTTTGGGATGCGCTTGTTTTGGTTACCCTGGATTTCACCCCAGCAACCTTTAAAATCTGAATTATGAACGATAGACTGAAAGGAATCCAATTCCTCACTGATCAACTCCCTTACAAGCTGTAACCTTTGAGTTCCGGGAGAATAAATACCTCCTCCAATAATCGCTACATCTTTTCCAAAATGGATATAAAAACCGGGTTCTTCGGTTTTTCTCCCTCCTTTTGCAATGTTGGCAGCGACATGGGTTTTATAAGGCGTTTTATCCCTTGCAAAACGAATATCCCGGTTTATCCGAAAAACCACATGCTTGGGTTCTACCATCAGATTCGGTTCATAAATCCGGATTCGTTTGATTACTTCCTGGATAAAGTCCCGGAATGGCTTTTTGACAGATTGTTCATACCATTTCCGGTTATGGTCAAACCATCCTTTGTGGTTATTCTCCGCTAATTCATGGAAAAACCGGAGGAAGGATGTTTCAAAATGGCTCATG
>CAZJWK010000184.1:0-3163 GCA_964549595.1 uncultured Sphingobacteriales bacterium | reverse complement strand
ATTAGATCAAAACTTCTCAAAAACATTTCCATAAAATTCATTGTAGAACCATAAACGCATGTTTAACTTTCCGGCAGGACGATTCGAGCCGGCCAAAGGTTCGGATCGGAAAAATTTTCCTGCTTCGATTTCTTTGTCCTCTTTTTTTAAGAGAAATTGATACACAGAAACTTCCTATTCATGGGCTTTTTGACTAATAGAAATTTTTGAAACTCCTATTAAAGGCTAAAGATGATAAATATTGTTTTACTTTAATACGGTCACTACAGACTTCGTGGTAGTACCAAAAAAAGGGGCGATGCATCGTGTGCACCGCCCCCTAAACAGAATAGGATCCGGAAGCTTCTTACTTAAAAGCTTATTTAACCATTAATTGACGGGCTTCTTTCACTTGTCCGTATTGGTCGGTTATTTGGAGTACGTAGGGACCGGCATTCCAGTCACTAACGTCTAAATTGACGGTTTGCTCACCGTTGAAGGACCCGAGATCTCGATGTTGAACAGGCTGACCATTCATGTCGATGACATTAATGGTTAAGTCCTTCATTTCATCAGTAATGATATCCACTTTGACGTTTGACCGGGCCGGGCTTGGATAAACCTCAATCTCTGTACCTTTTGGGTGATTTAGGATTCCGCTTGTTTCATCTGAAATACTAACTTTTCCTTCATCAACCTCAAAATTGACTTTCTTATTATTCGATTCACTGGTCAAGCTTACTTGATCTTCTTCGGTAGTGTAACCGGGTAGATCCACCTTAACGAAATATTGTCCTTCGTCTAAATCTTCAAAAGCGTAATCACCGCTTTCGTTTGTCAATGTTCGATCTACGGGATCCCGGTCTTCATTGAGTAAAAGCACCGGGACATCAGCAAGTGCTTCTTCTCCACCACCCCTTTTATTGGGACATGGGGCTTTATTACCGGATACATAACCTGTAATGTTACCGGTGCCATTGCTATTTGAGGATTTGACTAAATTGATGTTCTTACCTTTCAGGGATTTTCCGATACCTGTTATGACGATAGAATCTGCATTGGTCCAGTTAGTAGCGTTTTGGTGATAAGTGGCTACGTAATTGCTGCTGTATTGAGAGTTCGAGGTTGGTTTAGCTTTCACATAATATTTACCGGATGGTAAATTGTTGAAGTAGTAGTCAATGGTATCCGCCCGTAAAAAAGTGTCATGGGTGTGTTTGTTGTATACCCCTTTACAGGAATCATACTTGTAAAGGTAGGCAATGCCTTCATCAAGACGGGTATTTTGGTTTACTTTCAGTGCTCCCCTGATATGGTTGTCATTCTCAAGCCAGATTTGCTTTGTAACCGTATCAGAACAAGAAGAGCTCTTTACCATAACCAATTCCACCTGGAATGTGTCCTGTTTACTATAAGTATGAGAAGGAGTCCGTTTGTTACTTGTGTTTCCATCTCCGAAATCCCATTTGTATTGACTGACGCGGGAATTCGATTTGCCATAAAAACTTACAGTATAGCCATTTTGGAGATAGGAAAAATCCGCAGTAAGGTTGCAAGGTTTACTATTGGAAACGGTATTCACTGATTTTATGGCAGAATCATAGCAATTGTTACCATCCTTTACAAGAAGTTTTACCCTGAAAGTATCCTCTGAACCGTAGGTGTGGGTCGGATTACTTTTGGTACTGGTATTGCCGTCCCCAAAATACCATTTGTAAGGAGTAGTACTGGATTGGTTGGTGAAACTAACCGTTTTACCATTGACAGAATAGTAAAAATCTGCTGATACATTGCAGGGATTGGACTTTTGAATTTGGACTTTATTGGTAGTAGAGTCAACACATTTCGGATTCTGGTTATAGGTTACTTTTAGTTTGACGGTGTATGTTCCGCTACTGCTGTAAGTATGATTAGGGTTGGAACCTTGGCCTTTAGAACCATCTCCAAAATTCCATTCATACGAGATAGCTCCGTAATTATAACCTTTAAAGTCAACAGTTTTGTTGGAGATTTTATACCGGAAACCTGTATTCGGATCACAATTAACCTGGATTTGTCTACAGGTGGAATCCTTGCAATTATTATCTTCCACTACATGGCAAACCTGAAAGGTTCCATATTGCCCGTAATCATGTTTGAAAGAATAACCTGAATCGGTGTACTTGGTGCCATCCCCCATGTACCAGGTATGGTCTGCTTGCATGTTACTAGTATCAAGGAACCTGGCCTCTGTTCCTTGTTCAACTTGTCCGCCATAAAAGTTGGCGTCACAGGATTGGGCTTTGACATTCAGGTTTGGGCTGCCAATTAAGTAACCGATACTTAAAAGCAGCACGAGGCTAAAATAACGGATTGAAAAGTTTTGATACTTCATAAGACAATGCTTTTTTGTTTTACGATTGAAAAGGTTTTGGTTTTTGCGTTTCATAAGCGATTTGTTTTTTACTCACCCTTTTTCAGTTATCAGAAAGGTGATTTTTACAAAAATTTAAAAATTTAGCATTCAGTAATTTGTGCTTACTTTTTAATGCTTTTCACTCGCTTTCACGTAAGATGTGATAGAAAGGTTGGGTAAGAAGGAAGAAAATGTGGGGTAGGTTGGCTTTAACACTTTATATAAGTGCTATCAATAGCCATTTGAAATATAGAGGCAAGCCAGGATTCTTTGGCCTTTGCAATATGGTATTTATTAACTTTCCAAAAGTTCTCAAAATGAATTTGAATCTCATTGCCCTGATGCCCTGTAAAGAAAACTTTTGGAATGTTTAAATCGGTTTTGCACCGGGTATTGATGAGGTAAATATGAGCAATGCGAATGATCATAACTGAAGAGACTGCACGACCATCCTCCTTAGGGTGACCCATCCGGTAGACGAGCTAAAAACCAAAACTATGCCCTGACTTCCTACTGAATTATACACCTTGGGTTTATCAAATGGTAATTTTTCAAAACAATAGGGTTTAGGATAAGCCCGAAAATAAACGATGGTAACCCAAAATGAGTCTTTAGCTTATTTCCCGGGCTATGGCTTCCTGCCTTTGCTCGAATGCCATTAACATTACCGGTAAAAGCGGAACTAATGGAATGAATTGACGGGATGGGGCAAGCTTGCAAGCGATTGATCTGACTGCTGGCCGATGGGTTTCAGACCTATCGCTTACCATAACCGTTCGTATGGAAGTA
>CAZJWK010000183.1:0-3185 GCA_964549595.1 uncultured Sphingobacteriales bacterium | reverse complement strand
TACCAAATCCCTGCTTCACCGACCTCCTTTTGCGCTGGTTAGCGGACAGGCTTTCCGCCAGTGGGCGGACAAGCTCCTTTGGAGAAAATGTATGAGGGGGATCAAATGAAACACCGTTGAAATGGTGTAGCTGGCACTAACTACAAACAAGGAATTTTGAACTCACTGAAATCAATAAGGCATTCAGCAATGTAGTTAGGCTGCTGGTTAAAGCAATCTATTCAGGATACTTGATTCTTATACGTTTGCGATCAATGGTCAAAATCGGTTTCCGATCAAAAACTCCTTTATATTGGCTTATTACCTTTATTATAACCCTTCCTTATTCTGTCGCTTTGAGGTTTACTAAACGAATAATGGTAGGATGAGGCTCTTGAAAAACAAATACCAACTCACAAAATCTTTATCTGCAGTAATGAGGATACGGTCATCATGAAAAGCCCGATTCAAAATTTCAGAATCACCCGGATCTAGGCCCTCTTCTGGCATCCAAACCACATCATGATTGACCTCTCTAAGCGCATCAACGGCAAACTTGGAAATACAAGCATCAACCAGAACCCTCATGCATCAAAATTGGCCTCATCAAAATGCTCATGGGCTGACAGCCTGTAGGCATATTCCAAACAAGCATGAATGTCAGCCTTTTCGAGGAAAGGATATCCTTCCAAAATTTCTTCAGTTGTAGACCCAGCAGCCAACATCCCCAGAATATGCTCTACTGCTATCCTTTTGCCTCTAATCACAGGCTTACCCCCAAATTTTTCAGGGTCAATGGTTATCCGCATTTTAAAATCTTCCGTCATAGCTACTGCTAATTTCGCTTATTGAGTTCTAACGTACTTTGTGCGTATTAAGTTTTATTTCAAGAGAGCAACTTTTGTAGAAATCAGGTATTAATACAGTGTTAACAATTATAGAAACATAGTAGAAATACCGTTGAAATAAAGTAGAAATACCTTGCTTTCAGCACAATACTATAGCGCTGGGTTTTATACCCTGCGCTTTTTAAAATACCATAGAAATAACGTGGTAACAAGGTAGTAATATGTTGTAATAAGGTGGCTATTCACCCACGTTTTTCCTGAATTTCCAAAGAAAAACCATTCTTCAATTCTTTAATCTAAATCAGGATTTTTCCATTAATCCTTTAAACCGTAAACCTGAAAATGAAAGATCATCCAGATCCACCTTTTTACTGGCATTATCAATATCCAATCCGACAACATTGCCTTCATCATCCAAATCAAGCACCATCCCTTCGGAAATTTCCTCAGTACGGAAACTCACATTTGGCGAAAATTCAATATAGAGGGAATCCGTTTCAGGATAATAAGCAAATTTCATTTTTCCTTTTTAAAGTTTCTGTCAAAAAAAGCATTGTGAATTGTCAATTGATCCTCTAAAGTAACAACCCTTAGAAAACGGTCTCCTGCTTCTGGTATATTTTTCCAAAACCTGAATCTGTTGTTTTCCTGTCGTTCAAATTGAACATAATTTTCCAACACTTCAACGCACCATTCTTTCTTTAGATAAGGCCGCTTTCTCAGCACCTGTTCTTCAAAGTACCTGGTAAATTGATACTTCGTTTTCACTGAGCAACAATTATGGCTTTAAAGAAGTTTGAAGATTACCTCTTAATGTAATATCGTTGTAATAAGGTCATTATCCGGTAGGACTTAGTCTCCGCTTCTCTCAGTCTCTTAGTCTCCATTTTACGAATTACCCAGTTACCCATTTACCAAATCCCTGCTTTTCCCGACCTCTTTTTCCGCTGGTTAGCGGACAGGCTTTCCGCCGGTAGGCGGACAGGCTCCTCTGGGAGAAACATGTATGAGGGGGATTTTTTTGAAATGCGGTTGAAACGTGGTTGAAATGAATAGGAATACAATAGAAACAATGTAGAAATAGGTTGAAATAAAATAGCATCAACCTCAAACAAACTTTGAACCTGATTTCCCAGTCAGCAATAAACCAGTCAATGAATTAACAACCCAATAAGCAACTAAATAATTCTTTATTATTCTCATTTTAAAATGCTAATGTTAAGCCCTCGTATTTAAAACAAGTTCTCAGTAAAGTATCATGGGTGTAGCATAAGCCGGTTTTACCTTTTAACTTCACAGCGGTTGAAAGTTGTATAGCGTCAAGGGTTCTTAAACCTTCTTTTCCATACTTATTCAAAAAATAAAGGGCCCGATTGATTATGGGTTCGTTAATTGGTGTCCAACGATAGAGGTCTTTGTCGTCTTCAAAGTACCCAATTAAATTTTCCCCATCCTTCTCTGAAAGCAAGCCCATCCTAATATTTTTCCAAACGGAGGAATGAAATTCAACGTGAGCAATATAAGACAAGTAAACTTCACTGCTTGTTTTAACCAAATTAACCATTTCATCAGTACCTTTTTCCTTATGGTATAATTTCAGGAGAGAGGAGGTGTCAAGGAAAAGGTTGTTCATTCACTCACTTCTTCTTTCTTCTATAAGGCTATCACTCAAAGACCCCTTAAAATGTTTACTAGCCTCCTGTGCTTTTTGAAACGAAAAGTTTTTTGATGACTTACTTTGCTCAGAAAACTGTTTAATGTATTGATAAACAGCTTTTAATTCATCATCATTAAGGTTATCAATTGCTTTTTTGACAAGTTCTTTCGTGTCCATGACCCGCATTTTAATCGTCTAAATATAACTATATGTTGTTTAAAGACATAAATGACATAAAGTCAATTATAGTTCATTGTTCAAGCTATTGGCTATTAGCTGTTAGCCTTTAGTAATTTGGGGTATCAGATGGCAGGTTTCGGGTCATTCAATGGTTATTCATTGTCATTCGTTGAAATATTGTAGTAACAAAGTGGTAAGAAGTTAATAATAAATAGTAACAACCTGGAATCACTTAGTCTCCCCTTCTCTAAGTCTCTCAGTCCCTTTTAGTCCCTTCGTCTCCCAATTTACCAATTACCCATTTACCAGCCTACCATGAATGAGGGGTTTTTATGGGAAATGAGGTTGAAATGCGATAGAAATGAGGTAGAAATGCGGTAGAAATGTGGTTGAAATACATAGAAATACAGTAGAAACATCGTTGAAATAAGGTTGAAATAACGTTGTAACAAAGTGGTAATAAATCGTAATAACGTAGTAACAAATCGTAATAAAGTCGTTATTGGATTCACTTAGTCTCC
>CAZJWK010000182.1:0-3212 GCA_964549595.1 uncultured Sphingobacteriales bacterium | reverse complement strand
ACACCATGCGGGAAAGCAAAAAGGATGACCAGCAAGCCATCATAGCCGTTCATGAGTCAGGCCATGCCGTAGCCTCCATTTTTCTTCAGCATTTGATGCCTGATTTAATCTGCTCAGTATCTGCGGATGGGCAGCAATCCGGTTTTACGCATATCGAACAGGATAGCCTGTTCCTTTCCCGTCAAATGCTCAAAAACCGGATTGCCTTTAAGCTCGGAGGCTATGCAGCAGAGCTAAAAATCTTCGGGGAAGAACACCTAACCAGTGGATCCGGCAAGGACATGGAAGAAGCGACTGCACTACTGGCTCACCTGTTAAGGCAATGTGGGATGGGGTCATTACCTGGGTTTTTCTCTAAAGTCGGTCCGGAGGTCAATAACAGCATTAAGGATGAAGGGGAAATTGACTCGGAAATCTGTCAATGGTTGAAATCCTGCCTGGAAATAGCAAAAACAGTTTTGGAGGAGCAGGAAACCCTGCTTTATGAGATGGCCCGCTATTTGGCGGATAACCCACGCATGGAGAAAAGTGTTATATGGGACTTTTGTAAAAGTTACGGGGTAGAATTTGATCCGGAAGAGATCCTGGAAAGTGGTACTGATGGATTTTTCAGAGAGATCCTGATGAAAGGTTAATAATCAAGCCTTTAAGGTTTTGGAGCCCCTAAGCGTTTTAGTGCAACTTTCTTTACCGGTTTATCAAAACATCCTGCAAAGACCTGTCAGTGTTGGTTTCGAATATCCTGTACCTTCCTCATAAAGAAAAAATTTTTTTGATGAGAATTGATAAATTTGTATAAAAGGGATGATCATGAAAGAAGCAGAGAAGGTTTTAAACTACCTTGAAGAAAATAAAGAAAGACTTTTAAGGGAATACCATTTAAAAAAAATCGGTTTATTCGGCTCATTAGCGAGAAATAATGATGACAACGATAGTGACATTGATTTGATTGTGGAGTTTGATGAAAATGCTCCTGATCTATATGAGACTAAACAACGCTTGAAAGCTGAACTAAAAGAGCAATTCAATCGGTCTGTGGATATATGCAGAGAAAAATATATCAAATCCATATTTAAAGAACAGATACTTTCAGAAGCCGTTTATGTATAACCAAAGTCATAAAGATTTTGCATGCATCCTGTCAATGCTTGAAGCCATTGAAAAGATTGAAGGCTATACAGCTAAGATGCAAAATGCTGATGCGTTTTATGAAGATCAAAGGGCATTTGATGCCACTTTAATGAACTTTATTGTAATTGGGGAAATGGCAGAAAAGCTTTCAGAAGCGTTCAGGCTTGAAACCCAGGAACAAATAGATTGGTTAAAAATCAGAGGTTTTCGTAACATCATTGCTCACAATTATTTCGGAGTTGATGCGGAGGAAGTTTGGCAGATCATCCAGAATTACCTTCCGAGGCTAAAAGAAAACATTCAACGTTTCACTTCTTAGTATTCGATCTTGCCTATTAAATCTTTAGTCTAAACCAACACCACCCTTTGACGCACTCCGCCCTAAGCGTTTTAGTGCAACTTTCCTTACCTTTGGATAAAACGCCAGGCTTTTGACTGACGAACAAGACATCCGGTGGCACCAAAGATTGGCCAATTTCAATAAAGCACTCACCCAATTGGAAAAAGGAGTGCAGCAGGAACATTATTCTGAATTAGAAGTGGAAGGGCTGATCCAACGTTTTGAATACACTTTTTAACTGGCCTTGAAAACTTTGCAGGATTTTTTTGAATACCAGGGCTATGAAGGTATTAAAGGGCCTAAACCTGTTCTTGAGCAAGCTTTTTAAGACGGCATTATCAATAATGGAGCTCAATGGGTAGAAATGCTGGACGACCGAAGGCTTTCCACTCATATTTACAATGAGGAACAAGCGCAATCAATTTTTGGGGTAATTCGTAAGGAATATTTTCCTATGTTAAAAGAGCTTCAACAGACTTTAGAGGAAATGCGATCAGAAAATCAAGGGCATTTGTTTTATTAACATGGCTTATGGATTAAAAGACAATACGCTCAAATCCATCCTGGATATCCTTTCCGGTCAGGAAAAGGTAAATGAGATTGTTTTGCTGGGTTCCCGGGCTATGAACAATTACCGCGAAAACTCGGATATCGATATTGCGATAAGCGCACCCGGATTAACCCACAGGGAATACCTTAAGTTATGGCGCCAATTGCAGGACCTTCCTATCCTCAACAAAATCGACCTCTTCGACCTCAGCAAAACCAATGACCGGGATTTGCTGGATCACATCGAAAGGAAGGGAATTACCTTATGGAAACGGAAAGAAAAGGATGCGGGTTATTTGCCAAAATAAGAATTAAGTTTAACACGAAAAGCTATAGCTATTACTAACGATAAGGATTGAAATCTTCCAGGGGTTCATCAAAATCCTCCGACATTGCTATCAGCCCTTTTGCGCTTCCAAAATTGGAATGCTTTTCCCCGGTTTCTTGATTTCTGGTTTCACCATATTTGGTTTCCAGAAATTGAATAAAATCTTCGACTTCCCTTTTTGCATCATCAGGAAGTTTTTCAAGTTTTTTTGAAAGTTCTTCTATACTCATCGTTCAACCTTTGATTTTGTAAAGTCAACAACCAATTTAACCTGATTGGTTTGCCATAGCAACTATTTTTTAAAAACATCCATTTCTTCAATGGAAAGATCAGGCAAGCCAGTGTGTTCTTTCGCATGCTCAATGGTCATACTAACGATATTACCCTTCTCATGAAGGTCAACATAAATGTTTTCACTCAATTCCCTTGTTTCCTTTATTACCTGTTCAGAGAATTCAAGGAGGGCAGTATCCTATCGGGGAAATATTTGATTTTCATAGCTACTTATTCTTTTTAAAATCTCTGTCAAAAAATGCATTATGAACGGCTTCACCATCTTCAAGAAGTATAACTCTTAGGTGTTTGGATTCATTTTCTATAATTGTCCACTTTCGAATTCGTCCATCTTTCTGTTTTTCTGTTTTTGTTGGATTGTAAATGGCTTTTTCAACCCACTCCTGCTTAATTTTTGCTCGGTCGCTTCTTTGTTTTATATGTTGGAAATAAGCAGTAGTTTTCTTAAAGATTTCAAACACTGGGGCAAAGTAACAAGTTTTTCAACTTGCGGTCTCTCAGCAATGGCAGTTTCAAAACTGCCAAAAAACGCCCAAGTCGAGAAACCTGAACTATTGGAAGCAATCTTAG
>CAZJWK010000181.1:0-3340 GCA_964549595.1 uncultured Sphingobacteriales bacterium | reverse complement strand
CCACTGTAATTTAACGCATTACGGGCATTAACATTTACATCCTTCACCTTTTTGATAATCGGCAAGATCCTGGTAACCTTACATAGAAAGTCCCGATAAAACCGGCCCCTCAAAAACCCCCTCGCCATCAGGACAAAAACCCAAAGGAAAGTGATTGAACCTTAGTTTCACACCAACCGCTCCTCCAATCTTGCTTTCCATTCTGAAAAGCCCTTCCGCTCGTCTGAATAATCATGGAGGATGCGGGTGAAATTTCAGGAAAGCTTTCCTTTCAAAGTAAAAATACCGATATTCCTCAATCAATTGCTAACTTGCTTTTCATCGGGGGAAACAATGATAGAGATTGTACCATGAGAACAACCGGAAAATAATTTGACTTTCGAAGAAACCTTTTCATTAGATCAATCAGGTAATTATTTGGTTTTAACGATAAAAACAAAATCTGAAAAGGCTTCTACCTTTTGCGGCAAACTTTTATTTTTATAATTCGCCTGTTCAAGCTGGTATTCAATCTGAGGCGCTTGCTCCAAAAATAGTCTTACCTGGTTAGCCTTAATTGCATAACTTACGGATTCCACTTGCTCCTCTTGTATTTTCGACCTTACTATACCAATAACCTGGCCTGCTTCATTAAATAGCGGACCCCCACTGTTACCGGGCTGGACAGAGGCTGAAAATTGGTACTCAGAAATACTCCCCTGATAGCCACTTAAAGCGTTGATAATGCCTTCCGCTACTTTGACCCCTGAACCCATAACACTTTCCATGGGATAGCCCAAAGTAAAGACTTTTTCACCTTGTTTCACGGCTTGACTGTTTTTTATCAAAGAATAAGGTATATCCTTGATATCTGTAAAGTTTGAATCAACTTTCAGTAAAGCCAGGTCGTTCGCCCGGTCTATTGTCACTTTCCGGGCTTTTACACGCAAGCTATCCTTTTGATTGATGCCTTCAATAAAAATTTTGTCTGCATTTTTGATGACGTGATAATTGGTCAGCAAAAATCCTTTCCGGCTTATCAAAAAACCGCTGCCTTGTTTTAGGGTCTCTTGGCCTTTTATAGATTCTGGGTTTATGGGATTGTCAAGGTCTTCCTCAAATTTTAATAACTTGTTTTTGGATTTGGCTTCTTCTATGTTTTCCTGTACTTGGGATTTTTTCACTTTTTGTAAATTCGGTGAGTAACCCAAACCGCCAGAATTATCCAAAAGCATGTAATAGTTGGTGTCCGGCTCAACTTTTAGTATGATTTGATTCGTAATTTGACTTTTAGCAGAAGAAATTGAGGTTATTTGCACTTTGCCTTTTGAATAAATTTTATAGCATAATACGGATTTATTCCCAATATTGTAGCTATTGTAATCTGCTATTCTAATTCGAGCTGAACCATAAATGTCTCTAAAAACGTATATTTTAGAATAGGTTGGCTCTTGCTTATTTTCCTGGGCTATGAGAGAGCCTGTTAAAAAGTTAAGACC
This sequence comes from uncultured Sphingobacteriales bacterium, assembly GCA_964549595.1. Taxonomy (GTDB): domain Bacteria; phylum Bacteroidota; class Bacteroidia; order CAILMK01; family CAYYUA01; genus CAZQQN01. The sequence continues at coordinate 1,862 of CAZJWK010000181.1, read as the reverse complement.
TGATAACAAAAGTAATAGACGGTAAAACATAAATTTTTTTTACTACTATTACAGACTCAAATTTAGCCTTAACAGCTAAAATTGAAAATTCTATTTTGAAAAAAATTGAGTTTAGTTAATGCCTTACTAAGTTTTGAGGTTTTAACATTAAATTAAAACATCAGTTTTCTTGCTATTAAACGCATTTTTTGGAAGAAGATTTAAAGAATTTAGCTTGAAATACTTCTTTGGCCGGAGCGCTCACTGATCCACGAATTACTTCCATAAACTCCGAAAATCCCTTTCATTTTTCATTCAAAGCGTAAAAATTACTCATTAATTGCTTTTCCCATTTTCCAACTTCTCCACATGATCCGGCTTGGATTTGTTAAACCTTTCAAAGTACAAATCCTCCAAAAATTGAGGAAGCGGAGCTTTCCAGGGCTCTTGCTTATGATTATTCAGTTTACCGAGTTTTTTCGGGTTCATGCCCAATTCCCTTGCCATTTGCAGGTGCATGTCGGAAAGTTTGTGTTTACGCTTGGCCTCAATCCATTGTTCTTTGTTTTTCATTGATTATCCTCGTTAAATTTGATCCAAAATTACAATCAGCGGGGGATATTTCTCACACAATTTGAACACTTTAAAGAAGATAGGGAAATTCCCCAATTTATTGCTAACTTGCTTTTTATTGGGATCAACAAAGATTGGGATAGAACCATGAAAACAACCGGCCAACAAACAAGGATCAAACCGGAATACACCAATCAGATTGAAGTGCCTCCGGATTTTCGCCATTTGCTGTGGGATCATCCCGAAGGCAAAGCCCCATTGGAAAAGGTGATCCACCGGTTGTTGGTCTATGCCACTATTGAAAGCATTCAATGGCTCATGGCCCATTATCCCAAGGCCACTTACCAGTTGATTTTTAAATACCCGGATATACCGAGAGGAGCTAAATTTTGGGTAAAAACCTTTTACAACGATGATCGATAAGCTGCTCCCTTTAGCCAAAACTATTGCTTCGGTTACAAAAAAATTTTACCTGGCCGGTGGAACGGCCATCAAGCTGAAATACAAGTACCGGATTGTTTTTGATTTAGGCTTTTAAGATTTGAAAAGGCTAATATTATATTTTTCAAAATTAGCATCATGGGTTATCACAGTGAAACCATTGGTTTGAGCTTGTGCAATAATTAATCGATCAAATGGATCCCGATGATGAAAAGGGAGTTTTTTCAAACAAACCAAATCATTAAAATCTACCGGCAAGATTTGGATGTCATTTGCTTGCAAAAAACTATGAATAGCTTCAAAATAGCCGTTTATGTTTAATTTCCCTAAGCTGATTTTAATGGATAACTCCCATAAAGAAGCAATGCTTATAAAGCAAGCATTTTGAATATTTTCTATAGAATCTATTCCCTTTCGAGATAAATACCGATCGCCATTAAAAAACCAAATCAAAATATGGGTATCTAAAAGTATTCTCATTCCATATAAGGTTTGAAATCCTCTAAAGGTTGATCAAAATCTTCCTTCATCTCAAAAAAACCTTTAGCATAACCGAATTGCCTTTTCTTTTCAGAAGTAGCATTTGTTTGTCCTTGCTTGCGTTTTAGGAATTCTACAAAATCCTGGACTTCTTTTTGTTTTTCTTCCGGCAACTCATTGATGGCTTTATATAATTCTTCTTTTGTCATATTGTTTAGTCAATTTATTGTTAAATGTTAAGATTTAATTTATAAAACGCTAATCCATTTGCTTTCATTCCAATCAAAATCCCAAAAGAATGCCTTCAAAAGGGCTTAAAGCAAAGATAGTATTTTTACCAAATCCTTCCTAAATTTGAGTTAAGTGTATTAACGTTTAAAAATCTGGCA
>CAZJWK010000180.1:0-3367 GCA_964549595.1 uncultured Sphingobacteriales bacterium | reverse complement strand
AACTCGCCATACCAAAGCACAATATCGCTTTACCTCAACCCAATCGATAATTAGGGTATTAAAGTTAGCTTTACAAGTCAAATACTTAAACGCTTACTGAAATTTAGCCTTTTCATTAATCGCTTTCTTCTCAGCACTTGGAAACTTGCTATTAAGTTAATTTGATAGAAAGTTTTCTTACCATTCAATTTTCAATTAGTCAAAAACATTACAAAGATCGAATGGATCTGCACCTAAGGAAAGGCTATTTTTGGAACAAATATCGCGCAAACTCGCAAGGTTATGTAGATGAGTTACGAATGAGAAATTTTATTATTGGACTACCTGTAGAGGTAGATCAAAACAGGCAGTAGTTGTTTTGGCCTTAAAAATTGCTCACATTAAATTAAGGCCAACACACCGGGAATATAACAATAAGCGTCCTTACGATTCATTGGGCGTTTTACCGCCTTTTGCTTTCATGTTGATATAAGGATATCGGTACAGGCCAAACCCCGCAAAAGCCCACTTATCAACATTTCAACATGATGATGATAATGATTGGAAAACTATAATTTCAAGTATTAGGAATTAGGGGAAGCCTAACATGGTTAAACTAAATTGGTTTAAAGTTGAAAAATAAAGTCTACTTATTTCAGATTAAGGCCGACTTAATTAGAAAGGTATTGTTTCAACTTGCTAGACTTTAAACTGATAATAATGGTCATGATTAGGAGGGCTAACATGGCTAAAGGATATAGGTTCAATTGACGTAATAGGAAAACAAAAGCAGGCCCACCAACAAGATCCCTTCCAATAGCAAATATGAGGCCGATTAAGATCAAAAAGGCAGTCAACTTTCGGTTGCCATCCCGGAATGCCCTGCTGAAAAAGCTAAGCAAAACAAAAGACAGCGTTACCATATGTGCATCTCTTGTTACAGCCGATGTCAATAGAACTACGAGGAAAGTTCCAACAAACTCAAATTCCGTAACTGGTAGTCTTTTAACTCTTAGTATTACAAGCCATCCAATATAAACCGAAGCCATAAAGAAGGGAACATATTGAATCAATTTTGCACCCCATTGTTGATTGAACCAATTGAAATAAAAATTGAAATTTAACAACATGCCCATAATGGAATTGTTGTTTAAGTAATCGGAGACCTCTTTTAACTCCGGGATTCGTCCTCCGAGGGTTTGAAAAAACAGATTAAGATCATTGATCCCAGTTTCAAATCCTCTTGCGAACAAAGGTATAATAATGAACAAGGCCATGAATCCCAAAGTATAAGCAAAAGCTTTCAACTTTCCTCGTATAAAAAACCAAGCAAGGAAAATAATGGGTGTAACCTTAAAAAGGATAGCTCCTGCTATAAAGGCACCGGCCATGATGTAATTTCTTATTAAGTAAGAATATAAGCCGATTAAGACAAGCAGGTAAAGACAGGTATTAACTTGGAGCAAGTTTTGATTAAACAAATAAAAATTGAAGGTAAATATAAAGGTTAGTACTAAACTCATTTGTGGCACTTTTTTATTCGTTATTTGATGAATCGTTAGGATGCTGAATAAAAAAGTTAAGGGCCAGATAATAAGATTGCCGATGGATTGGATCACAGCCGCGACTTTGAAAGGTAAAATGCCGAGCGAAGCGAACAAAAATGCCGCAAATGGTGGGTAAAGAAAGCTCCAAGGCTGGTTCGGCAATAAGTAAACCCTTTCTCCTGTCAAAAAATTATTGCCTGATATCCAGAATGTATAAAAATCGCTACCAGGTCCCTTATCAAACGCTCGATCTAAGGAAATGAAAAGCAAAAATCCGAAAATGCCCCAATAAAGAATTTTGACCCATAATTTTTTTTCTTTATAATAATCTTGAAAAATAGCCCTTATTTCATTGGAAAAATAGCTCATCAGTAATAGATAAAAACTTAGATACAATTGTCAAATTTATTAAATTTTCCATCAGATTTGGAACAGGCGCCATTTTTGTTTAGGCTTATCATAAAGTTGATATTCGGAATGCATCCTTACCAACTTGGGCTAATTCCAATAGTTTAGGCTTTGGATTTGCAACAAAAAATTGGATAGAAAATTAAGCCACATTTTTTCAACTATTGATTTCCGAAAGTTTCAGGACTCAGGTAGCCAAGCTTTGAATGGCTCCTTTGCCTGTTATACCATATTTCAATGAATTCAAACACCTTATTCTTAGCTTCTTTGATAGACTGAAACACTTGGTTTTTCCCTAATTCCGACTTTAGGATTTTAAAGAAGTTTTCCGCTACCGCATTATCCCAACAATCACCTTTTTTACTCATACTTTGTCTGACTTTTTGAGCTTCTAAATATTCAGTAAACGCTCGAAAAGCATATTGAACCCCTCTGTCTGAATGAAAAATCATTGAAGTAGTCACAAAACGGTTTTTACGGGCCATTTGGAAGGCCCTTAAAACCGTGTCCTTGGCTGTCATATTATTGCTCAAAGACCAGCCGATCACTTTTCTGTCAAAAAGGTCCATTATCATTGTCAAATAAAGCCAACCCTGTTAGGTAGGAACATAAGTAATGTCCGACACCCACCTTTGAAAAGGCTTGCTTACCTTAAAATTTCGGTTTAACAAGTTGGCTTTTATGGGATGATTATGGGTCAAATCAGTGGTTCGCACTTTAAACTTTTTATGCACAATACTTTGCAAATTATTGGCCTTCATAATCCTTGCTACTCTCGATCGGGAGGTCTGGTAGCCAAGTGCTTGTAATTCCATGGTTATTTTGGGGCTACCATATCGCTGCTTACTTTTGTAGTAAATCGACCGGATTTTTTCCAGGAGTTTATTATTCTTTTTTGTCCTGGCAGAGGCTTTTCTATTCAACCATTCGTAAAATCCACTACGACTCACCTTGAAAACTTTACAAATCTTCTCAATAGCAAATTGGTGAGTATGGTCCCTTATGAATTGGAACTTTTGCCATCGCTCCTGGAGAAAATGTTGACTGCCTTTTTTAGAATATCACATTCTTCTTGAGTATCTTTCAATTCTTTTTTTAACCTGATAATCTCAGCCTCTTCCTCCGCTAATTGTTCATTGCCATTGCCTGAAAAACTGTTTTCTCCTTTAGCTTCATACTCACGTTTCAACCGATTAATCATATCTCTTCTAACACCTAATTCTTCAGCAACTTCTTTGGAAGATTTACCAGCATGGCACAAATCAACAGCCATTTCCTTGAATTCCTTGTCATAAGTTCTTCTTTGCTTTTACATAAAACAAATTTAAGCTTTGAAGCTTAACTGCTGTCCAGTCAAATGTAGCAAGTTCAGAGAGTCTATATAGGACATGCCTTTCCAATTCCACTATAAAACACTTCCTTAAGTTTTCATC
>CAZJWK010000179.1:0-3410 GCA_964549595.1 uncultured Sphingobacteriales bacterium | reverse complement strand
ATTGAGATAGCTGTGATTGCGGGATCCATTTACCTTTCCTTGACCAATAATCCCTATTTTGCCTTGTACCTGATTGGGTATGGTGTGGTATTCTGGTTCGGGATCAAGGCTTACCTGACCGGTGCGAATAAACGCCTGAAAACGATCAGGGCCATTTTTATTGCATTTGGTATTCCTTTGCTGTTTTCCGGTATTTTCTGGTATTTACTTTTTTACTCAGGGTTTGCTTTTGTTTTTTTGGAGATTGGTGTACCCATGGGTATTCAGCAAAAGAAGGAGTCAGACTTCCAGGAAAGTTATAAAGCTCAACTTATTGAACCCACCTTAAAATTTATAAACCAAAATTTCACGATAGCTTTTCACAATGGCCTTAAAAAAGAAGCAGTGGATAATTCCCTGGTTTTCCCTTTCAAATCCAAACACTATTCCGCTGAGGATTATGTGAGGGGTAATTTGGATGGGTTAACCGTTGAATTTTGTGATATTTTACTTTCAAATACGTCCCATGGAGCGAATGTTATAGGTACTTCACGGGAACAGCAAAATAAAGTTGCAAAAAACCTTCATCGCCAAGAGGCCTTAGATGAAATGTTCAGGGGATTGTTTTTCCGGATCAATATGCCCCATGATTTTTCGAATTCGCTGGTTATTCGTCCTAAATCATTTCAATGGACAATGGAAAAAAAGTCTGAAAAACCTGATGAAAATAATATTTTGAACGAATTAGATGGCAATTCCAACCCTTTTCAAAGGCAATATTCCTCAGGGGAGACGGAAGTTTTCTTAATGGATTACGACCCGCAAAAAAGGCTTCAGGATCCGAATAGTGGTGAACAGCTTAAGGAAGTTCAGCTTAAGGGCAATCGGTTTTCCAACTATTACAAAGTTTTTACCTCGGATGAGGGTAAGGTATATAACATGGTTACAGAGGAAATGATGAGCCAGATTCTGGCCCTGAGCGACAAATGGGGAGGAGCGGTTTTCATGGCTTTGAGGGGCTCAAACCTTTATGTAGCCCTGGAAATGACGCAAGGCATTTTCGATCCCCAGGGGATTGCTGGGCAAGGTCCAGATGTATTAGAATCTGAACTGGATCGCTTTTACACTAATTTTAGGCGGATTCTGGATTTGACAGCTACCTTAAATCAGACTGTAAAAACCATTTAAAAACATAAAGCTTATGGAACAGAATGAACCCCAGTTACCACCAGGTGCACCCATTCATGTGGAAAAAGGGGCGGATAGCACAAAAATTTGGTATCCGGCTAATCCGGGCTCGAGAACCCCTTTTGGATTAATACTTTTTACCTTTTTAGGTATTGGTATTTGGGGAGCTGTTACAATCCTTGTTTTCAGGGGAGTTTTTCTAAGTATTTTTATGGGGGGAGATTTGGGTACAAGCCAATCTTCATTATTGGTTATTCCAATGATGGTTTTAGGGATTGTTTTGGGTTGGTTTGTTTGTTACTTCATGTTTATTAAAACCACAATTCAATATTGGCTGGAATCGCAAACGGTAGAGGTTACTCAGAACAACCTGAAAATCACTAAACAATCTCCCTTTTACCGGGAGGAGAAATCTTATGCTTTCGATGACTTACAGGGTATCGCTTTCAAGCATCCCCAAAAAGGAAATGTCAAACAAAAATTCCCAACCCTAATGACCGACTCAGGGGATAAACGCTTTTTTGAGGCCGCAACAAGCCCTGAAGGGGAATGGGTGGTACAATACCTGCAACATTTGATGAAGCAATAATTTGTTCCACATTCAAAAACAGAATGATTTATGCAAGCGCTAAAATGTCCTGAATGTTTGAATGTTATTCCGGAAAGCAATCTTAATACAGAAACAGGTTTAGCCAAATGTAATCAGTGTGGGCATGTGGCCATTCAATCCGATTTGGTGGATGCCCCTCCTTCAAACCAGGGAAAGGGGCTAAGGTTTGAGGAATACCAACCTCCTGAATCAGCCAGGCATCAGGTTTTAAAGAATGAAAACGGTGTTTTGCAACTATACCTCCCGAAGGCAGGATTCCAATTAGGCACGGTTTTCAACGTTTTTAGCTATGTCGTTATGACTTTAGTGTTTTTGTTTTTTTCTTATATCTTCCTTTCTACTTCCGAAAACTTCAATGTTTTTATTTTAGTCGTGCCTTTATTATTTATTGGAATCCCGGCTTACCGGTTAGCGACTCGTATTAATCGAGCCACCCAAACGGAAACCCTTGAGATCAATGAACAGGAGCTAAAATTGAATATGAGGCGCCCCTTAGGATTCAATGCTTCATCGACATTCAATCTTAGGGATATTCAGGGAGCAGAATTTGAGAATGAGGATGCACAAATGAACAAAGTCGGGGTTAAAATGCCTCGGATATTCATAGATAATACCCGAAGGGCCTTTTATTACAGGGCTTTTGTGATTACAGGGGAAGAAAGGGAGGTTTTCTTCATGCAGGAAGACCCGGAGGCCAAAGAATGGCTTGTCAATTATTTGGATAATTTGGTTAAAAATCACCAAACCAAAGAAGCTTAAAAGAACCCCTTTCCAATCGGGTAAAAAAGGTAATATGCAAGAGCTGCTTTGCCCCAATTGCCAAAATGAAATTTTGGAAGCCAATATCAATGAAACTTCGGGCTTAGCAAAATGCGAGCAGTGCGGTGCCGTTCAATATACCATTGATCTGAAAAAAGCCGATATCGGGAATGATGGTCAAGAAGCTAACGCTATGGAAGTACCGGCAGCCGGAAGATCCCAGGTGATAACCGAAGATGATGATTATGTGAAGCTATTTTTGCCCAAAGCCGGTTTTGGTTGTAAAGAATATGCTGGTTTAATTTTCCTACTGTTCTTCATTGTATTAACAGTGTCTTTTGGGACTGCTTATGGTGTTTTCGCTTCCTTGAAAAGTGGCTTTTTTATTGGAGTTTTTATCCTTATTCCCTTAGCAGTTTTTTACAATGAACTAAATAACGGGCTTAGAACAGAGACATTGGAAATTGACAACCAACAATTAACCCTTACAAAAACAAGGTTTCTGCTGGGCACTAAAACCAAAGTTTATGACCTGAATACCCTTCAGGGAGCTGAATTTCATCAATTGACCGGGGGGCGTAGCGGGCCGACATCAAATGTGAATTTAATTTCGGCAAATGGGAAGGTGAATTTCTTTAAAAGTGAAACGGATATGGGGAAAAAGGGACTGGCCAGATATCTTGATCAGGTCATTAAAAATGCTCAGAATAGGAACTGACTTCCCAGTGAACATTCACGGATTGTTTAATTTGATGCTGAAATGGGTATTAAGGATCGAAAAAATAAAATCCCTCACACCTGAAATATCCATTATGTAGGCTTTATTAGTCTCGCTCTGGGAATGGGAGAAAAACCCTCGCCTTTAGGCGAAGAC
>CAZJWK010000178.1:0-3464 GCA_964549595.1 uncultured Sphingobacteriales bacterium | reverse complement strand
CCGGGTCATAGGCTTTCGCGCCTTCGGCATTTAAGCCTTGTTGTGATAAGATTAAAAAGTGGATTATTTTTAATCAAGTCAAATTTAGATAATAATTCAAAATAAAACAAATATGAGTAGGATTTTAGGATTAGACTTGGGTACCAATTCAATTGGATGGGCATTGGTTGATGAGGAAAATGAAGAAATTATTGATACTGGTGTAAGAATATTCCAGGAAGGTGTAAACAGGGATACTAAAGGGGCAGAAGTATCGAAAAATGAAACAAGACGTGATAAACGGCTTGCAAGAAGGCAACTTTTCAGAACCAAACTCAGGAAGCAAATACTCGCTGAAGAATTGATGAAACACGGCATGTTTCCCAAAGTTGAAAATATTGGCAAAGTTCTGCAAAATACAGAGTTACCTGATGAATTAAAAGATTTTTTTAAACTCGATCCTTACGAATTAAGAGCTAAAGGACTAAATGAAAAATTGACCCCTTTTGAGATAGGCCGAATACTATACCATATTGCTCAAAGAAGGGGATTTAAAAGCAATCGGCAAGCTGAAAAGAAAGAAGAGGGGAAGGTAAAGACCGATATCAAAAAGACAGCAGAAGAAATAGGAACCCACCAAACGTTAGGCGAATACTTGGCAAATCTAAATCCACACGAAGAGAGAATCCGAAATCGGTATACCTCAAGAGATATGTATGAAGAGGAGTTTGAAAAATTGTGGGAAGTTCAAAGCAAATTCCATGACTTTTTAACTCCAGAACTCAAAGAGAAGATCGGGAATCCCAAAACAGGTATATTATTTTACCAAAGACCATTGAAGTCCCAAAAGCACTTAATAGGAAAATGCCAGTTTGAGCCTAATAAAACCAAAAGCCCTATTAGTGCTATTCCATTCGAATTATTCAGAGCTCATCAATTCATCAATTCCATTGAATATGATGACGGAAATTCCCTAAACCAGGAACAAAGGGAACAAATACTTGAACTAATGAATAGTCAAAAATCAAATTTTGATTTCATAAGATTAAAGAAGGCATTAAACCTTGAATCTCGCAAATTTAACTATGGAGATAAAGACAAGGTTCCGGCAAACCCGACAATTGCACAGTTATCAAAACTATTCGGTAAAGATTGGAACCAGTTCAATACAAAGCAAAAGGATGAAATCTGGCATGTATTCTATGAAGCCTCGAGTAACGAGTGGCTTAAAAATTACGCTAAAGGAAACTGGAATTTCAATGATAAGCAAGCAGAAAAAGCTACTAAAGTGAGTCTGAAACAAGGATTTGCCAATTTAAGCCGTAAAGCAATTAACAACATTTTACCCTTTTTAGAGCAAGGCCTAAAATATCATGAAGCAGTTCTTTTAGGTGGCGTTAAAGGCGCATTTGGTGAAGAAGTTTGGGAAAAACAGCAAGATAAAGACCTGATTACTAATACCGTAATCGATATTTCAAGGAATAATCAAACTGAAGGTGTAATTCTTGATGAATTAAAGGGCTTCCTTAAAAAGGAATTCAATTTTACAGACAAGCAATTAAATAAGCTATACCACCACAGCCAATTGAACCAGGCAGATTCAGTCAAAGAATATCTCCCGGAACCAAAGGATGTTAAAAATCCCATTGTTAACCAATCTTTATTGGAGTTAAGAACGCTTGTTAATAGCGTAATTGAAGCTTATGGGAAACCAGACCGAATAATGGTAGAACTGGCAAGAAATTTAAAATCCTCTAAGCAGGAAAGGAAAAGAATTCGATTTAAAAATCATGAAAACCAAAGAGAAAATGAAGAAGCCAGAAATGAATTGAACAAGCATGGATTAAGACATTCAAGGGAAAACATTCATAAATATTTGCTATGGAAAGAACTTAAATCCCAAAATGGTTTGGCTTGCTGCCCTTATACCGGTCAATCCATTTCTTATGAGGAACTTTTTGGAGGTAAATTTCAAATCGAGCACATCATTCCCTGGAGTGTATCCTTGGATGACAGTTTTAATAATAAAACACTATGTGAAGTTAATGAAAACAGAAATAAAGGAGATTTAACACCTTTTCAATTTTATGGAAGTAATGAGGACAAATGGGCTGAAGTAAAAGCACGGGCAAAAAAGGTACTTCCTTTCAATAAGTATCGAAAGTTCGTATCTACAAAGGATTTTAATGCAGATAATTTTATTAGCAGGCAATTGAATGATACAAGATATATTAGCAAAGAAGCAAAAAACTATTTACAAAATATCTGTAAAGATGTTAGAGTGGCACAAGGCACTTTAACCAAGGAGCTTCGTCAAAAATGGGGGTTGAATAGCATACTAAGCAGAGATCAAAAAGTAAAAACCCGGGATGATCACAGGCACCATGCAGTAGATGCCATTACCGTAGCTTTAACAAAAACCCGGTACCTAAACGAAATTAGTAGATGGAATCCTTACTACAGGGATCCGGAAACCTACAACTTTCCTCTACCATGGAAGGGATTTTATCAACAAGCTTATGAAGCCATTCATAACATTTTAATCTCGCATCGCTATCGAAACAGGGTCACGACAAAGGTGAAAAAGAAGATCAAGAAGAACGGCAAGCTTTATACTGCACAAGGGATTGCAGCCAGAGGTGGATTACATGAGGAAACATTTTATGGGAAAAGGCATATTGATGAGCAACCAACATATCACGTAAGAGTTTCACTTGAATCGATCGATAAAATGGCTAAAGTAAATCGCATCGTGGATCGAAACATCAAACAAAAAATTATTGACCGACTAAAAGAAGTTGGATTTGACACAAGGTCAAAAGATAAGATCCCAAATGGTACCTTCTTTAGCCAGGACAAAAATTCCAACGAAAAACAACCATTAATCTCTTTACCCAACAGGAATGGAAAGAATGTTCCTGTTAAAAAAGTTAGGCTAAAAGGCACCTCTTCAAATATCAGACAAGTAAAAGAGGATGTAAACAAATGGGTTGAGCCAGGTAATAACCATCACATCGTTATTTATAAAGATGCCCAGGGAAATTACAAAGAAGAACCGGTAACCTTTTGGGAAGCCGTACAAAGAAAGAATCGTGGCAAACCCGTAGTTAACAAAGAACCTGAAAATGGTGCTCAATTTGTAACCTCTTTGGAAGAAAATGAAATGTTTGTAATTGGACTAACAGATGAAGAACTCTGGGATAATAAAGATAATCCTCAATTCCTTAGCCCTTACTTATACAGGGTTCAAAAAGTTTCATCAAGTGATTACAACTTTCGGCACCATTTAGCTTCTACAATTGAAGATAAATCAACCCTTCAACGAATTCAAAGTTTTAAAAAATGGGAAAATGTAAATCCCATTAAAGTAAGAATTAATCGATTAGGACAAGTAACACCTATATAAAAGTAACTCTATGAACCGCAGAAACTTCATCAATAACCTGGGCTTGGCTTCGGGAGGCTTGCTGATCAAGCAATTCAGC
>CAZJWK010000177.1:0-3606 GCA_964549595.1 uncultured Sphingobacteriales bacterium | reverse complement strand
TGGGCGATAGTAGCGGCCCTGAGTTTTACGGTATTCCGATGGGGTGTTGGTAAGACGCAAATTTTGCGCTGAAAGAATAGGAGAATCTGCTTTTTTTATAATTTTTGGCTAGCAACAATTGTTATGGTTTAGTTCAATGGCTTCACGCTTTTCCAAAGCTATCCTTTTGATTAATTTTCCATGAAACAATAAATCAAAAGTGAATAGCAAAATTTTCAAAGCTTTCCGAAATATGTAAAATATGTTTTAAGTTCGTAAAGCTTTCTTTATTAAATACAACTATGTAAAATCGCCCCATTTTAAAAAATTGAGTGTAGATACGCATAAATGGAATAACAGGAACTATCAGGGCTTAAAAATCGCAAGTGTTTAATTGCTTTCAAAGCATTACTTCAAAAGGTTATGAATGCTTTTTAAATAGATGTTTAGTTTATAAATAGGCAGGAAATGGCTTTTTTGGTTTTTTTAATTTTATTGGTTGTCATTATCATAGGGGGTTATGCCCAATGGCGTTTGAAGCAGGTAAATGACCCTGCTGCCTTTTTAAAAGAAAGGTTTTTCAGTCCTTTGGCGGGGGTTTTAACCCTATTCTTTATCGCTTTTACTATCGTGAATGGCTTTCTTCCCGATACCGTTAATATGATATCAAACCCATACAACGGTAAGAAAATTCAGCCTGAGAAAGTCGATTACACCAGGGTGGATTCCCACAAGCAGCTATTAAAGGCCCACCTTAATCGCATCGACCATGGAAATATGGGTGAACGTAACTTATCAAAGGAACCGGTTTTTCGTTATTACCAATCATTGGCTCATTCATTTGATCCGGAGAAATCTGATTTTGGCCATTACTATTTAGCCCTTGCTTATTTATGGGCGGAAGAATTTGAAAAGGCAGAGGAGAAGCTGGATAATGTCATGAATCCGGCTTTGCCGGCTTATAATCATTATAAGGGGAAAATTAAATATCATTTGAACCAGCAAGAAGAAGCTGAAACGTATTTGAATAAATCCATTACCAAGCACCACGAAAAATCTTCCAATAGTTCCAGGTTATTGTACCAGTTGTACAAGGAGGATAAATCAGATAGTACCTTAGCCAACTTTATAGCTGAATGTGGCTACCTGGCAGCTTTACCCCTGGATGAAGCCCGTTACAAAGCATTTACGTTTGGATATTTAGGCACTTACACTAAGATATTGGCCTTAAGGGTTTTGGAAACGTTTAGCTTCAAAACTTTGCTGGTGGCTTTTCTGATTGCCTTTATTTGGGGATTTTTTCTCTTTAAACTAACGCTGAAACGATGGGAAAAGCCTCTTCATTATCTCACTATTTTCCTCCTGGGTGCCTTATTTTCTTTAGGCGTTTTTTATATGTCAGATGGCTTAAAGTATTTTACGGGATTTGAATTAAATGGTAAAGTCTGGAATGATCTGCTTTACAGTATTATTGGGATTGGCTTGGTGGAGGAAATCGTAAAAATTATCCCATTGTTAATTTTCCTGCGATTTACCAGGATTATTCAAGAACCGTATGACTACTTGCTGGTAGCTGGTTTATCCGCTTTGGGTTTTGCTTTCCTGGAAAATGTTCAATATTTCAATGAAAGTTTGGGCGGTATTATAGCCGGTAGGACATTGACGGCCACACTTTTACATATGATACTTACCTCCATAGTTGCTTATGGGCTTATTTTAGGCTTGTATCAAAAAACAAGGTTACCGGTTTGGTTGGTGTTTACGCTTCACTTATGCTTAGCGGCTATTTTGCACGGTTTCTATGATTTTTTCATATTTCACGGTGGCGTATTGATGGGGCTCCTGAACCTGGGGCTTTTTATATTCTATGTAAGGGTTTGGACCGTAATGCTTAACAATGGCATTAATTTCTCGTCAGCTTTTAATTACCAAAACAATGTTTTCTATGATAATCTCCGTTTTTATGTAATTGTCATTTTAAGCGGTATTTTCTTCTTAGATTATTTTTTCATAGGTTGGCAGAAAGGGGCCTCTATGGCCAATGAGCAGTTATGGTACAATTTAGCGGGAGGAGGACTTTTGATTTTCATCCTGGCTATTAAATTGAGTCGTTTTGACCTCGTACCGAATTATTGGCAGCGTATAACAGTCTTCACCGAAAACCTACCCAGACTTAAGAAGCGGGAAGATTTCTCAGGCGGTTATGAAGAGCACTATTTGAACAAGGCAGACCCGAAAAAAAGTATGTTCGGTGGTTTCGATCCTGGCCTTTTAGGAGGGGTCCCAAACTTGATTTCAGCAAACCTGGTATACCCCAAAAATTTTATCCATCAACGCATAACCATAGACCGGTATGCTAACAATAGAAGGCTGGACGGCATCCTGAGTAAACGCTATTTGGGTTTGTTTTTAAAAAGGATCATAGTAAGCCATTCAGATTCCCCGGACCCCTCGTCAGAGGGTGATCCGGATTGGTTTCTCCTGGAAATGGAAGCGCCTGTTAGCATAAGCGGAAAACCCTGCTCACAATTCCTCCTAAAATTCAAAAGTAAAAACCCGGCCTTAAGCTATGATGAAGATTTAATGGGCTTACTTTGTTTAACAGAGGATAAAAATCCTAAAAGTGAGCCGATCTTCTGGGAGGACCTTACCAATTATGGTTGGGTATTGGTGAATAAGGCTTAATTGAGGTCAGTGTTTATATTTGATAATTTTTTAGCGGTATGGCAATAAGTAATACGGTGATTCTGAATGATTCATTTGTATTACGGGACCTGTAGCATGATGGATTGGGGTATGGTTTTAATGCCGTTTGGCCCTTTCACCTTAATTTCCTGAAATATGATCCGGTCCTGTGATTTTGCCTTTTCCAATTGGGCTTGAATTTTTGTTGGTAAGGAAGGGCCATCATTTACTATCATTTTAAAATCTCCTTCTTTTGGAATAAAATTCCATTTGTAGGAAACTACCTCAAACTGGACATCGCTTAAAATTACATCGAAATGATTGATTAACTGTAAACTATCGGCTTGCTTTAGTTTTTCTTTAGAAATGTTCCCGCTCCGTTTTCCCATTATTTCAGGTTTTGGATAGGGAACATCTCTGAGTTGAAAAGTTTTACTATAAATTTGTTTGGCGGGCTTACCCGATTCATCAATGATTAAACTTAAAGTTGTCTTATCCCCTTCATTCACCCTTATTTTATACTTATAAGCTATTTCCGTCTTTTTCAAAGAACCATTAGAAACCAAGGTTTTCACCGGTTTATTACAATTTTCCGGCAGGGTGACAACAACTTCATTCCCCACATTCTTGTAAAGGACGTTTTTTGTGGAAAAATTGACTTCCGCTGTGGTTTCTTTTGCCTGAGAACCTCCTTCATTATTCAGGGATTGGGCAAACAGAAAAACCGGTAAAAACAAAATCCCAAAAAAACAACCAAACCGTTTAAAAATTGAAAACATGGCAAAAAATTTTAGTTATTACAATGTACTCAAAACTTTTAATAATGGCAAATTCTACCCTGATAACCCGTTATTAATAACCTTGAAACTCCAAGGAGACTGCTCCAGCCCATTTATGGCTTAGAATTACCAAGGTCAAAAAGAATCCGAAAAAAGCTAAATG
>CAZJWK010000176.1:0-3626 GCA_964549595.1 uncultured Sphingobacteriales bacterium | reverse complement strand
GGGGATGCGCACTTAATATAGATAGTAACAGGGTTGTACCTGACCTTCCACAGCCGACAATAAAAACCGGTGGCTCAGAAAAGTTTTTCTTATACTTCCGGCTTCCCAGCCTGGTAATGATGGGAGCCGTAATATTTGTTTTAAACCAATTATCCGCCATCTTTTTCCTTTTTCATTCGGGATTTAAAGCTATAAAACACTTTTTCAGCCCCAGTATACTCAATATCCACCAGGTTCCCGCTATTGGGTTCGCTATTGATATCCATTTCCGGTTGCAAAGCATAATTCGGGTCATTGAGTATCTTTTCAAACAAATTTAAATACCCTTCGGCCATTCGCTCTTTGGAGAAATAGGTTTCCACGCGTTGACGACAACCTTTTCGATCAATCTTATCAATGTTTCTAATACCGTGTAAATAGTCAGACTCGGTTTCGCATACAAAGCCGGTTTCACTACTCACCAATTCCGGCATAGCCCCCCGATTTGAGACTATAGCCGGGGCCCCGCATGCCATGGATTCGGCCACAACCAAGCCCATAGGCTCTTCCCAGGCCGTAGGGAAAATTAACCCCTTTGCCTTTTTCAACAGGTTCATTTTTTCATCCCCGCCTGTCATACCCAAGTATTGGATTTTAGGGTTAAGGGAAAAACGCCACCCTCCTCCTACTTTTAACTTAACGCCTGCTTTATGGGCTACTTTTAATGCCATTCGAAGGTTTTTTCGCTTCCAGGAAATTTTTCCAAGGAAGCTGAAATAGTCATCCGGTTCTTCCTGGAAAGGATAATCTTCCAAATCCAAGCCATTGTAAACGTAGTGCTTCCCACCATGATTTAAGGCATGCTTATGGCTAATAAATGAAGTATTCTGCGGAAGCCATTCATTCACCTTGGCATTACCGTGTAATGAATGTAAGTAGGGAAAGTCCGGTTCATAATTGAGCTTATTGTGAAAATTGACTATATCGAAGTCCTCAGGCAGGTATTGATGAATATCCGCATTAGAAATGGAAGATGGGGTATTGATGATGGTCACCTGTTCATTGACATAACTCCCCTCTGGAGCCAATACATAAACAGTGTGTCCTTTTTCCGATAAAGCCTTGGCCAGCCAGTATACATCCCGTTGGGTTCCGCCATAAGTCTTAGGGGGTATAGGGGATTTGAATGGGGCTACCAGGACGATTTTCATTGAAACCGGATTAATTCACTGTAATGGCATTGCTTAGTGGCCACAATATTACTTTATCGAGGTTAATTTGCATTTTTGGCCATAAATAAACATCCGATAGATCACTTAAAACCCTAATCAAAATGTTTAAAAAACCTAAGGTTTTAAAAATAGAAGGGCTCCTAACAATTTTCCATTAAACCAATCGCTGTTTCAAGGGTCAATTTTGCTAATTTTATTCCGGTAAACGGTTAGCAATACTCCTTCGCAGCTCCTTCAAATTCACAGCCTCCAACTTGGTAAATCGCTTCATGCCCATATTCAGCATACGTAGCATATCGCCTTCGGCAAAACCGGCAACGGCTTCCCGGCCGGCCGTATCTATTTTAGCCATGGCATTGCGGACTTGGACTTGCGTCATATTGGCCTCATGTTGATGCGCTTCTTCTCCGTGTTTTTCGATGAGTTTCAGGGTGCGAAGCAAGGTGGATTCAGCAATGAAGGTTTCCAGCATCATGTCTGCCATATTCATCACAATTTCTTCTTCCTCTTGCAATTGTTGCCCCACTTCCTGGTAAGCGGCACCGGCTATCATCAAAACGGCTTTTTTCATATTTTTAATGGCCTTCTTCTCTTCAGCCATGGGTCCTTCGATGTCTTCCGGTGAAGGCATGGAAGTCAGCTCCTGCTGAATCTGCTTAGCGGGGGTCATGATATCGACTTCGCCTTTCATAGCGCGGCGCACAAGCATGTCAATGGTCAGAAGGCGGTTGATTTCATTGGTCCCTTCAAAAAGACGATTTATACGAGCATCACGATAATTACGGGCCATCGGGTATTCCTCTGAAAAGCCATAGCCACCGTACATCTGGACGCCTTCATCAATCACATAGTCTACCATTTCTGAACCGTAAACTTTCAGGATGGCACATTCCATCGCATATTCCTTGGAAGCTCCTAACATGGCCTCACCTTTGGTAGAACCCTGGCTTAAATAGTCTTTTTCGATGTTTTGCACATACTGGGCGGTCCGGTAAAGGGCCGATTCGGTGGCATAAATGCGGATGGCCTGTTCCGCCAGCTTATGTTTGATAGCCCCAAAATCGGAAAGGGATTTGCCGAATTGCTTCCGCTCCTGGGTATAACCACGGGAAAGCTCGGCTGTTCGTTTAGCAGCGCCAAGCGTTGCAGCCCCCAATTTCAACCGGCCATCATTGAGGATGTTAAAGGCAATATGATGGCCTTTGCCAATTTCCCCGAGCAGGTTCTCCTTGGGTACTTTACAGTCGTCAAAGTAAACGGGGACCGTGGAGGAGCCTTTGATGCCCATTTTTTTTAACTCCTCTCCTATTGACAATCCTTCAAAATCTTTTTCAGCAATAAAGCCGGTAAAATGTTCGCCATCCACCTGGGCAAAGACAATGAATGTATCGGCCATCCCGCCATTGGTGATCCAGATTTTCTCGCCATTCAGGATGTAATGTTTGCCGTCATCCGACAAAACCGCCTTAGTTTTGGCCGCTAAGGCATCTGAACCCGAACCGGGTTCGGTCAGGCAATAACAACCAATTTTTTCCCCACTTGCCAGGGAGGGCAAGTATTTTTTCTTCTGCTCCTCCGTACCAAAATACAAGATAGGCAAGGTGCCGATACCGGTATGGGCCAGAATGGCTGCCGGGAACGAGTGCCCGGATCCCACGGCCTCCGATAAAATGGTAATGCTGATATAATCCAGCTCCATACCTCCGTGTTCAACGGGGATGGCCGGTCCCAAAAGGCCCAGGTCCGCCGCTTTCTTCATGAGCGGCTGCATGACCTCATTTTTCTTTTCATCGATCTCGTCCAGCTTGGGGTAAACCTCTTTTTCCAGGAATTCCTGGACAGCTTCTTTGATCTGCTTTTGTTCATCGGTAAACTCCTCCGGGATGAAAACATCGGAAGGGTTGACGTCTTTAACGAGGAATTCGCCTCCTTTGAGGTAGGCGAGATGTTCTTGGGTTTCTTGTGCCATTGGTTTAGATTTTAGATGTTAGAAATTAGAGCCTAGATGTGGCTACTAACTTCAATAATTCATTTATGCTTCCAAAATTTGGTTTAAGTTCAGTTCAAAACCTTCCAACACATCTTCTCCATCCAATACAATATCCTTGCCTTCTAAAACGGCCTTTTCCCCATTGGACCGGAAAAACTTAACCCGGTATTCATCAGCATTGATAAGCCACCCCAATCGGACCCCGTTTTCCATGTATTCTTCCATTTTGGCTTCTCCGTCCGTTTCATCATCCCATTTGGACAGGATTTCTGCCACAAAATCCGGAGCGATAGGGGCAAAGCGGTCTTTATCCTTTTCAGGTAATTGTTGCCAACGTTCTTTTTGGATCCATGAAACGTCCGGGGATCGAATGGCTGAATTCGGAAGTGTAAAACCACTTGAAGAATCGAATAAAACGCCAAGCT
>CAZJWK010000175.1:0-3748 GCA_964549595.1 uncultured Sphingobacteriales bacterium | reverse complement strand
TGTGTGATAAAAATTTATGCCGTAAACTTATTGATTTTGATGAGAGGCGCTTTTATCAACAGTCATACGAAGTGATTAAAGACCAAGCGATTGATAAATTGTTCGATTAAAAACCTCAGTTGTGCCAAGAAAAACCATAGTTGTGCCACGAGTTTCGTTACTCTGTTGATTGTTCTTTGCCCTGATACTCGTGGCACAACTGGGAAAGCCTTCTTTGAAAAAACTATAGTTGTGCCACGAGTCTCCTTTACTCGGATGATTGCTTCTTGCTCTGACACTCGTGGCACAACTGGGAAAGCCTTCTTTCAAAAACCATAGTTGTGCCACGAGTTTCGTTACTCTGTTGATTGTTCTTTGCCCTGATACTCGTGGCACAACTGGGAAAGCCTTCTTTGAAAAAACTATAGTTGTGCCACGAGTCTCCTTTACTCGGATGATTGCTTCTTGCCCTGATACTCGTGGCACAACTGAGTAACAAGACCATAGTTTTGCCACGAGTTTCCTTAGATCTTAGCATGGTGTCTCAAGCCTAATCACTTCCGTAACCTGTTTTATTCAATTGACAAAAACATAAAAATTTGTCGATTAGGGAAGGCAAAATTTACAAATTAAAGAAAACCAGCGAGTTAAATGCTTTTGCTGAGAAGATGGGGATTATGGGGGCTTCCCTTATAAAGTCCGAATTTCCGAAATTCGAAACATCACCGAAATTCCAATGCTTAAAGGTTTTAAACGCTATATTTCAAAACCAGAATAAAGTTGCCGGATTGTGTGGGCATGATTCACTTACTTTAAATTTGGAAGTACCTTATCTTCAATGGCATAAATATGGTTTTAGATGGGATTAAGAAGTTTGAATATTTACCTTTTAGGATAGTCATAATTCTGACCTTAAATTGACCAAGTATTTGTCAGCCCTTGGTTTTAAAGACATTTTACAATTTATGCCCATTAATCTTTTATTTGGATTCGGGGCAGATCAAAGTTTTTGACTGATTTAACCAATTTACTTCTTTTCGACTCAATCCTTTGAAAAAAAGCTTCTATTTGTTGTTTGCTCGTAAGACTATCCCTGTAGGTGTAGCCAAAGCGAACCGTGCAGCTGTCCTCATCGTGAACTTGGGCTTGATAACGGTATAAATTCCACTTATAGACATCGTAAATTTTCCCGTTGTTTTCTACGTAACCAATTATGTATTTTCCGCCTTTTTTGTGAAGCCGATAACTAACCAAATGGTTTTGGATCTTTAATTTTTGGAGCGTTTGTATCTCAAGCTTGATGGCTTTTTTCGCTGTCATATCCTCTTTTATGGCTTCTAATAACAACTTTTGGTTAAAATCTCCCGGATCCTCATCAGGTCTGAAATAGGCTTGTTTGTAACGATCATCTGTTGGATGAGCACTTGATTTTAGTTGAAACCTTTGGCCCTTAAACATTAAAACTTCTCCTGCTGATAAATAGTCCTTTGCGTTTTCATTAACCGAAAGCGGTAAAACGAACCAGATAAATGAAGAAATGTATATCATAAAGGGGTTATTGATCATTTGATTAACTGTTTACCCGGTTTCAAGTCCTTTTAAGCCTTCAATCAATAATTTTAATCGGTTTAATTTAAAAACATTATTGAATAATGCAATAAATAACTGCTTCAGTGTCTTTTTCCTGGGTAACAAGGTAATTGAATTACCTGTCTGCTAAAGGTACAGCCAATTTATTATTCAAGGGGTTAATGCCAACTTTTACATGGTATTGGGGAGGTAACAATGCCTGAAACAGGCTTTTCTGTTATTTTTCTTCATCCAATGAAAACGGGATAGGCAGGGAAACAGCACACCGTACCTTTTTTCCGCGCTGCCTACCAGGCTTCCATTTGGGCATGGATTTTACGATTCGCTTAGCTTCCTGATTCAGTGCTTTGTTCACGCCTCTATGGGTCTGGATATTGCTTATAGAGCCGTCACTATTGACCACAAACCTTAATACAACCGTTCCTTCAATTCCCGCTTTTTTTGCTTTTGGTGGGTATTCAAGGGTATTACGAATGAATGTCCTCAAGCTATCCCTTCCACCAGGGAACTCGGGATCTTTTTCCACGGCCAAAAACAAGGGTTCATCATTTTGCTTGTTTTCAGAGGTTTCAGATGGTGAGGGGATATCAATGGTTGTATCTTCTTTAATTGGTTCATTGTCTTCAACAACCCTGATTTCAGTAGCTGTATCGTCATTTGCTGTTTTGGGGCTGTGCTTTTGCTTGCCGTTTCCTGCTTCATTTTTTGTGGTACTTTGGGAGGTGCCACATCCGGCCATTAAAAGCACTAATGCCAAGCAGGCCCCCTCTAAATGCCATTTGGCGATTTTGGTTTGAATGGCCTCCATTATGAAAATTTTTCTACGTTTTACGCGTTTAAAAACACTTTCCAAACCTAAGAATTCCCTTTCAAAAAATCTTAAAGTTTCCCAAAGCTCATGCGGTTTTTTTATATTTGGCATCTGATCGATTGCCTATGAGAAGGCTATTCCGACTTTTATTGGTTGTTTGTTTTTTACTTTTTGCTTCTTGCGGGCAAGATGAATGCAAAACCTATTATCCGGATGAATCTTATGTGGATATACACAATATGACCATAGCCAAGCCTAAGGATGCCATTTTCGGAAAGTCAGAATCTTTTTACCCTTTACACCTCCGATTTGATGGCCCTACTTATGCCTTCAACCAATCCGGCGATGGATTTTATTTCCCGCTTATCAAAGGCGCAAGGGCGTGCCCGCCCAGTCCAAGAGCCGGGTATAAAGGTTCTAAAGAAAAAGTGGATTCAATCCGCATTGTTGCCCTAACCCCCTTTAATGGGGAATTTCCAAAGGGTTCATTGGTGAACCCGCAATTTAAAGTTGATTTAACGGATACTCTTATGACCATCAATCATTACTTAGCGTCCGAACGGGTGCAGTTAGGGGACCTCCGAATAACCACCAGGCTCATTAAAAAGCCGGATACCGCTAACACTTTCCGGGCTGCTTTTTGGGTCCGCTTGCAAAATGGAGAAACCTATAGGGATACAAGCCATCAAATTGGGATACCCCAAAATTGATGGTATTGTTCTGATCAAGAGCCTAAAAAATGATGATTAGCTTTTTCGAAACTTGTTTTATCAAATGTTTAAAACCTTATCCAATGACTAATTTTTATTTAAGTGAAAAGCCGGATTGGAGGAGGCTAATTGCTATAGCCGGGGCAGGAATGGTGGGTCTTGCTGCATTGTTTATTATTGAACTTTTGCTTGGGGATGGTGAAAGCTTGCCATTGGGAAAAATGCTTATTTTGGTCATTTCAGGGGGATTGATGCTTGGCCTTGCTGAATTGATCAGCTTATTGGGTAATAAACGTTGGCAACAAGGGGTATTGTTTGGGTTGACGATTGGCATTGGGGCAGGCGTTTTGATGTACTTGGTTTATGAGGACTACCCCTTTTTAGAAAGTTTCTTCAGTGGTATCGCAGGTGGTTTGTTAGGCGGTTTGTTTTTAAAAATTTGGGGTGGTTTAGGCAATAAGTACGAATAAGACTATTCCGCAATTTGCATGCTGTTTAGCAATGCCCAGGTTGACAAGGTAAAGGAGCAGGAAAAGGCTTGAAATGAATAAGCAAGGTTAGTTAGCCCCTACCGTTTATAAGTAATTAAAAGCATTTTTAAACGGGTTCTACAATGAATTTTATGGAAATGTTTTTGAGAAGTTTTGATCTAATAATA
>CAZJWK010000174.1:0-3757 GCA_964549595.1 uncultured Sphingobacteriales bacterium | reverse complement strand
TGATTTTTTTTGGGATACCCATCTTGGGGGTGGATCAAACAATAAAAATTTTGAAATTTTATTGTTTAAAAGCCCTTATCAACGGTAGCTAAAAAAACTTGTGAACTTTTTTTAAAAAACTCAAATTTTTGATTTTAAAGAGTGCAAAGGCTTTTGATCCACCCCCTTAGAACGGGGCAAAAAATGCAATAAAAGGGTGATTTTTGTTTTGGTACTTTTGTTTTGTGCAGACAAAATAAAAGTACATGAAAGCAAAAATCTGGTTAAAAAACCATTGTGACTTCTCCATTAGCCCTGCCTTTACCCGATGAAGTTCCTCAAAAGATTAAGTTTTTTTAACCTCTTCCATTTTATTCAGCCATTTACAAACCAAGAAACCCGTCACTTAACTTTTTCTGAATCCGTAATGAACATCCCCGCCAACCTTTTACCTTTGTGAGAAAGTTTAATTGGTTTAAAGGCCAACCTTTTAAGGTTTAAAAAGTAAATTTCCCTCTTTACTATGGCGAGTGGTATAAAACCCAAGTTGCAGGACTTTTTCAATTTCGTGTCCCGCTTATCGGGAGAACGAATGCTGAATATGGCCAAAGTATTGGGGAGTTATTATTACTCCCGGATCACACGAAAACCTTACCAGGCCGGATTGCCCATTAGTATCTCTGTGGAACCAACCACAAGCTGCAACCTGCGGTGCCCGGAGTGCCCCAGCGGATTACGGGAGTTCACCAGGCCGACAGGCATGCTCGAAATGGAAATGTTCCAATCCATCATTGACCAACTACACCGGAAAACCTTTTACCTAACCCTTTATTTCCAGGGCGAGCCTTACCTGAATAAGAGCTTCTTTGACTTTGTTCAGTACTCGGAGCGTAAAGGCGTTTATACAGCCACATCCACCAATGCTCATTACCTCCATGATTTGAATGCCCGTAAAACCGTAGAATCCGGACTTTCCCGGCTAATCATTTCCGTAGACGGGGCCAGCCAGGAAACCTATGAATCCTACCGCAGAGGCGGAAAGCTGGACAAAGTATTGGAAGGAGCGCGGAACGTGGTGAAATGGAAAAAGGCCCTGAATGCCAAAAGGCCTTATATCATCTTCCAATTCCTCGTGGTCCGGCCCAATGAGCATGAAATGGAGGAAATCCAACGAATTGCGGATGAAATAGGCATTGATGAGCTGAAATTCAAGACCGCCCAGGTTTACAACTACGAAAACGGCAATCCCCTTATTCCGACCAAGGAGAAGTATTCTCGTTATAAAAAGCTGAAAGACGGTACTTATGCCATCAAAAATAAGCTACTCAATCATTGCTGGAAACTCTGGCATGCTTGCGTTTTCACTTGGGATGGTCAGGTGGTGCCCTGTTGCTTTGACAAGGATGCCAAACATATCTTAGGGGACCTCAAGGAAAATGATTTCCGAACCTTGTGGCAAGGGCCCTACTACCAGCAATTCCGGGCCTCCATCCTGAAGTCACGGAAGGAAATCGATATTTGCGCCAATTGCACGGAGGGGACGAAGGTGTGGATTTGAGGGAGTCATTCCGGGTTTTGAGTTAAGTGTTTTTTGTTTTGAGGATTGTGCTTCATAGTTGGTGTAAGTTTTACGAAAGTAATTTCACACCTCCAGACCTCTTATTAGATAAGTTGCTATATTTCTTCGTTTTTCCATTCTCACTTCAATCCTACCTGACTTCTTTTAAAAAGCGGAAAGCAAAGCAATCTGAAACGCTTACTTATGAGTTGCCCTTTGGCTAAACGGGAGGGTGCATTTTCTTTTGAGCAGTGAAAAGAAAAGGATATTGAAAACAGGGCTCAAAAGGAATTTTTAGAAAGCCTGCCTATTATAGATTAACGGGGCGGATTTAAAGGCTTTAAATACTGTTATGGTGGGACATATTCGTTTAAAAACAGGGCAAGGGTTCTGAATTTTTAATTGGCTTGTACGGTCCGAATACTGAATACTATTTACTAAGTACGACTTCTTCTGGATTGAGTATCAGCCTACCATGACCACGTAATGAATCCTTTGTACTTTTGGACTTCACTCAATAACGACAGCAACCATGGCCCTCGCTACCCTCGACTGGATCCTCATCGGATTATTCTTCGCGATAACCCTGACGATTGGGATTGTGCTTTCAGGCCGGGCCGGTAAGAACATTTCCGAGTTTTTCCTGAGCGGACGAAAATTGCCCTGGTATGTGGCCGGGGTGTCCATGGTAGCCACTACCTTTGCGGCTGATACCCCATTGGCCATTACGGAGCTGGTCACGACCGAAGGCATTGCCGGTAACTGGTTGTGGTGGAATTTCCTCATAGGAGGTATGTTGACTACCTTTTTCTTTGCCCGTTTATGGCGCAGGGCCAACATCCTGACTGAGGTAGAGCTTATTGAATTCCGGTACAGCGGTCCTGGTGCCCGGTTTCTCCGCGTATTTCGTTCTCTCTACCTTGGGCTTTTTATCAACGTACTTATCATGGGTTGGGTGAATCTGGCTTTCATGAGCCTGTTGGAAGTTTTTTTCGGCATTCCTGATAACCAACAGGTTTACTACGTGGCCGGGGCCATGTTACTCATAGCCGCTTACAGCTCGCTGGCCGGCTTGTGGGGCGTGGCCATTAATGATTTTTTGCAGTTTTTCATTGCGCTGCTGGGGAGTATCATGCTCGCCTATTTTGTGCTGGCTTCTGAGCAAGTGGGTGGCATAACAGGTTTAAAGGAGCAAGTTCCGGAAGACACCCTTCACTTTTTCCCCAATATTTCCTGGCAGGCTGATCCTTCGGAAATTGGCAAATCCCTAACGTTGGGCTTAGGAGCTTTCCTGGCTTATATCGGGGTTATTTGGTGGTCGAGCTGGTACCCTGGTAATGAACCCGGTGGCGGAGGCTATATTGCGCAACGGATGATGAGCACCAAGGATGAAAGCCATGCCATCAAGGCCACTTTGTTTTTCCAGATTGCCCATTACTGCATTCGCCCGTGGCCATGGATATTAGTGGGCTTAGGAACCATTATCCTGTATCCGGAACTGGGGGAAGAGGAAAAGCGACTGGGTTATGTCATGGCCATGAAAGACTTCCTGCCGGCCGGTTGGAAAGGATTGATGCTGGTAGCCTTTATTTCTGCCTACATGAGTACCATTTCCACCCAACTGAATTGGGGAGCAAGTTATTTGCTCAATGACTTTTACAAACGCTTCATGACCACCTCCATGAGCGAAAAAAAGATGGTGCTCAGCTCAAGGATCATCACCTTATTGCTGGCGGCCATAGCCGTTTATGTGGCCATGCAGTTTGAGACCATCTCCGGAATCTGGAAATTTGTGCTGGAATGTGGAGCCGGTTTGGGTTTGGTACTGATCCTGCGCTGGTATTGGTGGCGTATCAATGTCTGGGGTGAGATCACTGCCTCTTTAGCGCCATTCCTGTTTTATTACCTATCCAATTATCAATTCGGTATGAGCTTCCCCAATAGTTTCTTCCTGACAGTTGGTGCTACAACTATTTCCTGGATTACCGTCATGTTTTTAACACCACCCGAAGATGATGAAACGTTAAAGGCTTTTTACCACCGCATCCAACCCGGAGGTGCTTGGGCACCTATACGGAAAAAGCTGGACCTCCCCAAACCGCAGGCCAACTTGGGTATCTTGGCTATATGCTGGCTCAGCGCCGTAGTATTGATTTATTCCTTGTTATTTCTTACAGGTAAGGTCATTTTCCTCGAATGGCAGGCTGCTTTACCCTGGGC
>CAZJWK010000173.1:0-3774 GCA_964549595.1 uncultured Sphingobacteriales bacterium | reverse complement strand
GACCCCACCAGGACTCGAACCTGGATTTGAAGCTTAGGAGGCTCCTGTTCTATCCGGTTGAACTATGGGGCCTGGATAGGGTTGCAAAACTAATAAAAGCCTCCCAAAGTGCCAATGACCTATCTGCTCACTAAAAAGGTTCGCGATCAAGGCTATCCAATGAAACCTATCCGGTATAGCTGGTAAGCATCGAGATTTTAGTCCCGTTGCTTAAGTTCAATAAACCCATCAATCTGCCAGGGTAGAGGTGTCGCCCACATCCTCGCCGGTTTCCCGGGCTTTCAATATACGCCTCATGATTTTGCCGCTACGGGTTTTGGGTAAGCCATCCACTGCCTCCACTTCCTTGGGAACAGCCAAGCCGCCCAATTCCTGCCGAACCTGCTGTTTGATGTTTTCGGACAGCTCATCGTTGAATGCCGTGCCTTGTGTTAAAATAACGAATGCTTTGATGCTTTGGCCTTTGATTTCATCCGGTTTCCCTATGACGGCAGCCTCAGCAACCGATGGATGGGAGACAAGGGCGCCCTCTACTTCAGCCGTGCCAATACGGTGACCGGATACGGTCAGCACATCGTCAGAGCGGCCAAGGATCATGATATAGCCATCCTGATCTTTGGTAGCGAGGTCCCCGGCAAAGTAATAGTGTTTGATCTGCGTCCAATATTCTTCAAAGCGTTCCGGCTGATTCCAGCAATTACGTAAGGCACCCGGCCAGGGCTCTTTGATCACCAGGTAACCTACTTGGTCGGCTTTGGTTGATTCTCCGGTATGGTCTACCACATCGGCTTTGATGCCAAAGAATTGTTTTCCGGATTTACCGGGTTTTTGTTTGCAAGCGGGTAAGGTAACCACCATGTGCCCGCCTGTTTCTGTTTGCCACCAGGTGTCCACTACAGCGCATTGACTATAGCCAATATGCTTGTAATACCAATGCCAGGCCTCTGGGTTAATGGGTTCACCAACACTACCAATAATGCGTAGGCTGGAAAGATCCGCTTGTTGGGGATAAGATTCTCCGAATTTCATGAAAAGCCTGACAGCCGTTGGAGCCGTGTAGAAACTGTTTACGCCGTATTTTTCAATAATTCGCCACCAGGTACTGGGATCCGGATAATCAGGAGCCCCTTCATAGAGAATAGAAGTGGTGCCGACTGATAGCGGGCCGTAAACAATGTAACTATGCCCTGTAACCCAACCGGTATCAGCAGCGCACCAATAGATATCGTTTTCATGGGTATCAAAAACCGTTTTCATGGAATAATGGGTGAACAGGTTATAGCCACCGTGGGTATGCATAACACCTTTTGGCTTACCCGTGGTACCGGAAGTGTAGAGGATGTAAAGCGGATCCTCTGCATCGGTTTTTTCAGCTTCTAAATGGATGTCCTGATCTTTAATGAGCTGGGTGAAATCCACTTCTTTTTCAGCAAGTGTATGATTGTCCCCTTCCCTTTGAGCCACGACAATATTTTCCAGGGACGGGCAACCCGGAATGGCTTCGTCCACAATGGATTTCAAGTCGGTTTTTTTGCCCCTTCTTTTGGTCCAGGTTGAATAGATCAGCAATTTGGCTTCTGCGTCATTAATACGGGTTTTTAAAGCTTGCGCACTGAACCCGGCATAAACTACGGAGTGAATTGCGCCAATTCGTGCACAAGCAAGCATTGCCACGATCTGTTCGGGAGTAGGAGGCATATAGATTGCTACGCGATCGCCTTTTTCTAAGCCAAAAGATTTTAACCCATTGGCAAATTGGTTGACGCGGCTTAGTAGCTCGCCATAGGTGATTTTTTCTTCTTGTCCTTCTTCATTGGTGTAGATGAAAGCGACTTTGTTACGCCTTCCGTTTTCCACATGCCTGTCCAGGCAATTATAAGTAATATTGATCTTGCCGTTGACAAACCACTGGTAATAGGGATGATCCCATTGAAGTACCTTATCCCATTTTTCAAACCATTCCAGCTCTTGTTCTGCAATAGTGGCCCAGAAGTTTTCGGGGTCTTCAATCGATTGCTGGTAAAGCCTCTCATACTCCTGTTCACCGATGTGGGCTATTGATTTAACGCGTTCAGGAGAATCGTAAAATTCGTCCACTTTGAGAAGGGTTTCGTTCTTTTCATTTGCCATAGGAAAACGGTTTTAGGTTGTTCAGGGTAAAATCAAAGGCTCGTTTTTACCTTTTGATTATAATTTGAGCTGACCAAGCTAATGATTTTTCCGGTAAAAAACAACAGCCAAGCTTTCACTAACCGAATAAGGCTTTCTTAAAAAATCGGTTTTAGCCCTTTACAATCCGCCGAAAATTCTAATATTCGCATAATAAAGGGCATGCTAAAAGGCCAATAAAATGGGGAATGAAATCACCTTAAAGCAGGCGATTAACAAACTTCTGGATACATACCGGTTAAGGGGAAAATTAACGGAAAGTAAACTGATCGCATCCTGGGAGCAAATAATGGGGAAAGTCATAGCGAAACACACTACTTCCCTTAAGCTGGATAAGACGTTATTGATTGTTTACCTGGATAGTAGTGTAATTCGGGAAGAATTGTCCTATGCAAAAGATAAAATCATTCAACGGTTGAATGAGCAGCTCGGCAAACGGGTTATAGAGGATGTGGTATTCCGCTAAAGGTCAACTTCACTGAATCAAAAGGAAACAGAAGTAATGAAGGGTTGTTCCTTAGGGTTTTTAAGTGATGTTAACCTTCCCCTACTCAACAAAAGTTAAGCGTAATTGACCGGTTAGATAGCGGTCTCGTATCTTGGATCTTATGTCTTATGTCTTGTGTCTTATGTCTTGTGCCTTGAATCTAAAAAGGCAGGTTGTTAAAATCCAAACCGGGAATATTCGGTAAATGCCCCTCCAGGTTTTTCTTCATTTCCTCTTTGTAGGTGGCATCGGCTTTTTCCATTGCGGCATTAATGGTCTCCGTCACCTGGTATTGGAGGTTTTCCTTTTTATCGGCCGTCAACAGGCTCTCATCTATTGAGACGTTATTGATTTGCTTATCGGCTGTGAATTTTACGGTAACCAGGCCATCATCACTTTTTTCTTCCAATTCCACAAAAGGAAGCTTTTCTTTGACTTCCTGCATTTTTTCCTTGACTTCCCCAAGTTTGCCCATCATTGAGAACATATCCGTCATAATCCTTCAATTTTAAAGTTTTTCAAAGCTAAAAAGCTTAATTTGGTTTTTTGAATTCCTTAAACAAGAAATTTTTATGGCGGAAAAGCGTATGTTCATTGCGGCCCCGATAAGCGAAAGCTACAAGGAAACCATCCGGGCTTTCAGGGATAACCAGGAAGACAACTACCGGTGGATAGCGGAGCAAAATTGGCATTTGACCCTATTGTTCATAGGAGATTTCCCGGAAACGTATGTGGACCCATTAAATGATTCGCTTGAAGGGTTTTTCTCGAACCAAAGCCCCATTCAGTTAACGCCTGAGGCTTTTATTTTTGCACCGAAACTGTCCAAAGCCCGGATGATCTGGTTACGTTTTCAGGAAACTAAAGAATTCGACCACCTGATTAATTCATTATTCGAATGGCTTAGGGCATTTTATGCTTCCCATGAACTGGGTTTTGAGTTGGCATTACATCCAAGGAACATCCCACACCTGACATTGGCCAGGTTTAAACCTTTTAACGCCTATAACAAAGCCTTCCTAAACCGAAAGGATTTGATCAAAGAAATTCCTGCTCTCACCGTCTCAGAGGCGATTTTGTTTGAATCGGTGCTGGCGGAGGATGGGGCCGAATATTAT
>CAZJWK010000172.1:0-3864 GCA_964549595.1 uncultured Sphingobacteriales bacterium | reverse complement strand
GTGTCGATAAATTCAAACCTGCGCAGGAGCACTTCCTGGTAGATAAAGCCCAACTACTGACTTTAACTGCTCCGGAAATGACTGTCTTGCTTGGTGGTATGCGAGTGCTCAATACGAATTACGATGGGTCTCAACACGGGGTTTTCACTAATCGGCCTGAGAAACTGACCAATGACTTCTTTTTGAATTTACTTGACCTGGGTACTACCTGGCAAGCGACCGATGAGGACAAAACGGAATTCAAAGGGTATGACCGGAAAACCGGGGAATGGAAATGGACCGCTACACGGGCTGATCTCATTTTCGGTTCCAATTCTGAGCTCCGGGCCCTTGCTGAGGTATACGGCTCAAATGATTCTGAAGAGAAGTTCGTGAAAGACTTTGTCAATGCCTGGAGCAAGGTTATGGATCTGGACCGGTTTGACATCAAATGATGTTACCATATTTAGTAACCAACTTTTTGGGAAATAATTGCTGAAAAAAGGTGGTCCGTAACCGGTCCACCTTTTTTTATGCCGGATTCCTGACCCTTAAAGGTACAATTAAAAAGATCTGGTTATCCATTCATGAATGGAATGGACTGAAAGGGTACGCCTTTATTCTTTAACCTTTTCAGTCGCTTCTTCCAGGGGCATGCCGTTCACCATCACATTTTTTACAATACCGATTCCATTTCCTACCTTAACCACTGCATAAGTGCTATTAGTAGATGCCCTTCTTGCCTCATCATAAGCTTTTTCGGCTTCCGCAGCTTTGCTTTCTTCCACGTAGAAACGGTTAAATGGATATTCCACCCTGATCATATTTGATTCCTTATCTATTAAATAATCTACCTCGGCTTTTACATAGTTTGGGGTTTCAGTAGGCTGTTCCTTGACACAAGTATCAATTACCGCAAATCCCTTTTCATTTTCGCTCAATTTTACATAAATCTGCTCATTGCTTTGGAGCGCTTGAAAAACGGAAACATTTGCCGTATCATTGGCAAAATCCAAGGTTATATATTTTCCCCTGAAAGGGTCAGAGGGGTCAATAGGCTCCAATTGAAATTTAAATGTTTTACCGGATTCCAGTATTTTTTCCCGCTCATAAACCATTTTGGCCGGAACAAAAAGCTGAGCCATAGCAATCGGTATAAACAGTGAAAATAAAACCTTTTTGTTATGCATTGGCCTTTCTTTTTCGAATCATTAGCAAATTGGTCAAGAAAAAACCGGCTCCAACAACCATAAACAGGATTCCCCTTAGCACAAAACTTAAATCCGTATCAAAGAAACGGCAAACTACAAGCGCAGCAATAATCACCAAACCGTAGTTCAAAACGCCTAAATGGTTTTCCCTTGCTCCGGTTCTTATTACCTCTATGCCAATGGCAAGGACCAATAGGTTAACAAGAACAACTGCAAAGGCATTTAAAAGTCCGATAATAAAAATCACCACCAAAGCGATAAAAACCGGACCCATGGGTAGAATGTGGCTAAGTGTTTTATGCTTCAGTAAATAACGATAGATCAATATGGCTAAAAGGATAAGAACAGCCGTAACTCCTATTTCACGGGATAGGATTAGCTTTTTAAAAACAAAATTGGCAGTGCTTAAATCTTCCCAAAAACCCATGAAACTTAAAAGCAGTAAAATATAAACAGTACCCAAAGAACCGACCACCAGGTATCCGTTTTTGGCCATTTTTTCGCCGTTAAACAGATCAAGCTTTCCAATACCGTAAAAAACTCCAAATAAACCAGCGTATGCCAAGTTCATAAATTCATGATGGGACTGGGCTAATCCCCCTAATGAAATTGTTAGGGACAGGGGTAAAAACCAATTGTGAAATGCCATGAAATTACCAACCGGCTCCGTTTTGTATAACCAATAGTAATAAGGAAGCACAAGCAAAAACAAAAGCCAATAAGGATAACCTGGGGCAGAAGGATAATTCCAGTAAGCAGTATCCACCAGGTAAGTAGTAATTCCGATTATAAATAGCAACGATACCATGGAAGATCGCATGATATAGATGATGGGTAAGCATAGCGGCATCCATGTTAAAAGAAAGCTGCTTAGATCCCCCGGAATATGATAAATTTGACTAACAATAGAAATGCTGGCTCCCACGCAAAAGAATAGAAAGGTGGCCGACCCTTCATGCCATAAACGATTACCGGCTTTTTTCAGTAAAACGGTTCCACAAATACCCTGACCGGCTAAAAGGGGCAAAAAAGCCAGGGCAATTTTTGTCACGCGAGAGAAATCCTGCCAATTGTGGGCTATAATCAAAACAAGGCCTAAACCAAATAAGGCAGCTCCTAAAATGCCAAATGCAGTTAGTAAACGGTTATGAGATTGCCCATTTTTTCGCTCGTAATAGGCGTGGATTTCGTTAGCGGTATCTTCTGAAATAATACCCGCTTCCACCAATTCCCGGGTTTCTTTTTTTATCCGCATTTAATTGGTTTATGGCTTAATGGCCTCAAATATAGTAATTTTAACCAAAGTGAAGTAGGGAGAGATGATGCCTGTGGTGCACAACATTTTTCCGTATAAAATCCTGGTAAAAATTTTTTGAAAATAGGCACCTAAGTATCCATTAGATTGGATAATAGGAAGGATCGATAATAAATCCGGACGAAAACATAGCTTAAAGTATTAAAAAGCGCCTACTTCAAAAATTTTTTAAGCCACCTCTGAATCAGTTCGGTATTTTTAAGTATTCTTTTATTTCCGTGTTTTTGTATTTGAGTGACAGGTTCGGGGTTAAATTTTTAATCACGTGAGGCAAATAGCATTGTTCAATGATTTCCAAATGGCCGGGATAAATGGCAAACGACTCAAGGTCAAAAGTATTTTCACATTTTTCATAATATTTCAACGCCTTTTTATAAGTGGTTTGATCAATTCCTGAAAGGCTATCTTTTAGTTTTGCTTTTAATTGCCGTTTTTCTTCTCGGTATTGTTTCCTTTTATCCTTGTATACAAGTCCCCTGAATCCCCCTGTGGTATCCACCACATTAGAAATGTCCAATGATTTACCTGTGTTGGTTGAGTAGTTAAAGAAGTCAGTCCACCTGGTACAATAGGCGCCACACCCTTCAGCCGTAATATTTAACGACAAAATGCCATTTTGGTTATAAGTCACTTCAAAATCCAAATAGATTATTCTTTCTCCTGCCCACTTAAGCAAGGTGGAATCTATCGGCTCATGGGGAAATTCATTCTTTGTAAACTGATTTTTTATGCTGTGGTTAATCAAGGAGTCAATGTTAGCATTTCCGGAGTTTACCACTGGAAATTGCATTTTGTCATATTGTAAATCTTCGAACTTTTGATTCTCCGGTAAATAAAAAGTATCGATTTGTACACTTTGTCCGAATGAATCAAAGCTGATGGTTATCAATACAATTATAAGAAACTTCATCATTGTCAATTAGCTGAAATGGTCACCTCTATTTTTCTAAAATGATTTTAAAACTTGTTATTTTGGCTATATCAGATACTGTAAAAAATGAGTGACTTACTAACTACCCTTTAGATAGCAAGGGGTATTTTTTCACCTTATTCCTTCCACCGTGTTGTTTTGTCTTTGGAATCAAATTGCCCCATCTATCCATATTGCTTGTATTTATCTTTAACTCAGATTATGCAATGAATTAAAGCGCTTTCGAACTTTTTTATTGCCTGCTTTCGGTTAATTATTTTTTACCAAATCTATCAAAGTTTTGCTATCCATGGTTTTAAATTGCTGCTCGATTTGGTTTTGCAACCGGGCGTTTCTGGTAACGGTGCAGTCTGATACCATGATGCAATCAAAGCCCTTGGCAATCAAGCTGTTCATAGTATCCTTGACGCAGTGGTCCGTAGTAAAAC
>CAZJWK010000171.1:0-3948 GCA_964549595.1 uncultured Sphingobacteriales bacterium | reverse complement strand
CCAATAACCTTTGTTCAACCCAGGTCAATACCCGGTTTGAAAGCCTTTCGTGCCGGTAGGGCTTCCTGGAATCATCCACATGTTCCGGCTTTAAAGCCTCTTCCCAGTCAAACTGTGCGATCCACTCTTCCAAAACTTCCGGATGAGTGGCATTAAAAACAGGTAAACGGTTTAAGTATCCGTAGTCAAATGCTTTTTCTTCTTTTTCAAATTGGTGTTCCATTTTTCCGGTTTCTTTGTGAATATTCGCTAATGTCTTTTTCTTTTTCTGCATAATTCGAGGCGGACGAACCCAACCATAGTGGTAAACGTAAGCATCAATGGGAACCACTTGTAATTTTTGAGTGCCTTCCTTTTGCCTGTAATTCTTCCCGTCAAAATCCGGTATCCTTCTAAAGGATTGAGCCGAACGCCATGAATGAATATCCGGATCATTCCGAATGATACGGATTTCCCGGGGATACCAGCCATGGTTAGGGATGTAATGCCAAAAATCACCCCAGAAATGCAGGTATTTCAGAAGGAAGCCTTCTACTTCCTTATCCTCCAGGTAATTTCGGCAGTTTTCCTCAATTTTTGGTAAATATTGCTCGTGCACCACCTCATCCGCCTGCAGGTAAAACAGCCAATCACCCGTGCACGCTTCTTTGGCGATATCGGTTTGGTGCGCATTTTCCATCCCATTGGGATACGTCTCTGTATCCCAAACAGTATCGATCACCTTCACTTTTTGCGAATCAAGGCTTTCGATCCGTTCCCGCGTATAATCGTCTGAATCACCTTTCCCCACAGCAATGACAAATTCGTCAACTAAAGGGAGTATAGAAGCGATAGACTCTTTAACCGGATAAAACAATTTCGTGGCATTACGTACCATCGAAAATCCGCTGATTCGCATAAACTATGGTTTACAATCCTCAAAATTAATGTTCCAAAGCCTTGCTTTTACCGCAAAAATTATTCATCCCTTCCATGATTTTTCATTGCTACTTTCCATTTAATTCCATGCGTGTTGAGGGAATATTATACCGTTAGCCGTTTGAGATTTCAACCTTTCTAATTCCATCATTTTGCGGACATAGCTTTGGATTTTCCCCCTTCGCAGCAGGACTTTTACTTCTTTTTCCAATCGGCAAATTCGCATTTGTAGTTTCATAGTTTTAGGCTTTGCTTGGACAAATTAAAACATTTCCTTGAAAAAACCACCCTCCCTACCGGGAGAATAGTGTAAATGATTAATTCAGATTGTTATTATCTTTTGAAAAGGCTCGTCCCCACTTTCCTTTAAAAACGATCTCAGTTAAAGGCTTCCTCGGGGATTCTTCTTTCTCAAATGCTTGAAGATTTTCCGGTAATTGATCAGCGGAACCAGGATAGCCAATGGCTGCCATAGCAACGGGCTCGAAACCATCCGGAATTTCCAGGTTGGCCCTGGCTTTTTCAGCATAGTAACCACCCATCTGATGAATATATAAACCTTGATGCATGGCTTGATTAATTAAATTTCCCATTGCTAAACCGACATCATGCCAGGCATAGGGGTTAGGGTTCCCGTTGTTGTCATGAATCCTGGCAATGGTAGCCATTAAAACCGGAGCTGTATGAGCCCAGGTCTGATTTGGCTCCATTAAGGAGTCAAACAGTTTTTGATACTCGTTTTCATCTTCTTTTCGGGCATAAATAAACCGCCAGGGTTGAATATTATAGCTGGAAGCTGCCCTCCTTCCCGCTTCAAACAAGCCGTTCAATTGTTCCTCAGAAACGGAGCTTCCATCAAAAGCCCTGGGGCTCCAACGTTCTGATATTAACGGGTTCAGTTTTTGATCTATTTGTGTATGGTTCATAATTACTTTGCTTTTTCGGTTTCCAGAGAATGGTTTTGTTGATTCATAATACCCGCAATAAGTAAAGCCCCTCCGATAAGGCTAATATCCTTCAATAGATTGATCATGGCCATATGCCCGCCATCCGGACTTATTACGGAAGGAATATGCATGGTTAGCACAAAAACCAACAATAAAAGTCCAAGTAACAGGGAGGCCAACCAGGCTTTTTTCCCGATGATAATGCTAATACCGGCGGCTAATAAAGCCACACCTGTCAAATAAACCCAAAATATGCCACCAGGGATAAAACCGGGGACCATTCCGGCCATGTTACCGGCATTCATTAGGTGATTGAGCCCAAAAAAGGCAATTGGGACAGCAAAAAGCACTCGTCCGAGAATTTTTAAAGTGTTAGTCATAATAAAACCATTTTAAGCGTTTAACATTAAGTGTCTATACATCTATTTGGCTCAAAAAAAATTATACATCCCTCATTTTATCCAAAATTCGGTTAAGTATGTCAGCTTCTTCTTCGCTTATTTGAGGATAATTGTCCTTTGCCCTTGTTTGGGAGGCAAAAATACGGTTCAGTAATTCCAGCCCTTCGTTGGTAATATTCACC
Source organism: uncultured Sphingobacteriales bacterium (assembly GCA_964549595.1). Lineage (GTDB taxonomy): Bacteria > Bacteroidota > Bacteroidia > CAILMK01 > CAYYUA01 > CAZQQN01. The sequence continues at coordinate 1,500 of CAZJWK010000171.1, read as the reverse complement.
TCCACGCAACGCCGGTCTTCAGGACACTCTTTTCGTTCCACCAGACTTTTTTTGCGCAACTTTTCCACCAGCCTGGAAGCATTGGACATTTTATCAAGCATCCGGGATTTAAGCAGGTTAACGGAAGCGGACTCCGGCAATTGTCCCTTCAATATCCGGAGGATATTGTATTGCTCCGGAGAAATCCCAAACGGTTTTAAAAACTGGTACTGCCTACCATACAACCAATTACCGGAATAAATGGTATTCAGGACCGCCTTTTCCCAGGGGTCCTTAAATCCTTGTTTTTGTTGTATCTCTTCCTCTAATTTCATGTCTTAAAACTTTCTGTTTGCAAATTTAATGTATATACACTAAATTTTCCAAACTTTTTTGAATCTTTTTTCAAAATCCCTACAAACAGCCACTTAAAAGATTAGGAAAACAAAATTCATTGATGCAAATGCACATCCCTTTGGGGAAAAGGAATCGTAACCCCTTCCCGGTCAAAAGCCTTTTTGACATTTTCATGCATATCGAAATAAAGGGGCCAAAAATCCGCTGAATTGGCCCAGGCCCGCACTTTCAAGTCAACTGCATTATCACCAAGGCCTTCCACCAGGTATTCGGGTTCCGGTGTTTTCAGAACCCTTTCATCATTTTCAAAAACGCCTTTAAGCACAGATTTGGCTTTATCGATATCGTCTGAATAAGCAATGCCAATGGCAAAATCCAATCTACGGGTATCCTCTGCAGAATAATTGATAACCGAGCCATTGGCAACTCCACCATTCGGAATGACAATTTTTTGGTTTTGAGGAGTGTAAAGAATCGTATAAAATATCTGAATTTCTGTTACCGTACCGGAATGACCCTGCGTAGCCACATAATCACCCACCTGGAAAGGCTTAAGTAGGAGAATAAGAACCCCTCCGGCAAAGTTGGATAAGCTCCCTTGCAGGGCTAAACCAACTGCCAAGCCGGCAGCACCAATGATAGCAATAAAGGAAGTGGTCTTTATCCCGGCCATAGAGGCCACACTAACCAGCAATAGAGCCACCATTACAGTTTTTCCAACGTTTTTCAGAAAAGGCTGAAGAGAAGGATCAACCTCTCGCTTAGCCATGGCTTTTCCCATGAGCTTAACAATACGGTTAATCACCCAAAAGCCAATGATCAGGGTAACAATAGCGCCTGCCAAAGAGGGTAATAAACCCATGAGCGATTCCTTAAAGTATAGGAGGTAATCATTAACCTGAAGCATTTCCATAAGGCAAACTTTAAAAATTCAGGACAAAGGTAACAGTAAAAGACAGGGTAAAGGAATTGATTAATGGGGATTTATCGAAATGTGTCTGGTTATGCCATGAATTTTATGGAAAGGGTTTTCAGAAGTTTTGATTTAATAATAAAACACCTGTTTCAGTTGAGAACCTGTCATTGAGGGCTAGGCCGTACCTTTCTATTGATTTTTTTTGGGATACCCATCTTGGGGGTGGATCAAACAATAAAAATTTTGAA
>CAZJWK010000170.1:0-4057 GCA_964549595.1 uncultured Sphingobacteriales bacterium | reverse complement strand
GTGAAAAATGGTCGGTAAAAGGGTAGTTTTGAGAAAAATGGGCGCATAAAGTGAATGCTAAAAGCCAGCCATTGCTATTCGAAGCTCCGAAGTAATGACCAGCACATCGTTGGAAGGCCTAATATCATAATGGATCTGGAACGCCTCTTGAATTTCGTGTATAAAGGGGCGTTGTAATATTGATAAGGTTTGAGTTGGGCTTTGTTGGTGCTGTGGCGTCCGCAGATGGGTTTGGTGGTTTGGTTTGAGCTCAAAAGGTATCATTCATTTTACGCCAAAGCAAGTTTCCACACTTGCTTTTAAACGAAACAAGCTCGTATCCATATTGAGCATGCAGGGCATTTCAGGCAGCGATAGGTGTGAAACCTATCCGCCAGTAGTCGGATAAATCGCTTGGGAGCTTTTCTAGGTTAAAATTTTTCAGGCTCCAAAGCAACGGGTTTCACACCCGTTGCTCCCTCATTCATGGCTATGATTGCTCAACATCTCCCTCAATTCCTCCACAGCAAAAGGCTTCTCCTTTCCCATATGCGCCACCGCATGACAGTTGGGGCAAAGCGGAACCAAATCTTTTACCGGATCAATGGCTGAGGGCTCATCTTTTTGAGCAAGGGGATACCGGTGATGGACATGGATAAAACCGCTGGCAAGCTCCCCATACCGTTCGCCAAAAGCCATTCCGCAAGCCCGGCAACGGTAACCGTATACTTCCAAACATTTATTCCGGGCTTGTGAATTTCGCTCTACCCGGCTTACCAAAACGATTTTTTGACCGCCTTCCCGATAGGTTTGTTGGTTGGGAGGGATTGATTCACCAGGGTATTCAATTTCATCCCAACTTAATTTAACCATGGCCTCCTTTAATTCCGGCCTTAAAATCCATAAAAAGCCGTCTTTTTCCTGTCTTCCCTGAAATAATACGGGCCAGTAACGATCTCTTATTTTATGGGCTTCCGGGTAATAGTGCGTGATCCGCTTTCCCAAATTGCCAATAGGCCGGTTGATGTCAATGATCTGCTCCTTGCTCAAAACCCGGGAAATTTGACTGCTATAGGCCTTGCAATCCTTGAAATGGAAAAAGGCTTTGAGAATTTTTATTTCCTCATCCTTTGCCAATTGTTGGAGTTCTTCTTTAAACTGATCCTGGTTAAGGAAAGAAGCCTTGTATAAAGTGTCATCATAAGAATGGGGGATAATCCAATTTGAATACTTACCATTTCTTTGGTAGGCATGGGGAACTTGACCACCCCTAAGCAATTCTCTTAAAGGTAGACCAGGACTTAACGTATCATCTTTTAAAAGCCCTTTTTCAGTTAAAAAATGATTGGCATCGACAGGATTCGTTGAATCAAGATTATTTTCCTCTAAGTACCGGTCAATGGCTTCGATGATTTGTTGCGGATCAACCATAATCCAGTTTTAATGGTAACAAGTTTTATAGGCTTCACCTTTCTTAACCTCCGCACAGTCCCTTAAAGGAATATCGTCAAATTTGTGGTTGATTACGCGCAAGTTATTTCTGTTCCATGCATATTCGCCTTCTCCCTCAATATTGTATTCTGTTGGATGAGTTGCAATTAGCGCATATTCACTGTCTAAAATAGGTGGCTTACCAATGGCTTGCAAATTACTGTCCTTGGGAAAGCCTATTGCTGTTTCTAATCCTTGAGGGGATATTTCCTGATCCTCAATTCTTTGGGGAATTTCAACATCTATTGCGGTTTTATAAGCCAATCCTAAGTATTCAATCTTATTTCCCCTGAATAGACAGTAAAGCTTGTGATCCTTGAAATTCGATAAATCTGACCGGCTTACTTTTTGCCATTCAATGGTTAAACGGTCCATAGAGCGGTAATTTTTGTGAATACTCCAAATATATGAATCTCTGAAATCTTCTGCATATTTATTGCCAACCGATATTAAGAATTAACTAAATGAGCCAAAGAAACTTTTTAAAACCTGGTTTTCAGTTTGCTTTATTCACAACATCCTATTTCCCCCTGTTTTTCTTAATTATTATTAAACAGATTTTTGCCAATCACTCAAAGCTAAAATTTGGGGGGATTAGCTTTGAAACTATTACCATGTTTGTTAAACATTTTGGATTATCCGCCATCCTATCTTTAATCTCTTTAGTAGGCTTTATTGGATTGTTTTTTGGGCTAAGAAACCTCAACCGGAAAGCTGAGAACGGTTTCAATGTGAATATTAAAGATGTTAGGAACAAAAATAGCGAATCAATTAGTTATATTGGTACCTACATCATCCCCTTTCTCTTCCAAGATTATGATGGGTGGTACGATTTTATCGCTATTTCCTTTTTGCTCTTCGTGATCTACAAAATTTATGTAAACTCCTCCCTATTACTCATCAATCCCTTGCTCAATATAAGATACTTTATTTTCGATGCGGATTTTAAAGATCAACGAGGAATAACTAAAAATGGAATGGTATTAACACAGCTTAAAACGCTTGAAGAAGAGGATAGGATAAAGATTTACAAGATTGGGCACAAACTATTTTTTGGAATTAAACCATCTTACAATGCTAAAAGATCTATTGGATAAATTTGATTATGCTCAAGTAGAAAATACAAAACTATTTTTCATAACAAGGCAATTAAAAGATGGCGTTAAAAAAAGTCATAGGGTTCCAGAGAAGTATGATTTTGTCGTTCATCAAGCTGATATAGATGCGGATCTAAGGAATTTTTTATTTGAGCTCACAAAAGGAAAAATAGATTTCCACTATCAAAAAGATTATGAAATAAATCCATATGACCCGCTTCAGGAAACAAACACACAAATTTTATCCTACAATTTGGAGAACAAGGCTTTTTCTTTTAAAGAAGTAGTAGAAAATAAGCTACTTCAAGATACTGACATTTCTAAAATAGAGGGTTTAAATGAATTAAAGAATAGGGAATTGTGGGCCTACTGTATTGGGATTGAGATTAATGAAGACGAAGGCCAAAGCAAATGGTTGTATGGTTTTAGAAAAACTTCCTCCACCAAGATTGCTATAAATGAAACTGAAAATTTCAATATCACAACGGCTGATCATTTAAGCGCATTTTTTAATACCCAAAGTGAACAGTTAGAAGCTTTAAAAAGGGAAGCCATTAGTATTGATAAAAAGCTTGATTGTGTTTTCTTTGAAGGCAATTTTTATGTTATTCAAAAAGGAAACTTTGAAACTTTGACAGGCTTAACAGAAGAGTATAGGGAAATAGCTGAGGCCTTAGCAAAAGAATTTGAGGATACTGATTTAGTAGAAGGTATTGACCAATTGAAAGAAGAGATTGAGCAAGATAAGCCATTAAATAAGAAATTGGCGAGGATTCAAAACGATCCTGATTTCAAAAATTTAACGAAGGATCGAATTAAAAGAATGGAAAAAGTTGCAGAAAAAAATGGCTATAACCTAAAGAATAAAGAAGACGGGAGCATTTTGTTGGAAAATAAACAGGATGTTGACATGTTTGTAAAAATGCTTAATGATTACTTCGTAGAAAGCGAACAGACTGGCAACCAGTACGGAAGTTTTTCTAAGAAAAAGATTAAACCCCAAAATTAAAAAGCATGGTACAGGCACATGATTGTAACAGCTGTCAATGGTATAGGGAAAGAAATTACAACTATTGCAAAATGTGTGGAAACCGCGTTAATCCTCATTCTGATTTTGCAAGAATAGCAGATTCTCGAAGACCTAGCGAGAGATTCTGTGGTTATTGCGGAAATCTTTTCAATAATTGCAATTGTTAATTCTTATTAACCTTTTTAACAAACCCCATGAACCAAACCACCCATAACAAACTCGTCAGCTTTATTTGGAACATTGCGGATGATGTGCTGCGGGATGTGTACGTACGCGGGAAATACCGAGATGTCATCCTGCCGATGACGGTGATTCGAAGGTTGGATTCCTTGTTGGAGGATACCAAAGCGGAGGTGCTCAGAACCAAAAAGATGCTGGATGACCAGGGCATCAAAGAGCAGGATGGCGCTTTGCGGCAAACGTCCGGCCAACCGTTTTACAATACTTCCGAATTTACGCT
>CAZJWK010000169.1:0-4061 GCA_964549595.1 uncultured Sphingobacteriales bacterium | reverse complement strand
GCTCCCAAGCTATGGGTTTCATACCCATAGCTTAAGCGGAATTTTGTCGTGCACCCCCCTAATGCTGACCAAACCAGCTAAAATGGCCTTTTGAGGGTTTGAAATGGTTGGTTAATATGGGATTGGAAATCTACATGAGACCTTTTTCAAAAGGCTTTACCATTGTAATGACCTTAGAAGGCTTGTTTCTTTTGGGTCAGGTACTTTCAGGCTATCTTTCTATTGAGATAGATTCTAACCGGACAGATTAAGCATTGGAAAAATTAGAAGCACAATTGCTGAATAAAAAAGCAAAAAGGCAGCATTATGCCCACCATAACAAAGTTCATTCAACTTTTTCAAGTTTCTTTGTTATTACACCCTGATCGGTTTTAATCCTTAGAAAATACAAGCCTGGTGAATAAGGCTTTAAATCAAATCGGAAAGTTTTTGATTGCCCATTAATCACTTTCCGCTTTTGTAAGGTTTTTCCTTTTGGAGAGATAAGCTCAGCAACGATTTTACGCTGATTTTCTTCAAAATTGACTTTTAGGTTAGCCTTCTTATTAACCGGGTTGGGGAAAATCTTCTGCTTAGATTTAGCCACAGCATTTTTAGCGTTACTGAACTCCTTACTCTTAATCCTGAACATCCAGTAATCCTCTTTACCATTATTTCTACTAACATCATACAAAGAGGCGTCAGAATTAGAAGAACCAATCCCTACGTAATTACCATTATTCAGCTGCTTAATTCCTTTGGACCAATCTTTTTTCTGCCCACCGTAATTCTTTTCCCATTTTAAGGTTCCTGATTTTCCCAGTTTGACAACCCATACATCCTGACTACCATAATTTTGTCCGACATCTTGGTCATTGGATTCCGTTAATCCTGAGACAATAAGACCATCCTCCTTTGTTTCTTGTATGGAATGGAATTTATCATCGTTAGAACCGCCATAATTTTCTTCCCATTGAAGTTTGCCTGAATTGTCTAATTTAAAGACCCAGCCATCTACTTGTCCATTATTCTGAGCAACGTCTTGCCCGGAAGAACCTGATTTGCCTGCTATAATAAATCCACCGTCATTGGTTGGCTTTACTGAATTCCCAATATCTTTTCCATTTCCTCCATAATGATCTTGCCATTCTATCCCTCCGGAAGCATTTAATTTAACAACCCAAACGTCTGCATTGCCGTAATTACCACTAACATTTCCGTCAGAAGAAAACGAATGCCCTACAAAAATATAACCGCCATCCTGAGTTTGTTGAATATCCCTTATATAATCATAACTACTTCCCCCATAGGTTTTTTCCCATTCTAAGCCACCAAGCCGGTTAAGCTTAATCACCCAAATATCATATTTGCCATTGTTATTACTGATATCCTTATTTGAAGAATTTGTTGAGGCACCTATTACAAAACCTTTATCGTTAGTTTCTTCCACGGATCTCGCATAATCTTCTTCACTTCCCCCAAAGCTTTCTTCCCAATGTATTCTTCCCCTGGGCGTCAACTTTACCACCCAAACATCCCCTTTGCCTTTATTTTCATTCACATCCCGTCCATCTGAATTGGATTCGCCAATCAGGATATATTCATCATTAGCGGCCTGGTCTATATCAAAGAGGATTTCTTTATCAAACCCTCCATAGTTATTTTTCCATTCAATTCGCCCCCTTTGATTTAATTTCAGCGTCCAAAAATCCGAACTTCCTTCATTGTCATTGACATCGGAATCTTCGGAATAAGAATAACCCCCAAGAAACAGTCCCCCATCATTGGTTTGACTAATAGCCTCTCCAAAATCCTCGCTTGTACCCCCAAAATTTTTCCCACCAATAAAATTCTGGGCATTCATTGGTTTAATAAAAAATGAAATCACCATAAGCAAGAGGTAGGGCTTACGAATGTTCAATGGATTACTAACACTATTAACCATAAAATCTTTTTTTTTATTATAAATTTGTGTGCAAGTTAGTAAAAAGATTCATTACATTCATTTTACCTTGTTTTTTATTCTTAATAACAAGGCAAATTTGCTGTAATGAATTTGGAATACAAATTGCTTATTCATATTAATCTTTTTACCATTATAAAATTTTTACTAATTTCGAAAAAAATCAAAAGAATCCTGAATGAGATTAGCAGTATCCTTTGCGGTAGCCATTTTCCTCTCTTTTGGAAGCATTGGGCAAATCCAAAAAACTTATTCTCCCATTGAAAACAAAGGCGAGGTTCCGGAAGCCGTTTTAGCCAATCTGAAACTAAAAAAGATCAACCTGGATTTACCCACTTCCGGTTTGGATAAAAAAACCATTAAAAGGTTCAAAAAATTTGTCTTAAAACAAAAGCGACCCCCTTTTGTCAAGGGGAATGTTTACTTCAATAACAAGTTTTCGCAGCATGCCCAATCGGTTTTATCGCAAATAATCAAAGCCAATCCTAACCTAAAAGCTTCCGATTACCAAATTTTTGTAACCAAAGCTCCCACTCCCAATGCCAAAGCCCTTTCTGACGGGACCATATTTATCAATATTGGTTTATACAGCCTTATGCAAAACGAGGCCCAATTGGCATCCATTATTTGTCACGAGTTGGTACACATTAAAAAATCTCACGTTTTTGAAATTTACCGGAAAGCTCATGAAGCCAAAGCCAAGGAAATCCACACCGGTTCCTCGGATGAAGGTTTTCGTAAAATGAAATATTCGAGGGATTATGAATCCAAAGCCGATGAAATGGGTATGCAATATTTCAGCTCCACGCCTTACAAGCAAGAAGCGGCAATTAATGCACTCAAACGCCTGAAGGATACCGTCAAGTACCATTATCAGCCTTTGGATATTGCCAAATGGTTACCAGTTGACTCTAATAACCTTGAAAAAGATACCGCCTTGATCAACGAAATGAAAGAGGAAGAGGAAGAAGTTATGTTACAGAAGAGTAAGTTTGGCGATCAATTTACCACCCATCCTGGTATTAATAAGCGGGTCACGGCTTTAAAAGAAATTATCAACGCCCTTGACCAAAGTAAAAAAGCAAGCAAAAAGTACTTGGTTAAAAAGCAAGCGGATTATCAAAAACTTCGGTTAAGCGCTAAATTTGAACAAATACAAGCTTATTACCAGCACTCGGATTACGGGCCAAGTTTGTTTTTAGCCCTTCAGATGCTTAAAGATTACCCTGATCATGCTTTCCTTAAAGCTTCTGTTTTAAAGAATTTGTACTGGATAGCCCAATTCAAGGAATTGAATAACCTTGAGGAAATTATTGAAAATCCGGCCATGCAAACCAATGAAAATTATTTGAATTTCTATGCCATTCTTAGTAAAATGGACCTAAAGCCCTTCAAAAAATTAACTTTTGAATATGGTGATAACCTTACCAACAAAAACACCACAAGTGCCTTTTATTCGGCCTTGGCTGCCAAAGATTACCTTGGGCCCGGCGTAGGCAATAAAAGGTTAAATGAATTTATTGCAAACCATCCTGAAAGTCAGTTCAAATATTATGCGCAGTATCACCTGGACAATTAAAGGAGTAGCAGCGATCCTACTGGTCCTTGTAGGCCTCAATGCCCAGGGACAGAAGTATTACATAGAAGTCCATGAGAACCTGGACCAAATGCCATTGCAGGAAAAGCCTATTTACCTTATTAATCCTAAGGTGGAGTATTATGAATATTACAACGAGCAATTCAACGAAAGCCCACTCAAAAAAGCGGATTTCAAAGGGTATTTCACTCAATACCTTGAGCGTTCCGCCCGCAAGAATGATATTTCCCTGAAAATCATTAAACCCGAAAACATCAAAAGTAGCGATGTTTCTTATTTTAATTACTTAGGCCCTCTAAAAGCCCATATCTACAACCTGAACGCCATTCAGGACCATCCCCTCAACCGGGAAGAAGGAGAATCATCCGGTAAAACCCGGGTAAAGAACGTCATGGTGAAACCCCCGAAAATTCATCCCAGCTATTCTAAGCTTGTGGATATTTACAATACCCCTTTTTTTGCCATATCCGGCTATAAGGTTTATGATGTCCAGAAGCTCAAGGAAACTTCCGAATGGTTGGA
>CAZJWK010000168.1:0-4111 GCA_964549595.1 uncultured Sphingobacteriales bacterium | reverse complement strand
CAAACGATATTGGACTACCTGGGAATCTCCATGTAGTCAACAAACGGAAATAAAATATTGCCCTTTAGCTCACGGCAAACAGGGATTATAGCAAATATTTGACTCGAAAGTTTGGTTTAAAAAATTACTCAGACTGAATATATGAGGGAAAATTGGGGGTACGAAAGGCTTATCCCGGCAAGTTAGGCCAAGACTTCATAAAACTAAAATGCATTGTTTTCAAATTATCCGGCATTCCCATATAAAATCTTCACAAAAAGCCCTTAGATTCCTGAATAACAAATTGTTAACTAAAAGCTATGGTATCCTCCTTCAATGCTTTCTTAAATTTTATACCTGACGTTTACCTAACCAAGCTTGACTTGGGTTAGTGGGAGATTTTTTTCATTTGAAACCCTTTGGGTTACTACCTGATTGTTATTTAGGGTTTTAAACCGGATATTCCCTGATTTTAGGTAAGTAAAAGCAGAAATTTCAATAATGGTCGGTAATCAAAGGCCTATTAAAATTCATCAAGAATGGGATTTCAAAAAGGGCTTTACAAACTCCCATATGACAATTCCTGAAGAAACAGCGATGTTAAGGGAATGTTTGGTGCCGAATTGGGGAATTGCGATTACCCGGTCCAGGTCTTCCAGCAGGTCTTCGCTTAAACCCGCTACCTCATTACCCATTAACAGGGCGTAAGCGTGATCTGCATTGATTGATATTTCTGAAAGGGAATGGCTTTCATCGGTTTGTTCCACCCCTATGATTTGGTAACCCTGGTTTTTAAGGGTTTGTACCGCTTCCTTTGCTTTGTCGTAATAAGCCCATTCTACGCTCTCCGTAGCCCCAATGGCAGTTTTCTGAATTTCTCTATGCGGGGGCTTTGCCGTGATGCCACACAAATAAAGCTTCTCTACCAAGAAAGCATCGCAAGTCCGGAAAACCGCACCCACGTTGTACATGCTTCTGATATTATCCAACACTACAGTGACAGGTAATTTGGGTTTTTGCCGGTAAGTTTTGTAATCATCCCGCTTTAGTTCCTCCAGTTCCAGTTTACGCATAACGGTAATCGTTTGTGACAAAGGTACAAAGAAGGCGTCAGGATAAGCGAGGATTTTGGTTGCTTGGCTTTGAAATGGCTTTAAATCAGCTTTAGCCAGAGATAAAGAAATTTTTAAACTTGTTCTTAAGGCGTTCAACCCCAAATAGGAAACGGGAAAAAAACAATTTTCCACATTTCCACACTTACCTTTTGGAAGCCTTAGGCAAGCCAGGGGTAAATCATTACCTTTGGCGAGGGAAAAAAACATCATTCTTTTGGCCAAGCAGAAACTATCCGAAACCCCTTTAATGAAGCAGTACTACAAGGTGAAGCATCAGCACCCGGATGCGATTTTGCTTTTCCGGGTGGGTGATTTTTACGAAACCTTTGGGGAGGATGCGGTCAAAACGGCGAATATTCTGGGTATAACGCTGACCAAAAGGGCTAACGGTTCTGCTTCGGAAATGGAGCTTTCCGGTTTCCCTTACCATGCGCTGGAAACGTATTTACCAAAATTGATCCAGGCGGGTCAAAGGGTTGCAGTCTGTGACCAACTGGAGGATCCCAAAAATGCCAAAACGGTCGTTAAACGGGGTATTACCGAAGTAGCCACACCAGGCACTTCCCTGAGCGATAAAATTTTGGAAAATCGGCAAAATAATTTTCTGGCAGCCATACAATTTGGTACCAAAGAAACCGGCCTTTCCCTATTAGACCTATCTACTGGTGAGTTTTTTACCACCCAGGGGCACATGGAATACATCGAAAACCTGGTAAAAAGCCTCAACCCTGCCGAAATCCTTCATGCTAAAGGGAGTATCGACCGCTTCCAGGAAAAGTTCGGGGATAAGCATTACACTTTTGTCCTTGAAGATTGGCTTTTCAGCCCGGATTTTGGCTACGATAAAATGCTGCACCATTTCCAGACAAAGAACCTTAAGGGCTTTGGGATAGAAAATATGCCGGAGGGCATTGCGGCTGCCGGAGTAATCCTCCATTACCTGGAGGAAAACCAGCATAATCAGTTAAGCCACATCAGCGGGATTACCAGGCTGGAGCAGGAACGCTATGTTTGGCTGGATAAATTCAGTGTGAGAAACCTTGAGTTATTAAATGCCCCTCAGGAAGATGGTACGCCACTTGTGAATGTGATCGATAATACCATTACCCCCATGGGCGGGCGGTTATTGCGAAAGTGGTTGGTCATGCCGCTGAAAGAGTTAAGGGCCATCCAAGAGCGGCAGGAAGTAGTGGATATTTTTTACCAGGATCCGGATAAACGGGGCGAATTTCAGGAAATACTTAACCAGGTAGGGGATTTGGAAAGGCTTATTTCCAAAGCGGCCATGCAACGCATCAACCCAAGGGAAGTGAACCAGATTAAAAAAGGGCTTAATTGTGTAGAAACCATCAAGCAATATTGCGAACAATCAGGTTATGAACCGTTAAGAAAAATCGGTGAAAAGTTAAATCCCTGTCCGACTATCCAAGAAAAAATACAAAAGGAATTAAGCGATGATCCCCCGGTTAACCTGAATAAAGGGGACCTGATCAAAAAAGGGGTTTCCGATGAATTGGACGAGTACCGGGATTTGGCCTATTCCGGTAAGGATTACCTGCTGGAACTGCAGAACCGGGAAATGGAAAATACCGGCATTCCTTCGCTTAAGGTGGCCTACAACAATGTATTCGGTTATTACCTGGAGGTCCGGAATACGCATAAGGATAAGGTACCTCCTGAGTGGATCCGTAAGCAAACGTTGGTCAATGCGGAACGGTACATCACGGAAGAGCTTAAGGAATACGAAGAAAAGATCCTGACGGCCGAGGAAAAGGTCTATGAATTGGAAAACCGCCTTTACCAAGACTTGTTGTATGAGCTGAGTAATTACATAGAGCCTATACAGCAGGATGCTTCCCTTTTGGCTCACCTGGATTGCCTGTTGTCATTTGCCCAGATTGCGGAAGAAAACGGCTATGTGAAACCCAAGGTCAATGAAGACCGGATCATTGATATCAAGGAAGCCAGGCATCCGGTGATTGAAAAACGCCTCCCTGAAGACGAGGATTACATACCCAATGATGTCTACCTGGATCAGGAACAGCAGCAGATCATCATTTTGACAGGTCCTAACATGTCCGGGAAATCCGCTATTCTACGTCAGACGGCTCTTATTATTCTCCTGGCGCAAATTGGTGCCTTTGTACCGGCTTCGGAGGCAAAAGTGGGATTGGTGGATAAGGTTTTTACCCGTGTGGGGGCTTCCGATAACCTATCTACGGGTGAATCCACTTTCATGGTTGAAATGACGGAAACCGCCAGCATCCTGAACAATATTTCAGACCGGAGCCTGATTTTATTGGACGAGATAGGCCGTGGTACCTCCACTTACGATGGCGTATCATTGGCCTGGGCCATTTCTGAATACCTGCATCAACACCCGGCTATGCCCAAAACCTTGTTTGCAACCCATTATCATGAGTTGAATGAAATGGCCGATAACCTGCAGCGTGTCAAAAATTTCCATGTAACCGTTAAAGAATACCAGGGCAAAATGATCTTTTTGCGAAAGATGCAGCCGGGTAGCAGTGAGCACAGCTTTGGTATACACGTGGCTCGCATGGCAGGCATACCAGATACGGTTGTCAAGCGGTCGGAAAAAATTCTGAAAGCCCTGGAAGGCCAGCGGAGCAAAATTGAAGACAAGAAGCCCAAACAAAAAGAATTTGCTCAGGACCCCAGCATGCAGCTCAAGCTTTTCCAGATGGATGACCCGGAATCCCAGAAAATTAAGGAAGCACTGGAAAAAGTGGACCTGAATACCCTAACGCCTGTGGAGGCCATGATGAAGCTCCAAGAGCTACAGGATATGATCAGGAAAGCAAAAAAGGCTTCTACTGGAAATTGAATGCCAATTGTTAATGGGTTTGTAATGGGGTTATATTGAAGGGTAAAGCTTTTCGGGCATTATTGGATTAAGCATTTGCCTGTTTGGGAAAAAACCTTTTAAATTTGCAGCACATTTTGCGGGAATAGCTCAGCGGTAGAGCACAACCTTGCCAAGGTTGGGGTCGCGG
>CAZJWK010000167.1:0-4130 GCA_964549595.1 uncultured Sphingobacteriales bacterium | reverse complement strand
GTTAAAAGTGGGGTGAAATTAGAATTGCTAAAATTAAGGGTTTGTTACACCCCACTTCGTGGGTTTTAGCCAGTATTGCCGTTTTAGCCAGTGGTATTTTCAGGATTAGTGCTGAAGGTTATTGGTTAATTGCCGGTATAGGACTTATAGTAGCAGGGTTTGCCACTCATCAAACTTACGCTTTGTATCACCAGGATCACAGTAAAAATAAGCAAGGAAATAAACACCTTCAAATCCGACAATCAATGCCAGGTGATCAGCAAAAGGTCTGGCAGGTGATTGCTGATGTGAGTAACTATCATCTGGTAGCACCCAATATTGACGATGTAAAGGTCATATCCGGGGAAGGCTGGGGAATGGTCCGCCAATGCTTCCACGGAAATGAAAGCTGGACAGAAACCTGCACTTACTGGGAACCGGAAAAAGGCTATGCCTTTGAAGTAGATACCACTCCTCAAGATTATCCTTATCCTTTCCAATACCTTAAGGGAAAGTGGACCATAGAGAATACACCAAGCAAGCATGTTGAAGTTGTCCTGGATTTTGAATTCCGGTACAAGAAAGCCATCCATCACATTATCGTTCATCCTTTCCTGAGGAGTTGGTTTACAAAGGTATGTAAGCAGCTTTTAACCAATTGGCAGGAGCAGATTAAAAAAAGGTAATTTTGGAGATATTTTTTAAGGGATTTTATCAAATGGGGTCAATAGAACCACGCATTTTAAGCCCTATTATCCACTCCGGCTTTCTGCCTATCATCATACACCTATTAGAATATTAACATCAAAATCGGGAGAGTACACCGCTAAAGGAATTCACTCCAATATTTGACTGGGATTAAGGCCTGATGCACCGCTTCTTGGATTCAAATAAGTTCTGTTCCCTGAAATAAGGCTAAAGCTTGCGCATATAGGTTTTCGAGATCCCTGAAAGATTAGCCAGATCTTCCGGGCTAAGGGCTACATTTAGAAATTGGTTTTCATTCAGGCCAAACGTATTGGCTAAATAAACGACCAATTCCTTGACCTTCTGGTGAGAATCTCCACCATAAATGGCCTTGGAGTAGTTTTCGATGCGGTCTATTTGATTGTTGATCTGGTTAAGGATCACAATACCCCCATGTTGGGGTTATGCTCTGTTTTTTCAAAATATTTTTCAGAAGATAAGAACCCAATCTTTGTACTTACGATAGCAGTCGCCGTAACGGAATAAGCGGAGTTTTGATGAAACAGGTCATTTAACCCTAAGAAATCACCCGGCCGAGCCAGGTAAAAAGTGACCGGTTCATTGCTGTTGGTATTCTGAAGCTTGAATACCCCGTCAAAAATATTGTAGATTCTTGAAAGCTGGGTTCCGCTTTCAAAAAGAATGGTATTGGCATTTAGCCGGTTTATGTTTTTCCTAAAATTATAAACTAAAAGGGTTATTAAATTTCTCTAATAATATGGATTTTAAGGAAGTGAATGTTTCCCTTGCTGGATGTGCCTACAGGTGATGTTTTTCATTGTAATCATCCCGGTTCAATTTCCTGTCCTTTTCAAACTCCTGTTTAGTAAAAAATACGCCAAACAAGGTGAGGGCGGTCACAAGTACGCCAATAATAAAAATAAGAAGATCATTCATGAGATAAATTTTTAAAGGCCATTGACCTTATGTTTTGAATATGGTTTTTATGTAGCCACCAAGGGCAAGGATAGAAGGCACCCAAATGCCTACAAATAATCCTGTATCTTTATTGATCAGAAACCAGGTAGATACGGAGAGTAAAAAAGCAATGAAGGCCGCGGCCAGAAAGAAATAATCAGACTTTTGCATAATGATATATTTAAGGTGATGATTTGAAATGATTAAAGGATTTGATTGACAATATTAACGAAATTAATTAAAAAGGAGGTACCAAAACCATAATTTTAAGTTTAGGTACCTCCCTTGTTGAGTTCCACTATTCAGAACTTTCTCCTTGTTCCTGCGCGGTTCTTTCCTTTGCAATGGCAAAGATCATCAGGCCATAACCTGCTTTGGCAATGATGTCTGCCATGCTGTAACCTACTTGCAGGAATGCTTCACTTGTTCCACCTTCTAAACCGTAGAACGGAGCCATGTAAACAATAGGATAAAAGCCCCAGACAAAAACCGTTAATAGCAGGATATTTCTTACCAATATCCTTACTCGTCCGGTTTCTTCCTTAGCGGTACCCCATATTTCCTGCACCAATTTGACCAGAATAATCACAAAAAAGATTGACGAGATCAATCCCCAGAATCCCCTCAAGGAAAATAAGGAGGTGTCTTCTGTTCTGATTTCCCCAAAATACCCTGTTAACAGCATTAATACAGCTGAAATGACTAAGACGGTGATCAGCCTTCTTGCTTTGTCTTTAGCCAGATTCATTACTTGTACTAATTCTACAAGCAAAAGGGGTACAGTAATGAGCCAATCCGCATAACGGTAAGCGTCATTAAACGGTTTTCCGGAAGGTTTGTACATTCCTCCTTCCAGGACAAAAGCTTCAGTCCAGGAATGGGCAATCCGGAAGTAATGGTACGCAGCAATGCCTACCACAATGGCTGACGTCAGCAAGGCCTTTTGGTAGTGCTGGGCTACCTGGTTCCTTCCGAAAAGGAAGAAAGCAAAAGACCCTAAAAAGGCAGCAATCGTCAGCGACATCATGTTGTACACAAGACTGTACTGGCCGACTGTTAATTCTGGTAGTTCCATAAGGCTTCTTCGTTTTGTTGCATGAATGAAACATCGAATATAATAAAATGTTTAATCTTTAAAGAAAAATTTTAAACAAAAAAATGGGTTGAGCCTCTATAAAGGCGTTTGCTGTTTAAAAAATTAAACCAAGGCAAAAAGATTTGAAGAATTTAAAGGAAGTTTTATAAATCTTATGGTGTAAAATTTTACTTAATTTCTTTACATTTTAGGCTTCCCGGATTATTTTGAAAGCCAGTTAAAAGCTCAGCCTGTAAAACCTTGAGACCAATACAGTGTTTTTAAATGATGCGTGTTGCTAAGTTTTGCCGGTCTGTCCTGATCTTCATCCTTTTATTGGCGGGTATAACCCATTTTATCTACCCAGGTGAGTTTATCCCTGCTGTTCCTGATCCTTTTGCAACTCCTAAACTTTGGGTTTACCTTACAGGCATTTTCGAGATACTGGGTGCTACAGGCCTTTTACTGCCAAGACTCCGTAGGCTAACCGGCTGGTTTTTGGTGTTTTACTTCATTACCCTGTTACCGGCCCATTTCGAAATGCTAATTATCAACCATGAAATCTTCGGCATCAATAACCGCCCTTTCTTCATTGCCCGCATTTTCTTTCAGATAATCCCGATTTTCATGGCCTGGAAAGCCCGAGAATCTAATGGGAAAGGCATTTGGCTATTTTTAGATAAATGGGATTTTAAGCTGAAAGAGCGTTGGAAAAAACCTTTTGCGTGGCAATCCCAATGGCTATGGGCGGCTGCTTGGTATAACCTGGGTTTTGGTTTTTGGGTAGTCTTGTTTCCGGAACAAGCGTTTGAACTTTTCCATATGGAGCCACCCAGCTATCTTTTTATCTGGCAAACCGTAGGCATGATTGTAGGGGTTTACAGCATTGGCTATGGGATTGCTGCCTTGCAGGAAATGAGGCATTACCCCATTGTGTTGGTTGGTTTCCTTGGTAAAATACTGGGCCCGATCGGATTTCTTTATGCCTGGCTTTCGGGTGAAATACCACTTGCTTTTGGTTTGATCATCTTGTTCAATGACCTTATTTGGTATCCTGCTTTTACAGGGATTCTTTGGCGGAAATGGCAAGGGCTGAATAGCTAATGTACACGAAGAATTTTCGCTGTTTAATTTTTTTTCCAGCAATCAATGATTGTTTTTTCAATCATCTGAAACCGCTACGGAAAGTTGCCCTTAATTGGCATATAAGGCAATTGATTATTTCAGACCTTTGGCTTTAAATTAGGGAATTTACTATTGCACTTTGAACAGGTAGGAAGTATTTTAATTTGGTCTTTTATAATAAATTAAATTTGGCGGGTATTAAAGCATAAGCGTAAAACAATTCCCAAAAATATTCAACCTTATGAAGCAATTTGACCACATCATTTTAGGTAGCGGACAAGCAACC
>CAZJWK010000166.1:0-4144 GCA_964549595.1 uncultured Sphingobacteriales bacterium | reverse complement strand
CGTTCAGGCTTTGTCATTTCCTTTTGCGTAAAAGACTCTCCAGCACTTTTGTATTTTCCGGCTTTAAAAACATGGGGAGTTATCCCCAATTTATCAAATAGGCCCTTGTAAAAAACGGCTTCCGAATTCATGCCGGTAAATTGCATCATTCCCTCAGGCTGCAGGAAAATGCTATCAGCCACATTGGCCAGGTAATAGCCCTTTTGGCTTATGGCATTGGAATAAGCATACAGGAATTTACCACTTTCTTTAAACGCTTTTAATTCCTTTCTTATGTCTTGCAGGTCTGCATAACTTGCTTGCATAACCCCTGGCTGCAGGACAATGCCCTTAATCTTTTCGTCCTTTTTGGCTTGTGCTATGTTGCTCAGGACATCCCTAATGGCCATTGGCTTTGGGCTATCCTGTAATTCCCTTAAAAAATCCCTGATGGGATCATCAATGGTCCTTTCCGCAATCGGGTAATTCAATTTGACATGAAGAATGCTTTTTTCTTCCACCTCCACTTTTTTGGCGCTTTGAAAATCTTTTGTCATGGTCATCACGCTTCCCACACTAATCAGGAAAATAATGGTGAAAATGATCCCCAGGATAATGTTAGCCAGGATGAAACCTACCATGCTTGCCAGGGTATACTTCAAAAAATCTTTCATAGGAAAATGCTTTGTTAGCGGTTTTTTGTAATCATGTCAAAGGTGATCAATTTCTTTAGGAATTTGAAAATTTTAACCCCTGAAAAGTGCAAACCCTTTTTAACAAATCCATTAATGCTTCACCGGCTGAAAGGATTTTGCCATTAGCCCTGCCGAATCTCGATAACTCAGGTGTTCACGATTGTCAGGTCAAGAAGCATTCAATAAAAAAAGAAACACGTGGCACACCTTGGTTTTTAGGAAAAAATGCCCTGAACATAAAAAAAGCAGGGTTGTAGCTTTTTGATCTACAGAATCCCTACCAGTGCTAATTAGACAATTAGCCGGGGATGATTTTTAAGGAAACTCCGGGATAGGACCCCCTATTTTAGCCCATCTTACCCTATTTTCAGAAAGGAAAATAAATAAGTACCTTTGTCCTTTTCACAAAATAAGGGCATTGATAGAGGCAGAAAACATCCATAAGCGTTTTGACCAGATCGAGGTTCTGAAAGGGATAGACCTTTCAATCGAAAAGTCTGAGGTGGTCTCAGTAACTGGTCCCTCCGGGGCAGGTAAAACCACCCTTTTACAGATCCTTGGCACATTGGAGTACCCGGAAGAGGGCCGGATTTGCCTGGAAAACACTGTGATACACCACTTGAAAGGCAGAAAGCTTTCCCATTTTCGTAATGCCAATATTGGTTTTATATTTCAATTTCATCACCTTTTACCGGAATTTTCAGCTTTGGAAAATGTGGCGATTCCCGCTTTCATTCAGGGACAGGGTAAAAAAGCCGGTTATGAAAAGGCCAAAAAATTATTAGAGTACCTGGGGCTCTCTAATCGGCTTAACCATAAGCCTTCAACCTTATCAGGCGGAGAACAGCAGAGAGTGGCTGTGGCCAGGGCGCTGGTTAATAACCCTTCCGTGGTCTTAGCCGATGAACCTTCCGGCAACCTGGACAGCCAAACTGCCGAAGCCCTTCACAAGTTATTCTTCGAACTCCGATCCGAAATGGGACAAACTTTCGTCATTGTAACCCATAATCAGGAGTTGGCAAAAATGGCTGACAGAAAACTACACTTAGTAGACGGGGTATTTGAAGGGGAGGATATTTTGAACAAGCATCCATAAGCCGCTTAACTAATAAAGATCAGGAACCTTTTAAAAGTTGTGAATACAACCATGAGCGATAACAATCAAAAAACACTAAAAGACCTTGTAGCCCATTCCAAGGAATACGGGTTTGTTTTCCAATCCAGTGAGTTATACGATGGTTTAAGTGCTGTTTACGATTATGGGCCGTACGGGATAGAACTCAAGCGAAACCTAAGGGAATATTGGTGGAAATGCATGGTTCAAATGCACGAGGACATTGTGGGTCTGGAATCCGCTATTTTTATGCATCCCAAAACCTGGGAAGCTTCCGGTCATCTGGAGCAATTCAATGACCCCATGATCGATAACAAGGATTCCAAAAAGCGTTACCGCGCGGATAACTTGATAGAAGATCAAATGGAAAAGCTCCAGGGCAAAATTGACAAAGAAGTCCGGAAAGCAGCCAAAAAATTCGGTGAAGATTTTGACGAAGCCCATTTCAAGGAAACCCATCCAAGGGTTCAAAAATACCAGCAACAGTTGAATGAGATTCAGAATCGCTTTAACCAGGCCATGGAAAACAATGACCTTAAGGAATTGAAACAAATCATCCTGGATTATGAAATCAATGACCCCGTGAGTGGAACCCAAAACTGGACCGATGTGCGGCAATTCAACCTGATGTTTTCCACCGATGTGGGGTCTACTTCGGATGATGCATCAACACTTTACCTGAGACCTGAAACCGCACAAGGCATTTATGTCAATTTCCTCAATGTGCAGAAAACCGCCAGAAAAAATATCCCTTTTGGGATTGCCCAAATCGGTAAAAGTTTCCGGAATGAGATTGTAGCGGGTCAATTCATCTTTCGGACCCGGGAATTTGAGCAAATGGAAATGCAATTTTTTGTCCCGCCTGGTGAGGAAATGCCCTGGTATGAGCACTGGAAAGCAAAGCGGATGCAATGGTTTAAAGCCCTTGGCTTCACAGATGATGAAATCCGGCTTAAAGAACATGATCAATTGGCCCATTACGCCAATGCAGCCGTTGATATTGAATACGATTACCCCTTTGGCACTAAGGAAGTAGAAGGGATCCATTCCAGGACGGATTTTGACCTAACCCGTCACCAGGAATACTCCGGGAAAAAGCTCCAATACTTTGATCCGGAAAGGAATGAGCGCTATGTCCCCTATGTAGTAGAAACAGCCATTGGTTTGGATCGAATGGTCCTGGCCCTCATTAGTAAAGCCTATGAGCAGGAAACTTTGGAGGACGGAAGTAAGCGGACGGTAATGCGGTTCCCGTCCGCCCTGGCCCCCATTAAGGTAGCCATCCTGCCCTTGGTCCGCAAGGATGGATTACCCGAAATTGGCCGCAAAATCTATCACCAATTGAAATACCACTTCAACTGCCACTATGAAGAAAAAGACGCCATTGGTAAGCGTTACAGGCGTCAAGATGCCATTGGCACCCCATACTGTATTACTGTTGATCACCAGACTACGGAAGACAATACCGTCACCCTCCGTTATCGGGATTCTATGGAACAGAAGCGGATCAATATAGAAGAATTATTGGCTGAAATGAAAGCATTGGTACAAGTGGAAAGCCTGGTGAAGCAGCTGGATGAAAATTACAATACCAAAAGCAAGCTTTCGTTATAAAGAATAACTATAAACCGCTGCCAAAGTCCCGTAAAATGGTTTTTTATGGTCAAAACCGCTCGCTTTTTTCTGATAACCCTATTCCTGTTTATTACTTTTAAAGCGATTGCCCAGGATCAAGAAACCAATCAAGACTCCGCCCAATTTCAAATAGGCCTCAGAAGTTTTTTAAATCCCTTCTATATCAAGTATTCATTAATTGATGTAAGGTTAGCCGGACAAATCCAATATTTAAAAAACGGAAACAGATGGACTATAGGGTATCAATATTTTCCCTTAAACCACAAGATAAGAAAGGGAAAAAATCCAAAGGGACCTATTGTGGAAGGTGACTTCCTTTCCATTGATTTTACCAACAGGTTGCGATTAGGATTTCCATTCCGGTTGGCACTGCTTTTCGATCACTACTACAGACCACCCAGGCCAGAAAATTTAAATCAGGATCCCATCTATGGGGGACTATCCGGCGGGGCAAACCTTCATTACGAAATCTCAAAGAGGTGGGAATTAGGATTAAAGCTTGGCTACATCGGTTACTTTCGGAATGTTAAGCAACTCAACCAAAAAGGGTTTTTCTTTATAGATGGAACAGGGCTATCCGTGCATTACCGGTTTTAGCCCTAAAAGGTTGTGGTCCGGTTGGGCGTTGGGAAATTAGGGAAACATGATAGAAATACGATTGAAATACGTAGAAACACCGTTGAAATAAGGGTGATTCTGAGGGGTTGGATTCCCTTTGGGA
>CAZJWK010000165.1:0-4337 GCA_964549595.1 uncultured Sphingobacteriales bacterium | reverse complement strand
GTTCAAAATAGAACGAATATTGATAGCCGCTTCCATATCGAGGCCATTGAAGGGTATGTTCACAAGGATAGAATGACGTTTTTAAGCCGGATGCTAACAAGATCAAGGATTACCAACTTACCATTTACAACCGTTGGGGGCAGCGGATTTTCCGGTCTGAACAAATCGAAAAGGGCTGGGATGGGACCATTGAAGGTGAAAAAGCACCTATAGGAAGGTACCTGTATCAGGTAGTTTATAAAATAGAAGAAAATGGAATAGGGCAAATAAAAACCAAAGAAGCAACTTTTCAATTAATGCGATAAATGAATGACTTGCGGCTTTGGTATGATTAGGTAATTTAAGGACCTGGATTCAGACATAGAAAGGGTATCATTTATAGGGTAATCTGCCTATAGCTATTACCCTGTTTAAGCCCCATCATCCACTAAGGTGCCGACTTTTTCTCCTTCAACCACTTTCAGTAGATTACCGGAATCAATGATGTCAAAAACCACGATAGGCAGGTTGTTTTCACGGCAAAGGGTGAATGCGGTCATATCCATGGCATTGAGATTCTTGGCGTAAACCTCGTCATAGGTGATCTTGGAGAATTTATGCGCAGTAGAGTCCCTTTCCGGGTCAGCGGAATAAATGCCATCGACCCGTGTCCCTTTAAGGATGGCATTGGCATTGACTTCAATGGCCCTTAAAGCGGCAGCGGTGTCCGTAGTGAAATAAGCATTACCGGTACCGGCCGAGAAAATTACGATACGCCCTTTTTCCAGGTGGCGGATGGCGCGCCTGCGGATGTAGGGTTCACAGATCTCCTCCATTTTGATAGCCGATTGCAGCCTTGTTTGCAATCCTATCGATTCAAGGGCTGTTTGTAAGGCCATGCCGTTGATAACAGTGGCCAGCATGCCCATGTAATCGCCCTGTGCACGGTCCATAAACCCATCCTTGGAAGCTTCGAGCCCCCGAAAGATGTTTCCGCCACCAATGACAATGCCTACTTCATAACCTTTATCAGCCACCATCTTAATTTCCCTGGCATAGTGGGAAAGGGTTTCCCCGTTAATCCCGTATTCTTTATTCCCCATCAGGGATTCCCCACTTAGCTTTAATAGGACGCGATTGTAGGCCATTGTATTAGAAATTTAGCAATAAATTTTTGAAGTTTTGACAAAAAAAAGAGGCTTTCAAAAAAGCCTCTTTTAAATTAATTACCGCCAATTGCTATTCGTTTGAATGCCTTTATTTCAAGGTCTTTATCAACCTCCTGAAGAAAATCCCTAACGGTTTTCTTAGAATCTTTAACGAACGCTTGCTCCAGCAGGGCATTTTCCTCGTAAAACTTTTTGAGCTTTCCCTGGGCAATCTTATCGACCAGGTGATCGGGCTTGCCTTCCTGCCGGATTTGCTCTTTAGCCACTTCCAGTTCCTCATTGACAGCTTCTTCAGGAATGCTATCCTTATCAACAGCCAGGGGACTCATGGCAGCAATTTGCATGGCAATATCCTGGGCTGCCTCCTTGATGGCGTCATCATTCTTATTGAAAGCAACCAAAACACCGATTTGGTTACCGAAGTGGTTGTAACCCACCACATATTCAGATTCAAGTATATCAAAAGAAGAAATGGTAATTTTCTCACCAATTTTAGCCATTTGATCTTCCAACAGGCTATTGACTGTTTGGCCATCCACATTTGCTTCACCTAATTCTTCCGTAGAATTCGGGGAATCCTTCAAAGCTGCTTCTGCAACCTTGTTGACGAAGTTCGAGAAATCCTCGTTTTTGGCTACAAAATCCGTTTCACAATTCACCGCGATAATGGAGCCTTTGGTTTGGTCATCGTTGGTAAGGGCTTGCACCCGTCCTTCATTGGCTTCTTTTTCAGCCCGCTTTGAAGAGACTTTCTGGCCTTTTTTACGCAGGTAAGTGACGGCCTCATCAAAATCTCCATTGGCTTCTTCCAGGGCTTTTTTGCAATCCATCATGCCTGCCCCTGTGTGCTGCCTTAGTTTATTGACATCAGATGCAGAAATTGCCATTCTTTAACGGTATTTAATCGGTTTTTCAATGAAATTATTCAGATTGTTCTCCTTCTTCATTAGCTTCTTCATCTCCTGATCCCACTGAAGCAGCTCCGGTTTCTTCACTGCCTTCGGCTTCTTGCTTTTCTTTCTCCTTGGCTTGTTTCTTTTGCTCCCTTTCTTTCAACCCTTCCTCAATGGCATCGGTAAATTTCTCAGTAATCAGGGCAATTGATTTGGAAGCATCGTCATTGGCCGGTATCGGGAACGTGGGTCTTGTGGGGTCTGAATTGGTATCTGTGATTGCAAATGAGGTCAGCTCAAGCTTTTCCGCTTCGGCCATTGCGATATGTTCTTTCATGATGTCTACTATGAAAACGGCGGCAGGAGGCCTATTCAAATCGGTAATGCCCCCTAATACATCTTCCAGCTTTTGCCGTTCCCTTTCCAGGGCCAGCCGCTCTCGCTTTGCCATTTTTTCCACGGTCCCGTCATTAAACATGCGGTCAATGTTACTCATCTTTTTAATGGACTTACGAACAGTGGCAAAATTGGTAAGCATACCGCCAAGCCAACGCTGAGTAACGAAAGGCATGTTGACACGCTTGGCATTTTCAGTGACAATATCTTTGGCTTGTTTCTTGGTGGCTACGTACAGGATTTTTTTGCCAGAGCTGGCCAAATTATAAGCAGCGTTATAAGCTTCTTCCAGCTTTTTCTCTGTCTTATTTAAATCAATGATGTGAATCCCGTTTTTTTCCATAAAAATGTAAGGAGCCATATTGGGATTCCACTTACTACGCAAATGACCAAAATGCGCTCCGGCTTCCAACAATTGTTCTATCGATATTTCCTGGGCCATATATCCGATTTTTAACGCTTTCTGTATTGACTTCTTTTTCTGGCCTTTTTAAGACCGGCTTTTTTCCGTTCAACCATGCGGTCATCTCTTGTGAGGAATCCCTCAGCTTTCAAAGGCTTCTTGTAATCTTCGTTTTCTTTAATCAAAGCCCGGGACAACCCCAGCCTGATGGCTTCGGCCTGGCTGGCGAATCCGCCACCTTTTACATTGACTTTTACGTCATATTGACCCTCAGTTTCTGTAAGCTTAAAGGGTGATTCCACTTTAATCCGATAAGGAAGCATCTGAAAGAATTCGGTGTAATCCTTATCATTTACGGTTATTTTACCATTACCGGTTTTTATGTAAACCCTGGCAATGGAAGATTTCCGCCTGCCTGTGCCTAAAGTATAATCCATGGTTTTTATTTAGAGTTCTAATTGAGTAGGTTGCTGTGCTTCATGCGGATGTTCCTCTCCGGCATAAAGGAATAGGTTATTCATGAATCTTTTTTGTAGTTTGTTTTTGGGTAACATTCCCCGAACGGCTAACTTAAAAACTTCCGTGGGCTTGTGCGAAAAGTATTGCCGGGGTGTTTTTGCTTTTTGGCCGCTTGGGTAACCCGAATACCAGCGGTAAACTTTTTCTGTGTTTTTCTTTCCGGTAAAACGTACTTTATCGGCATTAATTACAATAACCTTGTCTCCACAATTCAAATGAGGAGTGAAGTAGGTTTTGTGCTTGCCCCGAATGATTTTGGCAACCTCGGAAGCCAACCGCCCAACTACCTTGTCCTTAGCATCTACGATAAACCAATCTTGCTTAACAATATGTTCGTTGGCTGATTTTGTCCTATAACTTAGACTTTTCACGGTCTTGCCTTTTTAGGTTTCTTCAAAAGATGGCTGCAAAGGTAGCTGTTTCCCTATAAATTACAAAATAATTGGAAGCCATTTCCTGTAAGAAACAAAATTGATGATGGATTCAAAATTTCTTTAAAGTTCTGGTTATAAGAGGCTTTTACCACAGGGTGAATACGTAAAAGTGGTAAGCTTAGTGCTTTGAAACTTTTTGTAAAGGAACGGAGGATAAAGCTTTTAATGGTAATTTCTGCCCGATAAAATCTAATAAGAAACCAGTAAGCCAGCTGGATTACAGCCTCTTTATGCGGACCTGGTAAGCGTTATGAGGTAACGGGTTACTTTACCCTGAAAAGTTGCTTACCACATCCATTGACCAAGTTAGCCTTAGCTGTTTGGAATATGGCTTCGTGTAGTATTTGTAAAATTTGTATTTTGGGTCACTTTCATCCTTTTCGTAATTTACCCCAGTATCTACTGTTGCTTTTATTTTACCGATAAATTACTCCTGAGGTATTACTAAAAGATGGCCAAAGAAACTTCTTAAACACCGGCTGAGGTGGAAGAAGTTCATTAGCAGGATGATAAAGGCTGAAAAATAGGAAACCAAAGGGTAGGG
>CAZJWK010000164.1:0-4379 GCA_964549595.1 uncultured Sphingobacteriales bacterium | reverse complement strand
CGGTACCATAAAAACAAAAGGAGTTGAAGTGTCCCGGCTATGGGTTTTTTTGGCGCACGACAAATTTCCTTAACGGTTTTAAATTAGGACTGAAAAACCATCCATGATTTTGTTCTGCATCTGGCCTTTTAGCAATCTATCAATCCCTTGATTTTTTTATTACCACCGGTTTGAATTTTATTTTGTCCTTCGGGAGACAAAAGGGTTTAATTGGTTAATTCAAAAGAATCTTATTGAGAAAATTAAGTTGTTAATAAAAAAATATTTACTAATGGCCGTTAAAGCAGAAACAAAAATTCCGTATTTTTCAACTGAGGAATTGTTTGAATTGTCGGATCCTTTATTTGTCTTGGATAGCAACGGTCATATACTGTATGCCAATACCAGGGCTAAGGAATTCTTTGGTTACAGCCATGAAGAATTCCAGGGAATGACGATTTTTGAGCTTCATCCTCAAAGTGAAAACCAAAAATGTTGGGACCATTTTAGGAAAACGCTTGATTTTTCCTTGGACCGGTTTTTTATAGAGGCGGTTACCAAACAAGGAGCAAAAAAGGAAGTTGAAATTTCTGCCAGTTATTCTGAAAAAGAAGAAGGCCATGTAGTGGTTGCTTTTGTCCGGGATTTCACCGAAAAAAATGATGCTCACCGGAAAATCAATCAGTTAAGTCAATTCCCGGAACAAAACCCCAATCCTGTTATCAGGACCAGCAAGGATTACCGGTTGGAATATGCCAATGAGGCCAGTTCGGATTTGCTCAATGAGCTCCATATCAGTATTGGAGACTATCTGCCCAATGACTGGCAGGAACGGGTGGAGGAAATCTGTAAAAACGGAGGTTGTTCGAATAAAAAGCAAAATTTTGAGTCCAGCATTGGTGGACAATGCTATTTGTTTACCGTTTCCTCTGTGGCTCAATCAGAACAGGTTTACATTTACGGGCAGAACATCACCAGCCTCAAAACCTACCAGGAGAAGCTTCAGGCTACCAATGAAGAGCTCAACACCTTCATCTACAAAACCCATCATGACCTCAAAAATCCGCTTTCTTCCTTACTTGGCCTCGTTCAACTTGCTGAAACGGAAATAACCGAAGAAACGGCCCTTTCTTACGTAAGCATGATCCATCAATCAGCCCAAAAGCTGGATGATATTCTTACCACTTTGATTAAAACCATTGAGATCAAAGACGGGAAGAAAAAACTGGAGGAGGTGCACCTACCTAAATTCATGGGTGAGGTTATTCAGCAGGGGAACCTTGCCGAAGGCAGTGATAGGGTAAAAATTGAATACAATATTGAGGAAGAAGGGCAAAGGATTAAATCTGATAAACATGTATTGTTCAGTATTTTGGAGAATTTAGTGACCAATGGTGTTAAGTACCGTGATGAAGCCAAAAATGAGCAATGGGTTAAGATAAATGTTAAAACATATGATCATGACGTAATCTTTCAGGTTGCCGACAATGGAGTAGGAATAGATGCTCAATCAATAGATCAGATTTTCAAAATGTTTTACCGGGCCAATAATGCAAAAGAAGGGACCGGCTTAGGCCTTTTTTTAGTCAAAAAAGGGGTTGAAAAATTGGAGGGTACGCTGGATGTAGATAGTGAAAAAGGAAAGGGAACCACCTTTGAAATAAGAATCCCTAATGCTTTAATGGATTAAGTACTTATTGCGCTTCCATTGCTAAACAGCGGTTTCAAAATCAATTATTTCACTTATGCCTTACATCAAGACTTTGAATTACGAAGACGCTACCGGGAAAATTCGGGAAATTTACGATGACCTGGTTCAAAAAAGAGGGAAACTGGCAGAAGTGCACAAGCTCCAAAGCCTGCATCCGGAGACCATTCCCCAGCACATGGATTTTTACATGGAGCTGATGTTTGGCAAATCACCATTGAAGCGAGCCCAGCGGGAAATGATTGCAGTCGTGGTTTCAGGTTGCAACCAATGCGAATATTGCATTAAACACCATGGCAGTGCCCTTAGACACTTTTGGAAAGATGAAAATAAAGTTGAACGACTTGCCAGGGATTTCAGGCAAGTGAATTTACCGGAAGCCGATCAATGGCTTTGCACTTATGCCGAGGCATTGACCCTGCATCCTCATGACATTGATGAAACCAAGCACATCCTACCTTTAAGGCAGGTAGGCTGGGATGACCAGGCGATTCTGGATACTGCCATGATTGCCTCCTATTTCAATTTCGTAAACCGTATGGTGATGGGATTGGGTGTGCCACTGGAAAGCGATAAAGGGGAAGGTTACTACTATGAATGACCAATAATGCCATTGAATCGCGGTTTCCCCGGACTATTTACCTAAATGTCAATTATATGACTGCGGAATTGAAAAGATGGCCTGATATTTATAGTATGAAGTTTTCAAAATTACTAAAACACATCCCAGCGGTAGCGTTACTGTTGTTCATTGGTTCAAGTGGTGCCAGGGGTCAAGCCTGCTGCTCAGGGGGATCCCCGGTTTCGGGTGTAATGGGTGTCACTTCCTCAGAAAAACAGGACCTCCGGTTAATGGTAACCTACAACCAGCATTTCATGAACCGGCTTTACAATGGTTCTGAGTTATTGGAAATTGATGACCGCCGGAGGCGTATTCATAATCTCATGGTAGAAGGCAGTTATGGCTTTTCCGATAAATTATCCCTTTCAGCAATGCTCACTTTTATAAGGCAATCCCGGACTATTAAAACCTTCCGCCAGCAAGAAGAAGCAGTTACAACCCTGAATGGCGTTGGTGATGCTTTTGTTCTGCTAAAATATCAACTCATCAACACCCAAAAGGAGCATCCTACCGAGCTGGTAGTGGGTACCGGCCCCAAATTTCCAACCGGAAAAAACGATGTGGAAGGGGATAACGGTATATTGCTCGCTCCCGATCTTCAACCCGGGACCGGGAGCTGGGATGTGATGACCTGGGGTTACTTTGGCCGGCAAAATTTCCTGAGCAGCGGAATGCAATTGGCAAGTTACCTGAATTACCGCATTACAACTCCTACAACCCGTGCCAATTCATCTCAAGCTTATACCTATGGCAATGAATTTCAGGCCAATGTGGGATTATTGAAATCCTTAGCCATTGGCAAGGTGGTTTTAGACCCATCTTTATTTTTCGTTTACCGGAATCTGGGCCCTGATGAAGTGGATGGGGACCAACTGGCCAATACAGGAGGGCAGTGGCTCTATATTAAACCCGGTATAGGCTGGCAGATCAACCTCAACAATACTTTAAGAGTAGCCGCAGATATCCCCGCTTATCAGCATCTAAAAGGGGAACAACTGGGCACTACTTATCAAATTCAAGTTTCGTTTAACCATAATTTTAGCTTATGAAAACCTGGCGCATTATCTTACTAAGTTTAATTGTCACCTTAGGCTGTGAAAAAGAAGAAAATTCCCTTAATGATGGCAATAATGACGGGGAATGGCTGATACCCAAAGAGGAAGTACGGGATGGCGGACCGGGAAAGGATGGCATTCCCTCCGTGGATGACCCTCAATTTGTAGAAAGCGAATCAGCGGAATTCTTAAAGGGCAATGACCTGGTTGTGGGAATTATTCAAAACGGGAAGGCTAAAGCTTACGGCCATCCGGTGCTCGACCATCACGAGATTGTTAATGACAAAGTTGGCGGCAAACCCATTTCTTTGACCTATTGCCCCCTTACCGGAACAGCCATTGCCATTTCCCGTAAAATTGACGGGAAGGTAACCACCTTTGGTGTTTCCGGTTTGCTTTATAACAACAACCTGATTCCCTACGACCGGAAAACGGAAAGCAATTGGTCGCAAATGAAAATGAAAAGCGTCAATGGGAAGTTGAAGGGTAAGAAAAACAAAACCTTTCAGGTGGTAGAAACCCGCTGGTCTACTTGGAAAAACATGTACCCCGAAACAAAGGTTTTGTCCCGTCAAACCGGTTTTAGCAGAAACTACGACCAGTATCCGTATGGCGATTATAAGAACAATGACCAACTGCTATTCCCGGTAACCAATAAAGATGATCGGCTACCTAAGAAAGAGCGCGTTCATGGCATTATACAGAACGGAAATGCCAAGGTATACCGGTTTGACCTATTTCAGGATTCAACCCGTTTGCTAAAGGACCAATTCAATGGGGAGCAAATCCTTGTAGCCGGCAATAAAGGGGAAAACTTTATAGTGTCCTTTGAAAAACCTGAAGAATTGGGCGATGATTTAACTTATAATGCCGTACAAGGAAAATTACCGATTGTCATGGAAGACACTAAAGGGAATCGTTACAATGTTTTCGGGCAGGTTACCGAAGGCCCTGATGAAGGTTTTCGGCTCTCGCCTACATCAAGTTACATGGGTTATTGGTTTGCCTGGGCTGC
>CAZJWK010000163.1:0-4555 GCA_964549595.1 uncultured Sphingobacteriales bacterium | reverse complement strand
CATTTTATGCAACAAGGCCAAAAACGCTGGACCCGCAAAGAACTGATCCTTGCCAATATTTTATGAGCCCTGAAACTTACCATTTTTTTATTTTTGAATCAGTAAGTAGTCTTTTATTGCTACCATCTTTCTTCAGGCTTTTGCATCCAACTCAATCTTTCGCCTGGGTATAATTTGGTAAAAAACCGTTTGTTTCATTCAAATTTATGCCAATGAGTAAATTCATTACACGCATTACTTTCTTTGTCCTGGCTACGGGATTGGCGTTTTTCGTCCTTTCATTACCGCTGTCAGGTACTGCTCAAAAAAGGGATATCAAACGCTCCTCTACTTACGCTATTCCCGGTTGTTCCTCCGAAATTGAGTGGACGGCCAGGTATGCCAAAACGCCGGGCCTACCATCTTCGGTCCATTTTTGGTTTGACGTCCAATTAGCTGATACCGACTCAAGCTGCAAAGATTTTGTGGTATGTGCCATGCTCAATTTAGACAAGCCCTGGATCAAAGGCGAAAAGTATACCCTGGAAATTGACCCTGGCCAATGTGCATGCAATAAGGAAAAAGATAGTTCCTATTCGGTTCCCAATGTTCATTTAGGATGTAAGCAAGTAAGCCTTACAAGTTCAGATACGGCCAAGAGTGTATTTGATACCGTTATAAGCTTTACCCGTCCTTTTTCTATAGATTCCATGAATACAGCCTATGTGGACTTCACCAAGGGTTGTAGTAATCAATTGCAATGCCCGGGTCTAAGGGGTAGTCAGAATAGTTTCCTTTTCCCTTTTGATAACCAGGACGAAGTCTGGGTCAATGGCTGGGTGACCAGCAGGGGCTTGGATGAGGAAATACCGGATTCTGCCTATGTAGCGTCCGGCAGGGTATCACCCGGTAATTCATTTACTATGAAATATGACAGTCTGGTATATGAATTGGCTATGCGGGGTTCCCTTACCAATATACCGGAAGGTGCTAAGTTCATCATGGATTTCCCGCCCGGCATTATACCCGATAAAGATACGGTTACTGCTTTTACTGACACTGTCTATTTTGATATCCCCTACACAATCACCGATTCCTTTCCGACCACCAAAGATATTTTCATTGATTACCAGGTTTCTTATAACCTGAATCAACAACTCCCTCTACCGGAAGAACCGTTACGTTTCAATGCCGGTGTTTTTTCCAGGGATTCGGTAGTGCTCCCTAATGGTAAGTTACTTTACGGGCTGGAAGAATTTACCCACAATATGGACCTACAAATGGTAGATGACCGTGATTCACCCACGCTTATCAACCATTTTGTGGAAAAAACGGGTAATGGCAGGCATGAAGTATTTGTGGAAGCCAATGACCCCAGCATGAAAGCCATTGCTGCCTCCATCAGGGTTTATTACCCGGATAGTATCCATACCCAACCCATTGATTGGGATAGCCCCGCATTAACAAAAGATGGTGCCACCCGTTTCAGGGATACCATGGAATTGGGGAATTTCGACCGGTATGAAATCCTTATTGCAGACGATGTCAACAATCAAAGTACCTTTAGCTTTGGTAGTAAGGGGTTTTCATCAACCCATTCACAAAAGGCCTTTACCGTATTTCCCAATCCGGGTAAAGGATGGTTTACTGTAAAGTTTGATGAAGCTGTGAATGAGCAAAAGCGGTTTATAGAAGTCTTTACGTTAAGGGGTAAGCCGGTTTGGCAGACAACAATTAATGCCGGTGTTACAAAAATTGACTTGACTAATCAGAAACCTGGTATTTACCTGATACAAATTGAAACCCAAAGAGACCGGTTTACAAAAAAAGTCACGCTGATTGAATAAGGGGTTTAGGTGGTAAAGCGATATTATTGCTTAACGTCTTCTACAGGCTGCAGTTATTCGCCTAAGAATGCATTTAATCAAAATTACAGAAGGGGTAGTTTTTCAAAAAGCTGAAAGTAAGGTGTTTCTAACTTTATTTCTACAATATTTCAACGGCATTTCTATCGCATTTCCACTTCATTTCCTTTCGCAGACGCAAGAACCAAGACAAAAGACACAAGATGGGTATTGAGTAGTGGGTAGTGAGACGGACTTCAGCCTGCAACCCTATTTCTACCGTATTTCTACCCCATTTCAATCACCAAACCCTATAAGAAGTCCTGAATGGAATTTTAAGGATTAAACTCCTTTTTGATAGCTTTGGTTGGGTTTGATCCGTTTACGAATTATTAGTTTTGGCATTAATGATCATCAAAAATTAACGTCCTGATCCCATTAAAGGGCTCATTCCCTTTTACAATAAATTGAGAAACGGCACCGCTTCCTTTAAAACTTTCCTGAAAACATCACTTTATGAGACTGAATATCCTCGGTTTATTCCTTTTGTTGACTTTTGCAATGGGTAAATGTGAAAACCAAAGACCGGACCTGGTACCCCGGAAAATTTCCTTTAACAGCAAAAATGTGCTGGAGGTAACCTTTGAAAACCAGGGAAAGGCTAAGGTTCCCCAAGGCCAATGCATTGTCTCGATTTATATTAACGGTGAAAAGGAGGGAAGTTATGATTTGAATAACCTGGCCGACCAGAGTTTTCGTAAACCCGGAAGCCGGTATACCATAAAGACCAACTTTAAAATGGATGACGAAGTCAGGCGAATAGGCTTTGAGGTGGATGCATGGGAAGATGTTAAAGAACTCAATGAGGTTCAGAATGAGTTAACCCAGACTGTGACTCCGTCCTATATTTCCGGTCCGGATTATATCATAAAGGACCTCTTTCTGAATAAAAAGGATGAATTACGGATTAAGGTCCAGAATTGGGGTCATACCCCTTCTCCCAAGGATATGAAAGTTTCCCTTAAGGTCCTTGTGAATGATAAGACAAAGGCGAATTTCTCTCACAAACTTCCCTCTTTGCCCGCAGGGCACACAAATGTTGTAAAACCCCCCAACCCGGTAACCATTACCAATAACAGTGAGGTCAGGGCTTTAATCAGTACCGACAGCCTTCATGATGAGATTGACAACAGGAATAATGTTAGAGAAGAAATAATACCGGACGGCCCCCCTTTCCATGCTTATAAGGTACTGCTGAACCGACCACACATTGCTGACAACCTGAAATGGGAAGGCTCTAAAGGGGTAAAAAAGTATCCCAACTGGATCAACAAGCGAAAAAGGGACCTGAAAAAGGCTATTTTGCGGCTTGAGGAAGGGAGACCCTGTCAGGTATCCAAGCCACCGGCCCTTGATGGTGATCAAACCATCAGTAGCTCCGATGCGTGGGCTATTTTTTTGGCCCATGTAGCACAAACCCTTTGGGTGGAAAAAAATCGGTTGGTTAAATGGCGTTTAAGGGGTATGACGGATAAGCAGTTGACTTATTTATTGGATGGCCGGAAGTTTGTTAATTATTTCCCGAATAAAGGGCGTTACGAATTCAATAGTTCAAGGATGGGGAGTGTAACCCTCTGGAATCCCCGGATATGTTATCGGTTTTTAGCAAATTTTGACTTGATCAAGCAGGATCACCTTAAAACGATTTATGCCCTGAGTGAGTGGATGCGGGCTCATTTGGTTCACAGTCATGGAGATGCTAACCATAGCAAGATCTATAATTACAGCGGGATGCCGCCCGTTGATAAAGTCCTGTATCCCCTGGAAGGGAAAAGCCACTTTACCGATGGGTGCTGGGGTACCACAGGTTTGTACCATGCCATCCTGCGCACCGTTAATATCCCGGTTGAGCAGAAAACGGTAGAATATGAACTGGGGCACCATAGCCGGCCTTACTTCATGACCGTGGATAAAACCATGTCCCATTCAGATGATTTGTACACCAAGCTTTTAAGGCCCTCTGGTGAAATGATTCCCATATCCGAGATCTTTTACAGTGCTTCTGAGATGAAGAAAAAGTTCCTGGACCCGGCTAAGGATTGTAAAGGTTCCAATAACTGTAATAGTAAGGTTGAACAAGCAGCTTACAACGCACGCAAAGCAGAACTTAGTGCTTCCTGGGAACACAGGGGCGATTACCTTATGAATGAATATTCCATTTACGGGGTTGAACGGGTTCGTAACCTCTTAAAAGGTATTGAGCGGGGCGAAACGAAAATGAGCTATGTAAAGCCGATTTTTCCGAAAAAGCGGCGAGAAAAAATCATCAAGGAAATCAGGGCTCGCCTCCAGGTTTTAGGTAATGGGGACGAAGATGCAGGAGGCCGGATAGTGGAGCGAAGGTTCGAACGGTTTGAGGATAACAGGTCCGGGGAATAGGGTTGGGCCCTCAATGCGTAGCGTAAGGGAATGGAAAGGTTATGAAAGCGCATTTTCAATGGTTTCATAAGCCTTTGCTCCGTAAATTTTTCTACCCCAGGGATGTGATCATGCCAATCCCAATCGGTATTGGGTGCTTTCCCTCAAACGCTTCTGCCCAAGTATTAAATTCAGGTGCATCGGCTCGTATTTTACTAATTTAGTAAATTGCTATGGTAAATCCTATCCGGTGAAAAAAGGCCAAAAACGCTGGACCCGCAAAGAACTGATCCTTGCCATTAACCTGTATGGCA
>CAZJWK010000162.1:0-4564 GCA_964549595.1 uncultured Sphingobacteriales bacterium | reverse complement strand
GCAATTACTCCTAATGATTTGCTACAATGACTTTTTAACCAAAAAATAGGTGAACACTTTCTAAAACTCCTTGGAAACTGGTAATATGAGTTGAATGGCACGGATTAAGGCTTTCTAAAAAATGTGAAAGCTGAATAAGCTAATTTCTGATGAAGAAAAGGTGGTTTGGCTAAAACAAGTAGTTAATGAGGCAGGATAAAAAGATTTGTGCCTCTTATTAAATGACTTTTGCAGGTAGGAATAATCTTTAATAATAAAAAAAGCGGCTGAAATTTATCAACCGCTTTTTTTCTTTCTCAACCCTATTTAATGAAATCATTAGGGTTCTTCAGTGTATTTGATATAAAATTTGTCCTTGTCCTTTTCTTTAATCACATCCCTTTCGATGGTTTCATCGTCTTTGCAGGGGTCAGGTTTTTCGGTTTCAACCACAAAATTGTAACTATCCAGGTTGGTTAGTTTTTCTACCCAGAATTTGTTGCGGATTTTACTTGTGTTTTCAAAATTTTTGTCAAAGCTGTAAACCAGGTAATTTTCAAAAGTCATGGGAGTGTTACCCATCGAGAAATTCTTAACGGCTGTATCAGCTCTTGACACATCCCTTTTCAGGTCACAAAACTCGAAGATATCTTGTTTCACTTTGAAAGAAAGGATGGTTTTTTTCGATTTCGGAGGTACCATAATCGTTTCCTTACTGGAAAGGTCTGTTTTTTCGGAACCCTCATTAAGGCGATCCACGCTGGGATATAAACCCTGTACAATCAAGGTATCATCTTGTTGTCTTTCCTTGTCCGGGTTCAAATACAATGAAGGTTTCGTTTGGGTAGTTTGATTGGGATGATAGCTGTAGGCATTGCTGTCTTTAATAAAAAAGCTCCTTTTTAAATCAACATACATTATTTCGTTGGACTGGTTAACAATTTGATATTTAAGGTTCCCTTGACTTCCCCACAAGTTGTAATTTAGTGTTACATTGTCCTTTTTGTAAACCAAGCCCTTATCTTTTTTCTCCAAGGAAGGGGACTTGACAGACACCACCTGGTAATTGGTGAGGGAAGAAGCAGGGCCACATCCGTTAAAAGTCAAAAGTAAAACGCCTCCTAATAGTGTGATAAAAAAGCTTTTCAGTGCCATAATTGATTAGGTTTTTGGGGTTTTCGATCTCTTAATATCTTCAAGGGCTTTTTTGTAAACAGTAAAAAGCAAAAAATTTAAATTTTTTGTTTACATTTCGGGTTATTTTTTTATTAAGGAAACAAATTTAAGGAAAAAAATAAATTAAATGGGTTTTTTATTGAGTTTGGTAATTTGGAATTTGCTCCCAAAATGAGAAATGAGGTTAAGTAGGTGTTGCAAATGGCGGTTTTATTTTGTTTAGTGATCCGGAAAATGATTTAATAATTTATGTGGCAATACTTACTTTGTTTAAAATTAAGGTTTGCATGAGTATTTGCCGCTGTTTTGCAAAATTTAAACAATTTTTCCGGCTGAAATAAAGATTAAAATTCGTTTTAATAAATTCAAAAAAAAGGGATTATGAAAAGGATTTTTATTATTTTTCTACTGGCTCAACTAACCACTTTTGGTTTAAAGGCTCAAGAGCAAGAATACAAACAAGCCTTCCGCATTAACCCGGTCAGACTGATCACAGGTACTTTTCAACTGGAGTATGAACGGGAATTAACCGATGGGTTTACTGCCAGCATTATGCCTATGGGCACTTATGCGGTAGACAATGGATTGGGAGGATGGTATGTCAACGCCCTGAATAAAACATTTGCCTCCAATGGCGATGAGTATTCCCCTAAAATCATGGCTGGTTTAGGCCTGATAGGTCAGGGAAGGTTTCACTTGTATGGTGGAATGGATGAACCGAACGGGATTTACGCAGGGCCTCACCTTATGTTTCGTAAATTGTGGATAAATGCCGAGAGTGGGGATGAATCAATAAGTGAGTCTTTAAATGCCTTTGCCGGTGGTGCCGTATTGGGAGTACAATTTCCTGTTTTACCGAAAGTAGTAATTGATGCTTATGCCGGACCGGTTATGCGTGTCAGTAGCTACAGTGATGAGAATGGTGTCTCTCAATACAATTCCTGGACAGCCATAGATCATACCGGCATTACCTTGAATTTCGGGGTGGGTATTGGTTTTATAAATTAAGATCGGCATTGGAAAATTGCTTACAAGTTATGTTTTAATTTATCTAAAAAGATTTCAATAACCGGGGCAAGCCGAAAACCCGATAGACAATAGAGTAGGCCTAACCAAAATTCAATTATTATGAGCGAAGAAACACAAGAACAAACAGAAGCAGCACAAACAGAAGCAGCACAAGCTCAACCACCTTCTAAAGTAATAATGGCTGTAATTTGCTTTTTACTTGGAGGACTTGGAATTCATCGATTTGTTATGGGTTATACGGGGATGGGTATATTGATAATTCTTACCTTAGGTGGTTTTTTCGGCATTTTAGTATTGGTGGATTTGGTAAGAATTCTTACTGGAAGTCTGAAAATGGCTGACGGTAGAGAGTTACCCTAACAATTAAAAATTCAATGGGGACTGGTTAGGGTATAATAAAACCTTTTCCAGTTCCCTTTAAATTATTGAAATCATGAAAAACGAAAATGAAAAATATTGCCAAGAATGTGGGGAAACCATAAATCTCAAAGCTGAAGTTTGTCCTAAATGTGGTGTTAGGCAGCAATCGAAATATTCCATGTCAGAAGAACAAAATAGATGGTTAATAACGTTACTATTGTGCTTCTTTTTGGGATCCTTAGGAATACACAGGTTTTACACGGGTTATAAACTAATTGGAGTCCTTCAAATTTTAACTTTAGGCGGGTGTGGCATTTGGACGCTTATTGATCTTATTATAATTATTATTGGCAGCTATGAAGACGCAGATGGAAATCCAATCAGGTATAATTAGATTGAAGCTGGCTACGGTATTAAAGTATTTTGCGGTCCGTAAATTAACGAGTAGCCTTGGCATTTACTTCGTATTTGCATTGGTGCTAAAGATGGTTTATTCCATAAACATTTTTATACCCTGTTTATGGAAATTATTGTTTAGTATTGAATGTCCCGGCTGTGGGTTGACAACATCGTTTATAAAAATCCTTTTTTTTGATTTTAGTGGGGCCTTTAATACTAATCCTTTAATATTTTTAGTAGTACCTTTACTACTTATTTATCTTTACCTTGATTTTGCAAAGTTTAGAGAAAACAAAAATACCTGTTTGAGCTCATTTTAAGCTAGTTTCTTTGTAGCGAAATTTAAATTTGAAAACCCAATAGAACCATTAAATCCGGTTAAAGTACTTTCTATGAAACTTGGTTCCTTTATTACTTTGTTCAAAAGAAAAAATTTATGTCCACTCCGGCAGATATCACCTTTGTAAAAAATGCCATTCACCGTGAGGATGAGCCCCGGCATTTTATGCGCATAAAAAAGCCGGGAAAGCTTGTTGCCGCTTCCTTTAACGGGCAAACCATTGTCGAATCCTTCAATACCCTAAAAATGCAGGAAGCCGGCTTTGACCTTTACGACCCGGTTTATTATTTTCCCAGATCAGAGGTGAATACCGAACTGCTCGAAAAATCAGATTTGTCAACCCATTGTCCCTTAAAAGGGAATACGGAATACTTCCATGTAAAATGGAATGGGCAAACACTGGAAAATGCTGCTTTTTGCTATGCCTATCCGAATATGAAAGAGACTGAAGTGTTAAAGGATTACATTGCTTTTGACCAAAATCAGATCCAAGTAATTGAATACCTTAAGGGAAAGGATTAAGTTTTAACTACTTTCCTATAGTTTGGCAGTTCAAACTTGTTAATCTTTATTTTCTGCGGATTTTAATTGGCTTTTGTACTTTTCTTTAAGCCTTTTTTGTCGCCTTTGGTTTAATATGGCTACGGCGGAAGTTATCGCACCTGCCGTAAAAACTAGTGCCAATTTGGTTACCTCACGCTTTGCTTTCTTCAAAAAGCTTGATTTTTCGGATTTGTGCTCTTTTGACTGGGTCATAGAATGGAATGCTCTTTTATTTTATCCACTAAAGTAATAAAAAAAGCCAGACTTAAAGCCTGGCTTTTCCAATAGGTTTTTCAGGAACTCACTTTATCCTTCACCTTATCCCATTGATCCTTTGTGGTTTCTCCGATTTTTGCGGATTTATCACTGATTTGGCCTCCCAGTTCTGAACTTTTGTCCTTAATGGTCTTACGGGTTTCCTTCCCCGATTTGGGGGCCAGAAGCATGCCGGCTATAGCCCCTGTTATTAATCCTGCTGCTACTTTGGCAGTGCTACTCAGTAAATTTGATTGGTCATTTTGGTTTTTCTTTCCAAAGCTTTTTTGTTTTTCTCTCATGAAACTCATTATTTAGTGATTTAAATTGTTCAAAGACTATTACATTTTTTATAAAAAAATAGTTCAAGTTTTGAGTGCTATTATGACTTTTATGATATAAAAAATAAAACCAATTTATTTGGTTGTTTATTCCTTCTTTTCTATTATTTTTCAACTTTAAGAAATTATTTATGAGCAGATT
>CAZJWK010000161.1:0-4587 GCA_964549595.1 uncultured Sphingobacteriales bacterium | reverse complement strand
AGGCCCCATGTAAAACCACAGCACTAAATTTCCACAAAAAATGTGGTAGAACCAATTTTTAAAATCGAGTGAATTTAATCGATTCTGCCATTATCCTCTTTTCCGGGAAATATTGAAAACTTCACGTAAAGCATTACAATACCAAAAAGAAATGAGGTATTAAAGTCAATACTATGCTTTATGCCGGAGAAGGAATGCCCATTTTTGTTGATTTTTCCATTGCTTCTAATCATAATCGTAGTGATCGTAGTTTTCT
Organism: uncultured Sphingobacteriales bacterium; assembly: GCA_964549595.1. Taxonomy (GTDB): domain Bacteria; phylum Bacteroidota; class Bacteroidia; order CAILMK01; family CAYYUA01; genus CAZQQN01. The sequence goes on along the minus strand of CAZJWK010000161.1, from coordinate 4,331 downwards.
TGACCGCATTGAGGTACCGAAAAACGCTTTTCTGGCATGGGCAAACGAAACAAACAAGAACAAATTAAAGGGTGGTTCAAACATGATTGCTATGATAAGGCATCCCAAAATAAAAGCTTTCTACAACCTTATGACTATAGATTAAATCTTAATCTCCCATACCCCAACGCCTTTTTTCCCCTAAAGGGAATCCAATCTCCTAAAACAACTAATGGCTATCTTGTTTCTAAGGCATGTTTTTACGTTATTTCAATGGCATTTCAACACCATTTCTACCTTGTTTTTAAGATATTTATTGGTATTGCTACCGGATCACTGTTACTGTCCCCGTATACTTCTTTTTGGAACCATCTTCACCCTCTACAAAAATCACGTACACGTAAACGCCTTGCGGCACTAATTCACCTTGGAAAGTGCCATCCCAGGGTTCACCATTAGTGGTTTCAAATAACCGTTCTCCCCACCTGTTGTAAATCCGCATGGTATAGCTGTCAATGAATAATCCTAACGGCCTGAAGACGTCATTTAATCCGGGACTGGCATTGCCGGTTGTAAAACTATTCGGAATATGGACTATTGGGGATTGTTTCAGGCATATTCTGGTAGAATTGGAAAATTCACCTTCATTCTTGCCTGTGGCTTTTACGTAGTAACAATAATCATTAGTAGTATCCTCGAGGTCTTCGTGAGTAAACGAGCGGGTAGTACTATCCACAAAGCCAATGGGTTTGTAATTATTACTGTCGATTTGTTTGAAAATCGTATAATTTATGACTCCATCTTCCCAAACTCTGTAAGAAGGCCAAAAAATACGGTTTTCAAGTTCCATGGCTTCTCCTTCGGCTTGCATAACACACCCTTTATTACTAAAGGTACTCCGGTTCCCGCAATGGTCTTTTACCCTTACTTCATAGCAGACTTCTTTAACAGCGGCATTAAATGTGTCGTAAAAACTGGTTTGATCAGGATTTTGAATTTCAGCAATCCGTTTAATGCCACCGGTTGATAGACGATGACGAAAGATTTGGTAGGCTTTGGTATTAACATCTGAACTTTTTTGCCACTTAAGTTCAACAACATCATTAAAACGCTCCACGCTTGCCCTTTTCAGGTAAACCTTGCCCGGTGGTTCATTATCAGAATATTGGGCACTATCATAATTTGAAAACGACTCAAACCGAGGATTTTGCATTACTCCTTTAATCCTGTATTGGTAAAAACTGTCACAAATCGTAGTACTATCAACCATAAAGGTGGAATCGCCAGGTAAGCGAAAACGTAAATCACCATTTCTAAAAACCTGGTAATACTGAACCTTTCGCCCCTCATACTTATTCCAGTTTAAGGTTATCGTATTTTTTGCTCCTTCCACATTTAACTGAATGGTCCTATGAATACCGGAGCGAGCAGGTTTTTTACTAATTATTCCGCAGCTGTCCACAACCCTAATGCGGTAATAATAATCTTCAAGGTAGGTATTTAAGCCGGTATCCAAAAAACTTGTATCAGTTGTTTTAGCCACTACCCGGAAATTGTTTTTATCGGCACTTCTTTCAACAAGGTAATTTTTTACGGCTACCGATTGAGATGGGAACCAGGATAATTTCACACCGCCATCATTAATACCGGTACTTTTTACTGTAGCGATTTTGGTTGTGGGAGGCTCTGGCCTGCTTGTATCAAAAAAGACACCGATAATCTTTGAAATCGAATCACGGCAACCTTTGTAATTGATTATCAATTCTATTGAATATTGCTTTGGGGTATCAAATTTGATCTGATAAGGACCTTTGCCTGAACCTGAAACCACGTTTGCATCCCCGAAATCCCAGTTAAACCGGGTCCCCGTTAAACTATGACCATTAAATTTAACCTTCACCGTATCCTTGCCACACACTACATTATTTGTCTTGAAGTCAGCTTTGATAGTAAATTTAGCACTATCATAATTTGAAAACGCTTCAAACGTAGTGTTTTTCATTATACCCTTAACCCGGTATTGGTAAATACTGTCACATTTGATATTGGTGTCGGTAAAAAAGGTGGAGTCGCTATTAATGGTATAAAGAAGATTTCCCTCCTTATAAATTTCATACGCTTTTACTGGACGTCCTTCGTATTGGTTCCAGTTCAAATTAATCCCATTTTTACCGTTTTTCACGCTTAATTGGATGGTCCGATGAACCTTTGTGCCCGAACTAACCGGACTAAGATTACCACAACTATCTGAAGCCCTGATTCGATAATAATAATCTTCCCGATAGGTATTCAGACCTGTGTCTAAAAAAATGGTATCAGAAGTTTTTCCGGCCAATTTAAAATTACTTTTATTCCGGCTTCTTTCAATAAAATAGTTCTTAAGATCCTGGGAATCGGAAGGGAACCAAGATAATTCCACATGGCCGTTATTGGTACCGGTTTTTTTAACTGTGGCCACTTTTATCTTTGTGCTATCGGGGCTTGTGGTATCATTTAACACCGATATATTTTTAGTAACCTTATCTTGACACCGTTGGTCACTAAGGGTTAATTGAACGGGATAATTCTTAATACTATCAAATAACACTTTAAAAGGCCCGCTTCCGCCTCCTGAAACTACCCGGGCATCCCCGAAAGCCCATTTAAAATTAGTGCTTGGTAAGCTTCTTCCCGTAAATTCGATCTTGGCAGCATCGCCCTTACAAATTAAGTCGTCCGTGGTAAAATCCGCCTCGATATTGACACCGAATCCGGAATACAGGCCTCCATAGCCGGCAATCCCGCTTGCCCCAAAAAATCCGGAAGCCATGGCTCCAGAAGACTCAATGGTTACATTGCCATTGAATCCGCTTATTTGGTAGGTCACCCAATTCGAATTGCCCTTTAAAGCATTGGCTCCACTTTGAACATTCCCATTTACTTTTAAAGTAGCACCATCCTGCGTTATGGCTATAATATCACCATTATAACTCGTATTTCCTATTTGACTAATCGATGGAATATCGATCCTCTTTGGCAAACCACAATCCAATGGACCCAAAAAATTCATTCCCTGAGTAGCTTCATTGGACCCCCCTGCCAGGAATTGGTAAACATAAGCCGGTTTGGAAGTCCGGATATACATATTCCGGTGATTATTGCCATTATAATGAGTATTTTGCAATAAATGCCATTCTCCGGGCTGAAGCGTTGCCACTGGCGTATTACTTCCATTCACATAAACTTCTGTATTGGCTTGATGGGCTACGACCATTGGTCTTTCCTCTTCAGGAATACCTTGACCCTCAATGGCAGCATAATTTTTCCCAACTTCCTCAAAGGGCGTTATTTGATCTACGGCAGCATCTTGCGCAGAAGAAGGACCTGAGATACTGCCCAGCCAATTTCCGGAGTTGACAACAACCGGTTTATTGGCTTCCAAAAGGGCTCCTATAAACCCCCTTAAATTGGCATTGTAATCACTATAGCCCGAAACCACATAGGATTCCCCTTTATCAAGTTTTACAGTCAAACTATTCGATCTATCATTGATTGGCCCATTAAAAACCACCCCATTGTTGTAATCCGATACCTCAACTGTAGTATTATCCTCAGTGGCCTGAAAACTTGTTACAAAACTTCTTCTTATTCCATCTGAGGGTATGGGCATGACCCCTATGCGAAAAGTAGTACCTAATGCTTCCCGGCCTTTGGCAGTTAGAGAGGCAGCTTGCAAATCATCCCTGTATCGGGCATTGGCATAAAAGGGTTCAGAGGCACTCAGGATCAATCCACTACTCTGAAGAACCATGTTTAGGCTATCATCGGGTAACATAAGTTTCGTGGCCGGATTTTGGCCATTCCCTATATTAATCCTTTCAGGATTGTTGTCAGAAATTGTAAATGGTGAACCGGGCAAGGGATTCCCGCTACCATCCGTCACCTTAACATCAAAAGGCGTAGACGCTTGTGTAGAAAGGTAAACATAATGATCCTGAATTTCTCGGTCAGCTCTGCTATGTAAAGGGGGTATCCGATGGATCGTATCAAGTTGAGCTTGTACTTCTATGCCTGGAAAAAAGAGTAGAAATCCGCTTAAAAGGCCTAATCGAAATAATTTCATTTAATCTTTTGGCTGTTTTGGTTATTGTTAAAAACCCCTTTTAGAATATTTAAAAACCAAAATTATTATTTCTAAGGCTTTAATATGTCAATTTCACTTTATCGAATAACGGTCACCGTTCCCTTAAACTCCTTAGTGGAGCCATCCTCTCCTGTCACTACGATGCGATAGATGTAAACCCCTTTCGGTACCAATTTGCCCTTGTAACGGCCATCCCATTTTTCTCCTTCATCCGTCCGGTATATTTGCT
>CAZJWK010000160.1:3355-4641 GCA_964549595.1 uncultured Sphingobacteriales bacterium | reverse complement strand
CCCGTTTTTTTATTGATCTTAGCGAGGTAACCGTAATATTCATTAAGCCCCATATCATCCGTCCCTAAGCCTACCCATAAATAATCACCTTCTTCGGCCATGGCATAGACGTTATTGCCACTGTAAAAGGTTTTCCATTTCGGGTAAGGGTCTTCCTGTGCGGAGCCAGAGTGCATCGTCATAAAAGCCAATAAGCACAAGAAGCCAATTTTTAACTTTACAGCACCTATAGTTTTTAATTTCTTTAGCATGTAAATTTTGCCTTGTTTCATACTTATTTTTTTATTGTTGTCGAAATTAAAATGAAAGCACAGAATCTCAAACCTTGCGCTATGGATGAATAGCGATTGGCTACTTTATTTCAATCTTATTTCTACGTTATTTCTAATTAATTTCACTCTAGCAACACTTTCTCCGTCTCAACGCCTTCATCATTCTTTACCTCAAGCAGGTATCACAACAAATGAAAATTGCCGCCATTGATGGTTAAGCTTACATTTCATCGTTGCCATAAAGCTGTTAGTCTTTTGGCACCAATTGACAATCATAGTTGCCTGAACCCTCATTATTCAGACACGCGGGAATGGCCTTTTTTGCCTGCTTGAGGAAAGGTTTTTCGGGATCCAAGGTAAATTTCAAAGCCTTTCCCTTTAAAGGATAAGCTTCTTTGCCTGGTTTCTCCAAATACTCAAAACGGATTCGACAATTTCCATTCCCCGTCCCTTCCAGGATTTCATAACTTACCTTTACCCCAAGTTGTGGTTGCTCCATTTTAAGTTTCACCGGTTTACATTCTTGGAAATACATTGCAAATCTATGCTTCGTTTTTTTAGCCCGGTAACCCGTGCCCTTGGCTTCTAGTACCTGTGTTGACGACTGACAGTTGATTTCCCTGTGATTGGTATCTGCAATTTTTAAATCAACAGGTAAGGCATGAATATAGCCTGTACCTCTTAAAGGTCTATAATCCGTAATGCTCAAAGCGCTGAAATAAATTTCCTCATCATGAATGGCAGGATTGGTAAAGCTTTGTATTTTCACTCGACCGGGTTTGAGGTATTGCCCAATAAAATCACCTTGCTTTTTGTCAAAGACATATAAAGGATTAGGTTCATCAGAAGGCCCACCCGGCCCTTTGCTTTCCTTTTTCATAATAATATAAATCAGGTTTTCATGGAACGCCAGATCTGAGATCATTAAATCTTCTCGCACTTTTTCATTATGCTCAGGAAATAATTTATATGTATGAACGGTTTTACCGGTTTCAGCATCTATTGCATGCAACT
>CAZJWK010000160.1:0-3255 GCA_964549595.1 uncultured Sphingobacteriales bacterium | reverse complement strand
TCTGCCATTACTGTACAAATAAACATGATCCCTATTGTGCTCTAAGTTCCTTACCTTAGCTGCCTCTCCCACTACCCCGAAGTTATCACTTTTCCAAACTGTATTGTTGGTAACAGGATCTATGGCTTTTAAATATTGCTTTGCACTTGGTCCACTAAACCTGCCATGCTGTAAAATAATATTCCCGTCCTTTGGTAAAGGTTTTGAGCCAAATTTGATTCTATGAGGAGATTTGTAATGGGATATAAGCTCTCCTGAAGCTCCATTTAGCACTAATAAACCCTGCTCCTTTCTCTTACTTTTTGCCACTATTGAGTCGTAACAATTTTTCCTTTTACAGCGGCCACTTTGCATCGCTGAGTCCAGGTCAAGCCGGGACCTGGGGTACCTGGGGTCATCATAAATGATATACACTTGATCCTTTTTGGGGCTTAGGGTGGTTGACATTACCCCATAGCATAAACAGAATTGCCATAACTTATTACCGCTGCTGGCATCCAATGCATAGTAATCACCACCCAGACTGCCGGCATAAACCGTATCCCCGGCAACTTTCACATTAGCGCGAACAGGCCCGTCCGCTTTGAATTGCCACTGTGCCTTGCCTGTTTGAGCATCCAGGGCATAAACCCGTCCACCAATACTGCCTTTAATAATGGAACCTGAACCAAAGTACACCTTTCCATTGGCTATTGCCGGCTCACTCACCACCGGCTCATTTGCTTTAAAGTGCCATAATTCCTCCCCGCTCCGGGCATCCAATGCATGAAGGTAACCGTCCATGCTTCCGAAATAGATCATACTGTCCTTGATCACTGCTTCGCCCTTTACCAGCCCATTCGCGTTAAAACGCCAATCTTCATGCTTTTTATTAATCAGAGCCGGGATCGTAAAGGTTTTTCGGGTTTTTCCACCCCGGCCATCTTTTACTGCCAGGGTGAATGATGTCGGGGTAGCGGTCTCTTCCCAAATTTCCGGAGCATATTGGAATTTAGCAATACCACTGCCCTCATCCTTCAGGTTAGCACCAGCTGGACTATCAACCAGGTGCATAGCAAGGGGGTCCCCATCCGGGTCACCTGCTCTAACAAAATAGGGTTTATCCGGCATGAAGTTGATGGTATCCGTTAAATCCATGACCACAGGAGGATGATTAGCAGTAGCATGCTTGTCTTTTCCTGAAGAGCCGCCGTACCGGTTCAGATAGATGTCCGTTCCATTTGAATGGTGTTCATCTGACTCGATCAATAAGTCAGTGGCATAATCGCCATTGAGATCGGCTGTTTTCAATGACCATTCTACCTTCCCAAATGACAGACCATTGGGTTGTTTGATAAAAGATCCATTGCCTTTGTTCAGATAAAAATGCAGATCATATAAGTCATGCTTATTTGAGCTTTCTCTGTTTAATGTTTTATTTTCAGTAACCAATATCAGGTCATCATGCTTTTGATCCCCGACCAGATCAGCAAAGTGAACTTCTTTGAATGATTTTTCCTCATTGAAAGGAGAGGCCATGACAGGCCTGCCTTTCCTAAAAGATCCATCCCCTTTATTCGGATACAAAACCCATTGACTTGAATCCCGTAATATAACATCCGGGGAAGCCCCGCAGCAAAAATCCTTTATAAAAACTTGCTGATTTTTGTTCGGCCTATCAATGGGTTTAACCGGCTTAAATTGACCGTCACCAGCATTGATAAGGCATTTTATTTTACGTTTGCCGACTATGCACAGGTCTTTCCGGCCATCACCATCCATGTCCTTAAACGCTAGTTTTTTTATCCCTATATCTGGATCATCCAGCAATTTTTTTCCGGGTTGAAAACTTCCTCTAGGCTTATTCTTCAGGAAAAAGACTTGGTTGTTTTCATTACGCGGGGTCTCTTTTTTATTACACAGTATGAACACTTCTTCTTGTTGGTCTTGATCCAAGTCTCTGACATAAACAGCCTTGAATTTCTCTTTAATTTGATCAGACCTGCCTTCTTTTACTTCCTTTACTTCCAGGCTATCGTCAAAAGGGATGGTTTCCGGGTCATTAAATTGCCCATTGCTTTTATAGGTGTAAAGTTTAAACGCTTCATTCAAAGCTAAAATATCAGGTGTCTTCCCTTCTTCATCAAAAGAACCGACAATAAGTTTTTCAACATTCATGGTTTTTGAGATCCCGTTATCACCACCAACTTTTTCATAAAAATAAATTGTAGCTTTAGGCAAATTTTCTCGATGGACCATTGCTCTATGTTCATACCCATCTATTAATAGCAAAGTATTGCCGTTAATATTATGAAAATCGTACCTATTAATGCGATAATCTAAATTAAGCGTTCTATCGTGCGAAAGATTGCCACGCCCATCATTCATATAAATTTTAAAAGATTCATCATACTTTTTCACCTTTATAAAATCGGAATACTCATCAGCATTCAAGTCTTTAAGGTAGGACCTTGATCCTGATTCGTACCCTAAATCAATAGTATCCTGAATTTGAAAATGACCTTCACCTTTATTGTGGTACAGGTAGCTATAATCTTCGCCACCGAGTAATAGGTCAGGCTGTTTATCATTGGTGAAGTCTTGAACGGTCAGAGCTTTTATAAAAATCGGGGTTATGACGGTATCCTTAACCTGGAAACGACCTTTCCCCTTATTCAAGAGGAATTTAACTACCTGAGTATTTTGGGATTTTCTATCCTTCACATCCTTGATGAAGACCATATCCTTCTTGCCATCCTGATTCAGGTGGTGAAAATGGGGCCTACCTTTATCCAAATCAATTTGGGACCTTAAGGCTTTGCCAGGGGTCCATAAGGTATAAATACCGTTCTCCTGCTTTTTTACTGTTTGGGTTTGCTGAAATAAACTACACCCTGGAAAAAATAAGAGCACGAAACAATAAATGGTTAGCACATGGTGGTTTAAAATTCTCATAATCCATTATTATAATTCTCAAAATACTCATTAACTCCTCACCCCATTAATAAAATGAGACCATATTGCATCAACAATAAAGGTAAGAAACAATTAAATTTCTTTGTAATTTATTGATGCTCAAAAGTTTTTATTTTACAAAACCTGACAGGTGCTTTGAGACTTGTCAGGGTTATTTTTGCTTTAAAGCCCCTGAGGGTTTCCAAAACCCTCAGGGGCTGAATTCACTACCTTATTTCTATATATTTCAACCATGTTTCTACGGTATTTCTATCGCAATTCCATCACATTTCAACTTCATTCCACCACCACCTTCTTCGT
>CAZJWK010000159.1:0-4686 GCA_964549595.1 uncultured Sphingobacteriales bacterium | reverse complement strand
TTAGTAAGAAGTCCTTTAGGATCAATTTTAAAAGTGAGAGCTTTTTAGGTAACTTTGCAATATAGGAGAACTACATCACAGTAACATCAAATTTTGTAAAATCGTTTATTTAAAGATCCTTTTTTTAACTTTTATATAATACTATTAAATCCTTAAACCAGTCCAGCGTATTGGCTGTAGTGCCAACCATGAAAAAAGCATTGTTTTCCAGCCAATGGAAAATTTTCATTTCTAACCTTACCTGTTAATCAAAAGAAAACTAAAGAGCAACCATTGAAAATTTGACTGCTCATTACACCTTTGGTGAATCCTACTCAGTTAATCATTTCCCTTGCTTTTATCCGGATAGGGCGGATGATCCGGTATTTCCGGGTTATTTTTCTTAAGCATGTTCATGACCTTTTGGATGGAGCGGTTTAATTGCTGGTCATTTCCCTTGTAATACTGGTGAGGGTCATTATAAACCGGAATATCTGGTTCAACCCCATGACCTTCGATGATCCATTGCTTGCCTTCTTTGTCAAACTTAGCAAATTCGGGCTTGTACATCCTAAAACCGTCCACAAAAGGAAGTGAGCCCCTTATACCGACTACACCACCCCAGGAGCGATGGCCAATGAGGGGACCAAGGTTGTGTTCCCGGAATCGATAAGCAAAAAGGTCTCCGTCTGATGCAGTCCATTGATCCATCAGGCAGACTTTAGGTCCTATTACTATTTCATCCGGATTGGGAGAGGGGGAACTATTTCTGGGCATGGTGTTCATGGTTACTTTTCGCCTAAGGCGCTCTATTAGCATGGGCGAAACATTGCCTCCGCCATTACCCCTAATGTCGATGATCAGTGCATCTTTTCGTAGCTGGGGATAGAAATTTTCTACGAACTCATTCAAGCCGTGCTGAACCATGTCCGGAATGTGTATATACCCTACCCGGCCATTAGTGGCTGAATCTACGTGGCTTATGTTTTCCTGGACCCAGTGGTGGTAATAAAGGGATTTCTCGCTGGAAAGGGGTTTGACCAGCACAACACGGGAATCTTCCATTTCCGGTTTGTCATTTACCCGCAATTCCACAACCGCTCCGGCTTTTCCGGTAAGCGTTTGGTAAATATTGGGAACCTTGGCCAATGATTTACCATTGACGGCCAGAATATAGTCCCCTTCTTCGACTTCAACCCCGGTTTGAGTAAGGGGAGACCGTAAATTCTTATCCCAGTTAGCACCTTCAATGATTTTATCTACGCGAAAGTAACCGGATTCCTGTTTTGAAAACTGAGCCCCCAGCAATCCGGTGTTGACTTCTTTCACATCGGGTAGGTCTCCACCTTCTAAATAAGCATGACCTACGTTTAAAGAGGCCATCATTTCGCTAATGATGTATGTAAGGTCGGCACGGTGATTCACATGGTCTACCAAAGGTTCGAACTTATCCCGCATGCTGTCCCAATTGAAACCATGCATGTTGGGGGCATAGAAAAAGTCCCGCATTTGACGCCAACTTTCATCAAAAATTTGATGCCACTCCTTTTTTAGGCTGACGGTCGTTGTCATGGCTGAGAGGTTGACCTTGTTTTTGGCCTTAAGCTTACCCTTGGGCAAACCAGCGATATAGTAATGCTGCCCCTTTTTGAAAAGGATCTTTTTTTCATTTTTTGTTATCTGGTAATTTCCAAAAGGGCCGTGATTTTTTTGTTTTTGCTTTTCCAGGTTGAAAGATTTCAATGACACCTTTTCATCGCCAAAGGCTTTCTCCACATAAAATAAACGGCCCTTAACAGGTGCTAACCCCCAATAATTGGAAGCTTTAACCGGAAAGGATTCTATGCGGTTGGTGATGTTGTCAAAATCAATTTTTACCTTGGGGATGCCATTATCGTCTTCTTTTTGGCTTTTAGACTTGCTTTTGCCATTTAAGTTGACCTCTGGGTTTTCTTTTTCAAAAGGAGAGGGTGCTTCCTTGGTTAATGGCACAAGATAAATTTTGGCCATATTCCTGTATGCATGGTTCCATTCCGTTTTACTGTAAATGGGATTGAAAGAGCGATCGGATACAAAATACAGATATTTGCCATTTTTACTAAAGTGTGGCTGATAGGAAGGATACCAGCCGCGCGTTATAGGCTTACTTTTACCGGAGGCCATTTTATAGGCATAGATTGTTTTTTTATCCCGAAGTTCCGGTTTGGCATAGACGATCCAGCGACTGTCAGGGGACCAACGGTAATCTTTGATCTCCCAGCGCTTAGAGCTGTCTACAATCGTTATTTCACCACTTTCTAAACTGAAATACTTCAACCGCATTTGTTTATTCGACCATAAGATCTTTTTACCATCTGGTGACCAACGGAGGTGGTATTTGTATTCTTCATTTCCCTGGGTTATTTGTTCAGGTTTTTCATTCCCTTCTGCCGGCATGACGTAAATCTCATCCTCACCGGTTTTGTCGGAAATATAAGCAAGGTGTTTCCCATCGGGCGACCATCGCACGTTTCGGTTGTGCACTCCTGATGATTGGGTGAAATTATAGGTCACACCTTCTTTGGTCGGGACGGAGAATATATCACCCCTGGCGGTAAAGGCAATGCGCTTGCCGTCCGGTGCCAAGTGGCGATTTTCTATGTATTCCGAAGCATCTACTTGTTTTGTTTTATCCGCTAATTGGTCGTCTTGGATTGTGATGTCAACCTTTCTAAGCTTCCCGTTTTTCAAATTGTATAGGTAAACATAGCCGCCATTTTCAAAAACAATGGCATCATTTCCTAAGGATGGGAATTTGATGTCAAATTTCTTGAAATGGGTTATTTGTGCTACTTTTTCTGTCTTTAGGTCGTAGCTAAACAGGTTCATGCGCCAGTTTCGATCTGACAAAAAATAAATCTTATCTTCATGCCACATCGGAATGATATCCTGTGCCGGCGTATCTGTAAGGGTTCTCGTCTCATTTGTTTGGAAGTTCATGAGATGGATTTCGGCTGCCATTCCTCCTTTGTAGTGCTTCCAGTTTCGGAACTCCCGGAAAACATGATTGAAAGCCAATCTTTTATTATTAGGGGAATAAGAAGCAAAACCCCCTGAGGAAAAAGGCAAGGTTTTGGGCATTCCTCCTTTGGCACTGGTTAATTTTAAATCCCCTTTGAAATTAACGAAATTTCGCCATTTGGTCCGGTAAAGGATGGAATCATTACCTTTCCAGCCCATTACAATGTTATTGGGCCCCATTCGCTCCCAGACATAATCCCTTTTTAGATTGGCGGAGTAGGTTACTCGTTTTGGTTTACCGCCATCAGCGGGAATAGTGTAAACCTCCCGGTTACCACCATATTGACCACTAAAGGCAATGGTTTCGCCATCCGGAGAGAAGTGTGGAAACACTTCATAGCCTTTATGACTGGTAAGTTTTCTTGCTGTTCCCCCTTTGCGGTCAACTTTGTACAGATCACCTGCGTAAACAAATACTATTGATTCCTGGTTGATGGTCGGAAATCTTAACAAACGGGCTTCCTCATCCTTAGCAAAGGCTGAAAGGATTAGAATTCCTATAAAAACCACGGAAAAAAGGAGTTTTTTGAGCATAATTAATGTTGATTGATTGCGAAAACCTGACAAATCTAACAATATTCCATGGTATTAAAACGCTCTCAACTGCTACCACTTTCCTTCTTATTGCTAGTCCTGGTTGCCTGCCAAAACCCTTCTGAAAAAGATCAAAAGGCTCAGGAAATTATTCAAAAAGCCATTGAGTCCCACGGCGGAACCCATTATGAAGAGGCTAAGATAAAATTTGATTTCAGAGATAAGCAGTATTCCACTATGCTGGATGGTGGCCAGTACCGATACATAAGAAATTACAGGGACACAAGCGGAAATAAGGTAAAAGAGGTCATGACCAATGATTCCGCTTATCGGTTGATCAATGGTGAGAAAGTGAACCTTTCAAGTAAAGAAGAAGCGATTCTCAAAGGGTCTTTGAATTCTGTGAATTATTTTCTTTTACTACCCTATCACTTAAACGATGATGCTGTTATTCCGGAATATATGGGTAAGGATACAATAAAAGATACTACTTACCATGAAATCAAGGTAAATTTCAGGAAACAAGGTGGAGGAAAGGATTATCAAGACACCTATATGTATTGGTTCCAGACCGATGATTACACGATGGATTACCTTGCTTACCGATACCAAACCAATGAAGGGGGTATTCGCTTTAGGGATGCTACCGAAGTTATGAAACGTGGCGGAATCATCTTTCAGAATTACCTTAACCTGGCCCCGCCTTCCAAGGATATAACCCTTAATCAGGTGGACAACTTGTTTGAAGATGGTCAATTGGAAAAAGTTTCCCGAATTGATAAGGAAAATATAAGGGTTGAAAATTTGTAGATGCTTCTTTTTTCCTATTGAGGTTAATTACCATTCAGATGAATCGTTATTTTTCCAAAGGATTAATAATAAAATCAGGATTGGACTTTAGGCTTTTCCCACAAAAAGCATAATTGCGGGTTTGTAATTCCTAAAGCCTTGTCAAATAAATTTAGTGCCTTTAAAGTATAAACTTTAGAAAAATGGGACCCAGTTAAGAAACTATCATTAGAGCTTTTAAATGCCGAAAGCACTAAATAAAAAGGTAAGGTTCTACCACATTTTTTGTGGAAATTTAGTGCTGTGGTTTTACATGGGGCCTTC
>CAZJWK010000158.1:0-4687 GCA_964549595.1 uncultured Sphingobacteriales bacterium | reverse complement strand
TAGATCAAAACTTCTCAAAAACATTTCCATAAAATTCATTGTAGAACCATAATATGAATGATCTGAACCTAAAGGTTCCCAATCGATAAGCTTCATACTTATCGCTTACTCCCAAATGATGAGTTTATTAGGCATTGCTTCTCTTATTTCAAATTTACCATTATTTTAGCCCATAATTTTATAGGTTTATGGTTGGTATTGTTTTATTGTTGCTACTCGTTGTCATTGCCTTTATTATTGCTCCCATCTTATTCTTCAATAAGTTGTCTTCAAGGATTGATGACCTGGAAGGTAAGATTAACCGACTTATTGAAAAACAATCGGGTTCCCCTGAAAAGTCGGGCGAATCCGTAGATCAAGAACCTCCCTTACAGGAAGAAAGTGAGTATTCAGAACGTACACCGGAGGCTGAAGCGGGGAAGGAAAAAACGGAATACCAAGGAACTCCGGAGGAGCCCGTTGAAGAAGCGAAAGAAGAACCGGATGTTGAAAACAAAATAGAAACCAAGGCAGAAACCCAAGAGGAACCAGAAGTAGCCACTAATACAGAAACACAGGCCGCACAGGAAGATTACGAAGCCCATAATGACAATGATTATCAGTCGTTTGATAACGATTTTATGACGAGATTCAGGGAAAAATTTCCTGATCTCGAAAAATTCATTGGCGAAAATGTGATCAATAAGATAGGCATTGCCATTCTGGTTTTAGGCATCGGATTTTTTGTGCAATTGGCCATTAATGAACAATGGATAGGGGAGGTTGGAAGGGTCATGATAGGCATATTAAGTGGTGGGGTTTTGCTGGCATTTGCCCATCGCCTGCGGGAGCGGTTTACTGCATTTAGTTCGGTGCTTGTGGGTGGTGGTCTTGCCGTATTGTACTTTACTATCACCATTGCTTTCCAGGAATACCAATTATTTAGCCAGCCGGTAGCATTTGGCATCATGATTCTGATTACTGCGTTTGCAGTCCTTCTCGCGGTTTCCTATGACCGGGTGGAACTGGCTGTGCTGGCACTGCTTGGCGGTTTTGCCTCTCCTTTCCTGGTGAGTACCGGTGAAGGCAATTACATTACCCTTTTTACCTATTTGTTGATATTGAATGCAGGCATGCTTACCCTTTCTTACCTAAGGAATTGGTATCCGGTCAATATTGTGGCTTACTTAGGCACCATTATTCTTTACGGTACCTGGTTGGGCAATAGCTTTATGGCTCAGGCAAACCCTCCATATTGGGGTGCAATGGTATTTGCTACTTTGTTTTATCTGGTTTTTTTCACAATGAGTATCATTTACAACCTGAAGGTGAGGAAACGTTTTAACCCGATTGAATTTTCCATTTTGCTTACCAATACTTTCCTCTATTTCTCGGTAGGCATGGTGATCCTTGATAATTTGATGGATGGGCGTTTTCAGGGCTTGTTTACGGCGTGGATTGCGGTTTTCAATTTCATTTTTGCGCTTGCTTTTTATAAAAGGGCGGATATCGACCGGAATTTCCGCTATCTTTTGATCGCCCTTGTGATGACTTTTTTGAGTTTGGTTGCCCCCATTGAACTCGATGGCAATCACATTACCCTTTTCTGGGCCTTAGAAGCTGTTTTGCTCTTGTGGCTCTCGCAAAGGTCAGGGATTTACCTGATGAAAGCAGGGGCTTTGATCGTATCCGGGTTAATGGTTATAAGCCTGGTCATGGATTGGCATGACATTTATTTCATTTATGAAGCTGAGCTTTACCCGCTTCTCAATAAAGGATTTATGACCGGGATTTTTGCCACAGGCTCCCTCTTGGCCACTTTTTTCCTTTTGACCCGGGAACATATTGTTTTATTCAACCGAACCATGAATATCAAGCCATTGATTTATGGCGTTGCTTTCGTTGCTATTGCCACAGGATTTTTAACAGGATCCCTTGAATTGAACCACCAAATGGATGCCTTCAAGGTAAAGGCCTCGTTACAAACCTTATTCAATGCCCTTTACAATTACGGGTTTTTAACCGGGCTTTACCTTGTGCTTACGCAGAAACGTAATCCGGTCATGATCCAGCTTTTCACTTTGTTACTTACCTTGGCAGTAGTGCTTTACCCAGTTACTTGCAGTGAAGCAATTATTGCCCTAAGGAACGAAATATTCCGGGGAGCGATGAATTTTTGGAATTTTCTGATTCACCTTCCGGTATGGGCCTTTCCCTTCTTGTTTTTGTACTTCCTTTACAGGCACGTTCGCATGGCAATTAATGGAGCGGTTAGTTTCCCTTCTAATGCTCCGAGAATATATGCCTGGTTTGCTTCTGCAATGGTTGTCCTGCTTTTAAGCCTGGCATTGAATCATTGGGTTGTGTTAAGCCTGAAAGGTTCCGGCTATGAGATTGGAGCCATTTTAGAAAATACCATCAAAATTGGTTACCCGATACTCTGGGGGTTATGTGCTTTTGGACTGATGGGAATTGGTATGCGGTTTAATTACAAGCAGCTTAGGCTGGTGTCCCTTACCTTAATTTTCTTCACCTTAATTAAGTTGTTTGTTTACGATATCCAGGAAGTTTCTAAAGCCGGTAAGATTGCGGCATTTATATCGTTAGGCATTTTGTTGTTGATTGTGTCATTCATGTATCAGCGGCTTAAACGGATATTGTTGTAAACCACCATAGTCCATGATTAAAAAAAACTATTCATCCATAAGGGAATTGATAATTGTGGGGTGTTTGGGATTCCTGCTTATTATTTCAGGAGGAGGGACCTTTGCTTATGAATCCCCGGATCAGGCATTTGATTTTCAAGCGGAATTGCCGGAAGTGGACAGTGCCGGTTTTTACAAAATCCCCCTTTTACCCAGGGTCAGCAAACACTTGCGCGGTGGTTTGAGGGATCTTCGTTTATTCAATGGAAAAGGAGCAGAGGTGCCTTATTTGTTGGAAACCGCAGCGTCAAAAGCCCCTGAAAAACGGTTTAAGGAATATTCCATCATCAACAAAAGGCATGGGCAAAGTGCTACCTACATCACCTTCGAAAACCCGCAGCAAAATCAAATCGATAACCTGAGCATCCAGCTTAAGAACGCTTCAGTGAGCAAAACGGCTGCACTGAGTGGTAGCAATGAAAAGGATCAATGGTATGCCATTGAGAAGGCTTTTCAACTCCAGAAGCTTTATTCAGATACCGGTGCAACAGAAGTCAAGGTTTTGGATTTTCCCCAAACGGATTACCCGTATTACCGTTTGAAAATCCATGATACCGCTTCCAATCCTATCAATATTCTGAAAGTAGGTTATTATGACCGGCAGGCGCAAGAAAGGCAATATTTTGCTTTGCCCGACCCGGAATTGGAGCAAAATAATACCCCCAATAACAAGACTTTTTTGAAGGTCAAACTGCCGGCTTCTTACCACATAGACCGGTTAAGCTTTGATGTGAGTGATCCGGTTTATTTTCACAGAAAAGCCAGGATAAAAGTTCCGGAGGAAAATCGTACGCTAAAATCATTTGTCCTCAGTTCAAAGCACACAAACCAGGTCACTTTCCCTACTGTCAAAACGGATATAGTAGTGGTCATCATTGAGAATAAGGATAATCCGCCTTTGGCTATAGAAAAAGTGGAGGCAGGCCAATTGAAAAGACATGTCATGGCTTACTTAAAACCTAATGGAGCGTATAGGCTAAGATTCGGGAGTGATGAGATGGCTAACCCTCAATATGAACTCAGGCATTTTAAGGATTCTATTCCGCCTGATCCCGGCATACTGAATCCAGGCCCTATTCAAGGGACTAAAAAGGGTCAGAAAAAGGATACATCTTCAGGGTTGATCTTTGAGTCCAGAATCTGGATTTGGGTAACGCTTGGGGTAGTAATGCTTATTCTGGGTTTTTTATCCTTTCAAATGATTAATAGGATGAAGTAGGACGGACTGATAAAAAAGTTTTAACCCTTGCTGTACATGCTGAATAATCCTTTAAACGAACGGTTTGGAGACCATTTAGTTTTTTCCTTCCCCAAATGGGGCAGGCTTGGCTTTAGTTGCCCTATTGTCACAACGGGTCTGAAACCAATTGCTCTTTAGGGCTAAAAAATCCATAACGATAGGTTTCAGCCCTATCGCTTCTCATTGCTATATGGCCTAAAAAATTGGTGAGATCAAAAAAGCTCCTAAAACTTGAGGTTAAGGGCTACCCTTTGTTGAATTCAAATCTATGAAATCACGTAAAATCCCTTAACCTTGCCTTATTTTGTCTCAATCCATACTGGTAACATGAAGCAGCTAAGGATAAATCGTACTATCATCTATAACCACATAACGGATTGCAGTTGAACCACAGGGCACCATTTATTACCTTACAAAAATAAACAGCTAAAGAGTATGAAAACAAGGTTCTGCCCCCATTGCCAAAATGCCATTCGTCCCCTGAACATCAATGAATTGGATGGATGGGCCATATGTGATCAATGCGGTAGGGAGGAAAAGGTTGCCAATCTCCTTGACCAAGGGGAAGATGGATTTACAACTGATCAGCAACACGCTTCATCGTCCAAAACCCCTAAGCCACCTCAAAATGCTCTAACACAAGTTGTGGATGATTCGGGTAAGCAAATCACCTTATTTCTGCCCAGAGCCCACACAGGATGCTATTTGATTGTCTTAGTGTTTATGGCATTTTTTGTGACATCATGGATAGTGATGGCTACTG
>CAZJWK010000157.1:1796-4745 GCA_964549595.1 uncultured Sphingobacteriales bacterium | reverse complement strand
TATTATTAGATCAAAACTTCTCAAAAACATTTCCATAAAATTCATTGTAGAACCAGGAATTTTAATCCCTTATTATTTAAAAATATCCTTTACCTTGTCTTCCGCTTCGTCTTTGGCTTTGTCTTTAGCCTCTTCTTTCTTCTCTTTGGCTTTTTCTTTTACTTCCTCCTTTTTCTTTTCCGCTTTTTCCTCCGCTTCTTTTTTCTTCTCTTTGGCCTTTTCCTTGGCTTTGTCCTTAACTTCTTCCGCTTTTTCTTCGCCTTTTTCCTTAAGTGCTTCCTTCTTTTCTTCAAGCTTTTCCTCCCCTTTTTTCTTAAGGGTTTCCTTGATTCCACCCTCGTCATCACCTTCGGTACCCACAAAAGAAGGAGTAATTTTGGGATCCCTTGCCTTTCCGGTAATCTTAAAATCCATTAAAACACGGTCTCCACCCGGTATATCAAAATCTTGGCCGGTAAATTGACTCAACATCTGATTCGCTTTTTCTTTAACCATTTTGGAAGGGACATTGGCCCGGAGATTATAATCCAGCGTCTGATCAAGTTTCATGGAGCCGGTTAGCTTAAACTTACTATCCTTGATTTTAAATTTTATGGGTTTCCTTAAACGAATACGCCCGTCCTTAATAATGTAAGAAGGTTGAATATCGGTCAGAACAACCCGCTTGTAGGCATCGTCCTGCAAAACGGTTGCTACCCTATTCAGGATTTTGTGTTCACTGATAACGGCTTTTTTAACCTTGAGCTTTCCTTTACTGTAAAGCTGATCGTAAACCGGTTTAAGGTCTTTTTTCAATGGGGATTGAAAACTTAGTTTACCACTAAAATTCCCTTCTGCTTTGGCCGCTATGGGAGCAAATTTTCTAACAGTGGTAAAAGTCTCATAGGCTTCTTGAATACCGAATTTCTGAATATTCAGGTCAAAATCGGTTTCTGGCTGATCCGGATTTTTGGTGGCATACTTGCCGGAGGCCATCATGGACCCCTCAAACATATCCATTTTAAAATCCTTAAGAAAAATGGCTTGATCACGAATCACAATGCTTCCGGTAATATTGCGCATATCCATATCATCATAGATAAGCCGCTTCATCATATCAGCCTTTAGCGTAAAATCAATATTGTCAGGGACAGCCGGGGCTTCTAATTGATAACCTCCTGTATCAGTGGTCTTGGCTTCCTTTTCTTGCTTAGTCCCGCCTTTTTCGGATTCGGAAGAAGCAAGCATCGGATTCAGGTTCATGTAATTGGAATTAACCTGGAGATTGCCCTTAAGCGTCTTATCCTTTAAAGCATAACCCAACATGTTGTCTACTTGCCCTGACGCATAGATATCGTTTTCTCCCATTTTAAGGGACAACTTTTTCAAATCGGCCTTTTTCGGTGTCAAAGTCATTTGGCTTTCTTCTATCTCAACTGTCTGATCGAGATCAGGAGAGGCATATCTGAAATCCGACAAGGATAGCTTACCCTTGGCTTCAAATTTTCCGTATTCTTCCTTTTCAATGGAAGAATAATGGCCTTCCACAGCCAGATCACTTTTAAGGACACCGGCGAGCTTTGTGTTTTCCCCCAGGGGAATGAGGTCCTGTAAGTGGCCAATGTTAACGGTGCCATTCATCCCGCCATTTACATAGGGGTCAGAAATGGGGGTCTTAAAGACCATGCTTGCATCAAACGGATTTTCGCCTATTTCAAAATGCATTTTGTTCAATTTGGTCACTGTGTTATCCAGCTTGCCATCCGGGCAATTGACATCCAACAGCAGGTTGACGTTCTTAAGGGATTTAGGCAAATCGGGATATTTAAAATAGCCGTTATCCACACTCATGTGCAGTTTATAAGCCGGGTATTGCCCTTCGCTATAGGTACCATTCACTTCACCCTGAAAGTCGAGTGAACCCTTGGTTTGAATATCTTCATAACCTTTTTTATAAATGGCCGGTACCAATGAGAGTAAGTGTTTAAAGCCGGTTTTCTGTGCATTGAATGATAAGTCCATATTGATTTTGTCACCCGGCATAGAAAGGAAACCGTCAAAACCCAGGGCAAAGGCATTCAAGCTAAGCTTGTTTTCCAGAAATGTGAACTTCATTTTTTTCAGGTTCATCTTTAACTTAGCATCCAGTAACGTCTCTACTCGGTCCAGGTAATTGATGCCGCCATACCCAAGGGTCAGCTTTTCAATGGTTGTTTTGGTATCCAGGTTGAAAATATTAGTGGTGAAATCACCGCTACCCTCATGATTAAAACCTTTTGCATTGAGGTAGAAACCCATGGATTGGTCATCATAGATCAAATCCGCTTTTTTAACGGAATACGCTTTCAATGCCAGTTTAAAACTTCCACCGCCCGTATCGGTTGTTTTTTGCTTTTCGGCTTTACCGGCCGAAGTATCTGTTTTCATGATATTGTAATTGGCCGTGCCATCCGGTAAAACCTTAACATTCAGGCGAGGCTTATCCAGGTGTAGGCCTCGTATTTTCATTTGATCACCCCTGATCAGGCTCATCAAATCAATGGTGCTACGGAATTGCTTAACCTGGGCAAGGGTATCGCCCTTAAAAGGTTTTTTGTTTACCACCTTAATGTCCTTGACGGTAAGGGTAACATTCGGGAAATTCTGAAACAAGGAAAGGCCAATGTCATTGCTGAAACTCACCTTCGCTTCCAGGTTTTTATTGGCTTCTTTTTTCATGAGATCCAGGATATCATCCTTGTAAAAATAAGGGATCAGGATCATGGCAAGCAAAAGCAACACAACGATGCTACCAAGGATAAGGAAAAATTTTTTCATAGTAAAAGGGTTTTATCACCTGTTTGCTTTCAAATATAAGGAATTTCCGGTTAGTGACAGATTAACGAAAAGTTAACCGGGACATTGCATTAATCCGAAATGGACCAAAAAACAGGACCAAACCACTTGACGACAGGGCAAAAATTTTAAATT
>CAZJWK010000157.1:0-1786 GCA_964549595.1 uncultured Sphingobacteriales bacterium | reverse complement strand
AGTAATCCTGGAAAGTTTTCATGATGCTTTACAATCCAAACGATGGAGCTCTGGTTCATGATCGGGCAAAAATCAATAAGGGAATAATGAGGGATGATTGTTAGTTTACCACATTTTGAGGTCAAAAAAATCTTTAGCGTTTACTTTTCACAAATACATAAGAAATACGAAAAATTTTCACAAAAAGCGCCCATTTTTCATCAAAAATTGTTTAGCAATTAACAGAATAAAACAAGCCATTTTAAAAGCGGATGGGGGATACTTTCACGCCTTGATAAAAATTGGTTTTTTTTAATAGTGGTAAATCTTTTACCACTAACACTCACATCATCCTTCCTTAAAATATTTTTCGGGGGTACCTGATAATAAACTTTCCATCCATTTGGATGCTTGGGAATTCCCCAACCCCATTTCTGGATTGCAAATTCGAAAGCAATTGATAACTTTAAATAACAATCCATTGAGGTTATCAAATAAACCTGTGAACAATGGGACTGTTAAAAACAAAAATTAAATGCTATGGAATGGCGCAAACTCAGTTTTCTTTTCCTCTTTATTCCATTATTAAGCATCGGGCAATCCGTAAATGAAGGGGATTGGCAATCCATTACCCAGCAGACCCGGCACATCAATGAAGTCGGAATGAAAGTGCTTTTAGGCTGGTCCATTTTAAACATGGGCACCGGGACAGCCGGTTATTTCAAACGGACCGGGCAGGAGCGCTATTTTCACCAAATGAATGGTTTCTGGAATGTAGTGAATGCCGGTATTGCCATAGGCGCACTTACCGGCATGGAAACACCCGAAACCTATGCTGAGGCCGTTCAATCAGGGCAAAACATGGAAAAAATACTTCTTCTCAATGGGGGCTTGGACCTTGGCTATATCGCTGCAGGGGGCTATTTACTGGAAAGGGGCAAAAGGAAAACCTCTGATCGATTAAGGGGATATGGCCACTCGCTTATGCTTCAAGGCGGCTTCTTACTGGTGTTGGATGGCGTGTTGTTTTACTTGAACCAGTCACAAAACCAAGCCCTGCTCAACATGCTCGAAAAAGCAGATGTATCCGCACATGGTCTTGGAATAACCATCCCTTTCTAAAAATCAGGCTTGAGGAAAGAGGGGGATAGCATAACTGAAACCCGTTGCTATCAATGTACAATCAAATTGCTTACCCAGATGTAGTCTTAGGACCCATCAGTTCAATTTAGGGCTATGGGATTAAAAAAATGACCTCAATTTTAAACTTCAAGCCTCTTTAGAATTTCCCACCTCAAACTTTATGACTAAGCAAAATCGGAAAACCCTGGATAAAGCCCACCAAACATTAAATAAAAGTTTAATAACAAAAACTTTAAAAAGATAGCCCTAAATAAACTGTTGAATTATTTTGCTTTACGCTATATTTTACTTATCTCCGTAAAGGTGTTTAAAAATGAAAATCTTTTATATGGGTAAATTTATACACTTATTGCTTGTATAGTGAGTATTGCTCTCCTTTTCACAAGCTGTGAGGATGACAATGATTCTGAACCAAAAGACGGTAAGGGCTATCCCACCTATTCCATCAGCGAGGTAAAAACCGGAGCGTTTCCTGAAGGGGATACCATTGAAGTAGAAGGTACTTTTGTGCATCCAGGCCCTATCAGGGCGGATGCTCAGCGATTTATCGTGGATAGTGGAAACAGGAATATGCGACCAAGAATGACAGCCGGCCGGAAACCCCTCAATATGATGATAACGGGGACGGAAAAACCACCGCAAATCCTACCGCAACGGGAAAAGA
>CAZJWK010000156.1:0-4887 GCA_964549595.1 uncultured Sphingobacteriales bacterium | reverse complement strand
CAGATGGAACAGCCAATGAACCTTGGTATACCCTTCACCCACCGGAACTTTTTGAAATTTTAAATACGGGCATTAACGGGTTATCGCAAGCCGATGCAGAAGAACGTTTAAAAACTTATAGACCCAATAGCTTACCCGCCAAAAAGTCACCGGCTTTAAGTCTTATTTTCATACGCCATACTTGTCCGGGTAAAATTACAATTTGATCCTGATCCCTACCTTACTTGTTAGCACTATTGGGATTCCCGGAATGATGGAATATTGAAGCTGGATTTGATCACTCAATTGATACAAATACTCAAATTCACCACCATAAAAAATGAACCGGTATTGCCATTTACCTTTAACCCTGCTTCCAAAAAAACGATCTCCCTGGTACTCCGGAAATTGATGCCAATCTTCCCGGTACACCAGCGTGGGGCCCATACCCCCGTTTATTTGGTGTTTCCCTTTTTTAAGGAGGTTTCCTCTAACACCAATATGAAAGTAACCCGCAGGGACGTAAGCACAGTCAAGGTAATGGGCTACAGATCCCCTTATAAAAAAATCTTTGTGAAAGTAATAATCAAAATTGATATTTCCTCCGACCTCAAAAACCCCGTTGGCTTCTTTATCTACCTTCAAAGGGTATATTTCCGGCGTATTCCCTCCTCCCGGATGATACGTAAATCCTATGTACTGTAAAGAAACCTTAAAATCATGACTTTCCTGGGCCTGGGCAGTAAAGGTTAACAAACTCACAACAAATAACAAGAGTTGTTTCATTGGTTTAAATTTTGTCTATCCACACCGGAGGCTAAATAATACTTGTTGCAGTTTTGCTATCCTTCAAAACCCCATTTTTGTCAATCGCTTCTCATCCAGAAGGGTAATTTTCCGGCCTTTGATGTCTATCAGGCTGTCCTCTTTGAATTCGGTCAGTATCCGGATGACCGATTCCTTGGCTGTGCCAACCATACCAGCCAGTTCTTCCCGTGTTAAAGGCACTGAAAAATTGCCGTTGTCTTCTTCCTGGTATTGTTCCTTAAGTTTTAGCAACGTTTCAGCAACACGTCTCCTCACCGTGTCATAAGCAATACTCAGCAGTTGGTTTTCTTTTTCGGAAAGGTTATTGGAAAGCATCTGAAGGAATTTGTAAGAAACATCTTTATTGGTATGCAGTAAGGAGAGAAATTCATCCTTTGGGATGCGGACCAGCTCCGAATTTTCCAGGGCAATGGCAGACTCTGTGTAATTGGTATCCTGCATGATACCCAAGTAGCCGATGAAATCACCGGCCTGGTGAATCCCAGTTATATAATCCTTGGCATCCTCATTGGTTTTGAAGGTTTTGATTTTCCCCGAATGAATAAGGTATACCCAGTTGGGGTAATCATCCTCCCAGAAAATGGGGTCTTTTTTATGGTAGGTTTTGACCTGTTTATCGGCTGTCAGGTTTTCGAGGTCTGAATTGGCTTTAGCCTCACTAATGAAATGATTCAGGCCCTCTTCTGTGTTGTCGAATTGCTCCTGAAGAATCTGATTCTTCTTAAGCCGTGTCTGTACAGCCTCTAATAACTCGGACTCCTGGAAAGGCTTGGTTAAGTAGTCATCAGCTCCCATACTCATGCCTTTGCGAAGATCCTTCCTTTCTGTTTTGGCTGTAAGGAAAATGAAAGGAATAGATGCTGTTTCAGGATTATTAGCTAAAAGGGAAAGAACCCCGTACCCATCCAGTTCCGGCATCATAATGTCCGATATAATTAAATCCGGTTTTTTTTGCCTGGCTAAATCGACACCTGCTTTCCCGTTGGCAGCAGTCACCACTTCATAATCGGCCAATTCCAGGATTTCTTCCGTGTTTTCAAGCATTTCCCGGTTGTCTTCGATAAGCAGAATTTTAGTCATAGTCAGTGATTTTGGGGGATCCAGACATGGATCGTAGTTCCCTGGTTTTCTTTGCTATTGAATGCTATGGTTCCATCTAAAAGTTTGACATATTTTTGGACAATGTTCAGGCCCAAACCGGTACCCTGGTAATACATGACATTTTTAGCCCTGAAAAAGCGGGTGAACAGGTTTTTTTGCTCCTCTTCCGGTATACCAATGCCCTCATCTTTCACACTGATTTTCAGGCCATCTCCTGATTCCATATCTGTGATAAGCCCGATCTTTGAATTTTCAGGAGAATATTTAATGGCATTGGAGAGTAAATTGTTAATCACATTGCGCAGGAGTTGCTTATCGGATTTAATATAGGTTTTGTTACCAAAGTGTTGATGATTTATGGTTTGCTTGTTTTTGGTAATTCCTTGCATGTCTTCGATAAGCCCTTGAGCAAGCATTTTTACATCAAAACTGTTAATATGGGGTTGAATGGCTCCTTCTTCTAATTTTTCCAAAGAAAGGAAATCATTCAGGATATCATTCAGGTGGTTTACGGCCGATTGAATCCGCTCCGCATGCTTTGAAATTTTTTCATTGCCCGTATCTTTTTGGTTGTGTTTTTCGATCAGAGAGACAGAAGATAGAATCGTACTCAACGGTGTTCGAAATTCATGAGAAGCCATGGAAACAAAGCGGGATTTCATTTCACTCAACTCCTTTTCCTTCTCTAAAGATTCGGCCAACTCCTTGGTTCTTTCTTCTACCTTGGCTTCCAGGTTTTTATTGAGCTCCCGTATTTCTTTTAAATTTTGAATGTGGCGAATATTGTACCTTAGCGCTCGATCCAGGGAATAGGGGGTTAGCATGCTTTTAACGAGGTAATCAGCAGCACCGGCTTCCATGGCAGTTCGGTCAATTTCTATAGATCCCTTTCCGGTTAAGAAGATAAAAGGAGCTTTGGCTTTTAGGGAAGTATCGGCTTCCCGGATAAGATCCAGACCGTCACCCTTATCGAATAAATAATCAACGAGGTAGGCATCATAATGGTTGCTTTGAATGGCTTTTCGCCCTTTTCCGATAGTATTTACCCAGTGCAGGCGATAAGGATTTTTCGGTAGGTCTGCTAATAAATCCTTGATAATGATGTAATCCTCTTCATCATCTTCAATCAGCAAGATATGATATGGATTTTGCTCCATCAGGAGGATATATTTTTATGGTCCGGTAATTCCACGATGGACCAAAAATCCTTGAGTGATCGCATCACTTCTACAAGAGACTGAAAACCAACCGGTTTTTTGATATAGGAATTTGCCCCGAATACGTAAGTATTTTGAATGTCATCCCCATCACAGGAAGTAGTCATTGCAATAACCGGTATCTTTTTCAATTCAGGGTCTTGCTTTATTTCTTTAAGGACCTTACGACCATCTTTTTTGGGCAGATTCAAATCAAGCAGGATTAAATCCGGGCTGGGGTTTGCGTAAGAATCATAGTAATTACCCTTATTGTATAGGTAATTTATAAGTGATTCTCCATCTTCTACTATTTTCAATTGGTCGGTTATACCCGCTTGCTCAAGTGCTTCTTTCATAAGCATTTGATCTTCCGGGTCATCCTCGGCATAAAGCAGCATGAGTTGTTTCTGATGGTTTCCGTTTTCCATGGGCACTTTTTTAACCCTTTTTTAGTAAAGGGTGAGAACTATTGCTGTGTAATCGGTAAATTTACAAAAAAAGTCGTTCCTTCACCAATTTTACTGTTGACGGTGATTTGGCCATTATGACGATCGGTAATTTTTTGGCAGATGGCCAGACCTATCCCGGTTCCTTTTTCCTTTGAGCTATTGAGTTTTTTAAAAATTTCAAAAACCTGTTTTTGAAACTTTTGGTCAAATCCCATACCATTGTCCTCCACTCTTATTGAAACTTGATCGGCCTTTTCAGGTTGTTCTGCAGGCTTGTTTGCTTGAAGGTAAGTGCAGTGAACCTTGACCACAGGTTGACGTTCAGGAGAACGAAACTTTAATGCATTGGCAATAAGGTTCTGAAAAAGTTGGCGCATTTGGAAACTTTCCGCCTCAATTATGGGTAAATTACCGGTTTCAATGGTAGTTCCGGATCGCTGAATGGCTACTTCCAGGTCATTAAGAACCCCTTTCAAAACTTGGTTAAGGTCTACCGAATCAAATTCCTTTGCCTCCGTTTCCACACGTGATAAACTTAAAAGGCCGTTTATGAGGTCTTGCATTCGCTCGGCTGCGTTCACGATACGGCTAAGGTAATCCTGACCTTTTTCACTTAGATTGGCTTTCTCATTTTGGAAGAGGCGGTCTCCGAATGTCTGGATTTTCCTTAAAGGCTCCTGAAGATCATGGGAAGCTACATAGACGAAATTCTGTAATTCCTGATTACTTTTTTCCAGGGCACTGGCATAATTTTCCAATTGTTTTTCATTTTGCCGCTGCCGGGTTAAGTCGAAAAGAATTCCGGTAAAAATACGCCTTTCCGGTAAAATAACCTCACTAACGCTTAAATGGAAAGGAAAAATGGTACCGTCTTTCTTAAGACCGAGAATTTCCCGGCCGATTCCAATTATTTTAGCTTCACCGGTTTGCTTGTAGTTCTCAAGGTATTGATCATGTTCGCTGCGGTAGGGCTCGGGCATGAGCATCGAAACATTCCGGCCGATAATTTCTTCTTTGGCGTAACCGAAAAGATTGGCAGCGGAAGGGTTAACGCTTTCTACAATGCCATTTTCATCAATGGTAATGATCCCTTCTGAAACATTTTCAAAAATAGCCCTTAACCTTGAACCTTCTTCACTGGCATAATTCAGTGTCTTTCTCATACTTCGGATTTGCTCAATAGCTTTTAATGCTATCGGTTGAAAGGTAATTACAAATTTTTGACGCTCAAAATTATAATATTAATGAATAGCCCATTATTTTATAACCAAAAAATCCTTAGGTTCTACAATGAATTTTAT
Organism: uncultured Sphingobacteriales bacterium; assembly: GCA_964549595.1. Taxonomy (GTDB): domain Bacteria; phylum Bacteroidota; class Bacteroidia; order CAILMK01; family CAYYUA01; genus CAZQQN01. The sequence continues at coordinate 33 of CAZJWK010000156.1, read as the reverse complement.
GGAAATGTTTTTGAGAAGTTTTGATCTAATAAT
>CAZJWK010000155.1:0-5043 GCA_964549595.1 uncultured Sphingobacteriales bacterium | reverse complement strand
GATTTTTCGGTTTTGATACTCCCCTTTTTCTTAGCAGATTTGCAATTTGCCTTCTTTTGGCTCAGTTAGCATCCAGTTCAGAAACAGTTTATACCCAAAAAAGCCCTCGTTATACCAGGTATTCTATAAACAGCGTGGCCAGGCTTAAAAAACTGAAAAAGCCCGTTACATCGGTTACGGTGGTAATAATGATGGATGAGGACTGGGCCGGGTCCTGCTTAAGGGATTTCAGGATGATCGGTACCAATGCTCCGGAACCCCCGGCTATGCACATCGATATGGTCATGGATAAGCCAATGACCCCGCAAAGCGCCGGGGAGCCACTCCAGAACCAAACCCCGATCATGGCCACAATGGCTACGGCCAAGCCGTTTAAAAAGCCGGTGCCTACTTCCTTCCTTAAAATCGGCCACCAATGCTGAATACGGATCTCTCTTAAACTTAATCCCCGGAGTGTAACCGCCAATGCTTGTGCACCCGTATTTCCGCTTTGCCCGGCTACGACCGGTAATAGCACGGCCAATGCGGTGATCTCATTGATAGTACCCTCAAAGATGCCCACTACGGCTGCCGCCAGAAAGGAGGTCAAAAGGTTAATCTGTAGCCATGGAAGCCGTTTTTTGACAGCAAAGGAAACCGGGGATAAGGAACGTTCACTGGGGCTGGCCCCTACCATGGATTGCATGTTTTCCACGGCATCCTGATGAGCTACATTAACAAGGGAGCTGTAGCGGATCACCCCGATCAATTTGTCTTCATAATCCACCACCGGCAGGTTAGAGAGGTGATACTCCTCACACATCTGCACCACTTCGGTAGCCAATTCCACGGCTTTGATGCTAAAAACCTTGCGATGAGCAATCTCCCCTATGGTGGTGCCTGGCGGAGCCAATGCCAGGGCCTGAAGGGATACACTGCCTTCCAAAACCCCATTTTGATCAATCAGGTACACATGGTAAATGTTTTTAAGGCGTTCGGCCCTGATTTGTTCTAAAGCCTGGCCGGTTGTGGTGTATTCATGAAAGCCCAGAACTTTGGTATCCATGATGTTCCCAGCCGTACCCGGTTCATACTTCATCAGGTCTTCTACCAACTGGATGGTGTCGTCCGGAATGAATTGAGCCAGTCTGTTATACTCTGCCTCGGAAAGGGAAGCGGTAATCAAAGCCAGCTTTTCAGGTTCTACCTGCTCAAACACCTTTACCGCCATAGCTTCATCCATTTGTTCAAAGAGGTGAACAGCGGTAAATGCATTCAGCCGGGCAAACAAATTCCGGTAATGGGCCGGACTGATCCTTTTCACTATCTCATAAGCTTCATCAACCTGGCATTCTTCAAGGTAACGGACAACCTCTTCCGGGTGGGATTGGAAGTACTCTTCCATCAGGTGAATGTGTACGTTATCAGGTATTGCGGCCATGGTTTGTTTGTATTACGCGATTTTAGAGGCAGGCTTCATAAGGCTACTTGATAAATTTTTGACTGTTAAAGGACTGAAAAACCCCGAATAGTCCCAATGAAAATACTTCCCCCAAAGCATTGGCTGTGGCATTGAATGCACCTTCCTGAGAACCGTCATTTTCGTCCACCAAAGTGTTTTGGTAAATGACGCCAATGAACAGCCCCGATTCATCAATAACCGGCAAGGAGCCATATCTGGCCAATTCTTCATTGTCCACCAGGTGCTTGATCTCAGAATGCCCGGACACTAAAAAGGCGACCGGTTTTTTGATTTGCCCTATGGGAAGGTGATGCTCCTTATGCTTTAAAAGGTCATGCAGATTGCATTGCCCAGTTACACTTCCCTTACGGTCAAGGATATAGAAATAGAAAAGCGGCCGGAATGCCGGGTACGTTTTGACCCGTTCTATACAATCAGATAAGGGTTGATCTTCCATGAAAACCAGTGGATTGGGATCCATAGCAGCCCCTGCTGTGCCTTTTTCGTAGTGAAGGAGCAAGTTGAGTTGTTTTTGCAGATCCCGGGAAAGCCCGCTTATAATTTCGGATTGCTCCTTACTATGAACCTTTCTCAAGAGCAATGCCCCGTGTTTTACAGGCATATATCCTACAATGCCGGTCTGCAATTTGGCCCCAAGCTTTTCAAATACCTGCCGGGCTTTTTCAGGCGAAAGGTATACCAAAACCTCCCCGGCTTTTTCCTTACCGGTGTCCTGGAGGAATTTAACCGCCTCATTGGGCGGTAATTTTTCAAGTGAAACCGCTGCCTCTTCGGGATACTTAGCAAGGAATGACAGCGAAAGTTCCTGTATAGCTTCCATGATGTCAGGTTAGTTTTTTAGATTGCTTTTCAATAAACGTAGCAGCAGGAATGGCTACTTCCCCCTCCTGGGTTTCAATGACCACAAAGCCGGACTCAATCTTTAAAATCGTACCCTTTACCTCGTCTATCTCCACATGGTGTCCTGCTTGGTAAATCTTCCCGGCAAAGTGACCCGCAATGATATTGCTCACCATATTCCGGGAGCCTAACCCAAAGGCCAGGGCGGTGGTCAGCAACAAGCCGGCTAACAATACCGCAAACAGCATGGTTAGAAACCCCAAATGAATGCCGAGCGTATTCAAGGCCACAATGATGCTGATAAGTACGATCATGACCTGTAACGCAGTACCTAAGGCGGACCCGTAAGGCAAATAGACCAAAACACCACTTCGCACCCACAAATTGCGGAGTATCTGCCCGATTCCGATGCCCACCAGCACAATGATGAACGCTAAAAACAAGTAAGGGAAAAATGCAATGAGCTTATTGAGCCATTGGTTAAACACCTCCAGCCCAAGGATATCGGCAGCCCCTATGATGAAAAACAACACCAGAAACCAGTAAACCACATCTGGTATGAGTTTAAGTAGCGTCCCCTCAAAGTCCAGTTGTTGCAACTTCTTCCATCTTGAATGGCGAAAAAGGAGCCGGTTGGTGGATTTGAGCAACCTTTTCAACAAGAACCTGACCAAAACCGCTACCAACCACCCAATAAGGATTAAGATGGCAGCTCCGGCAATTTTAGGAAGGGTATTAAGGAAGCTTTCTGCTAAAGCGCTGAGGTATTGCTGAATGTTGTTAAACTCCACGTTATTCATGGTCAAGCAAAAACAATTACGTTCTAAAGGAATCAAATATACGACCTCCCTTTGAAATGGCCTTACCCTTCAACAGAAACCATCAGGAACAGGTGCCTAACATGGATCCGGCCCTTGATGGCGAATGCCTGTCCTGAAAGGAACCAAAAATCAGTGGAATCCTAATCAAAAATGCATCGAAAGGAAATGCCCTTACGCTATATTGGGCTTATGGCCCGTATAAGCAGCAAGGCGATTTGGCTTTATAAGCAGGCAGATTTAAAACAGGTTCGGGAAGCATTTGAGGATTTAGGAAAAAATTTTAGTTATGGTAATATCCAGGTATTTTAAGGTTCCCGGGTAATGACTGTTACTTAAAAAAGGTTTGAAATCCACAGTTTGACAAATACTATCATTGAATTAGATTCTGATTTGGAAATCACTCAGATAGCGGGCATTTGTTACTTTAATTATCTTCGATTAAGTAGCGGGATCAGCTTCCTTTACCTTCATCTTCCTGTTTTTTGAACCGGTACTTTTCCCTAATGGCTTACATATCCTGTTTCAGCACTTCCGGGTTTTGCCAACACTTTTAGCTTAATTTTTCCCGAATTTCCCCCACATGTTGAACAGCATCAAATTATTTTTGCTTTCTACCCATCATTTGTGGATTTTAACATGATTCAGAAGGCTCCAGTCCTAATTTTAAAATCTTCCCATAACTGAAATTTCCCGGCTGCAATTTCTGGAACAGTGAAGCCTCATTCGATGAACAACACTAAACCCCAATCTCAATCCCCTCTTTTTTCACGATTTCGATAAGGAGTGAACTTTAATTATTCCACTGAATAACTAAGCACCCTTCTTTTCCTGGTTTTGGTTTTTGGCCAGCTCGTACAAGTATTCCGGTGCCAGATCGGCTCCATTCTCCCATTCAATAGTCCAGCGATTCAGCTTGAATTTTTTAAAGTTCTCTAGTTTTTTCAGGGGTTCAAAAACAGAGCCATTAAGAGAGTCTTTCAGATCTACAACCGCTTGGGTCCCGTCATTAAAAGTCAAATCAACTTGGTAATCCTGTACGTATTTTGCTGTTGTTACTTTTATGAGCATAACAGTTTATTTAAGCGGTTCAATCTTGTATAACGGTTCTTGGTTTTGGGCTAGTTCCCAATTCTCAAGCAATTCTTCTCTGTGTAAATCCAGCCATTCGAATACAAGGTTTAAGGCTCTTCTCGGCATTTTACCTTGAACTAAGCCACTGTCAATATGAATAATGGCTTCGTAATCCTGGTATTCTATATGGATGTGTGGAGGATTGTGATCTTTGAAGAACATCCTGACAACTATTCCGTAAAACCTGCTCAATTCAGGCATTGGCTTTTATTTGTTTTGCTGTTTTGCCCAGTTAAAAAATATTTAATGCTTACTTCAGTGAAGATGCTAATTTAAGGTTTGCTGATTTCTTGGTTACAGCATTTATGAATAATTACACCAGAATGGGGAAAACTTCCACTGTTACATATTGAACAGCATCAAATTATTTTTGCTTTCTTTCCATCATTTGGCGATTTAAAAAGATTCAAATGGCTGTATCACTATTTTCAAAACTTCCCTACAACTGAAAATTCCCGGCTACAATACCTGGCACGGTAATGTCCGCATCAAGCTCCTCCCATCTTAGGGCATACCCATTTAAGCGGAGTTGCACCTGTTTCAGTTGCTCCTTGGAAGCTTCTTTTAAGGTTTTAAACCGATCAGCCGGAAAGCCAATAATTCCTTTATTTATTAGTTCTTCATAAACCGTCCCCTCAATAAGAATAAAAGTACTAGAGGCGTGGCACGGTTAAACCATGATTATTGCTTAGAAGCTTAATGCCCCTTTTGCAACCGTGCCACGCCTATCCAAAAATAATTACCACCGAATGCAGGATAAGGCCAAAGGCAAGAGAACTAACAGGGTTT
>CAZJWK010000154.1:0-5065 GCA_964549595.1 uncultured Sphingobacteriales bacterium | reverse complement strand
TGAGCGCAAAAAGGCAGTTTTAAGTCAATTATCAGCTAGTTTTGGACAGCAGTGACATACACTACAAAACAAGTTGGAAGGCTTAGTATGGATATGAAAAATAACACATCCTTTCTCATATTCAGACTTTAAATACTCTTGGTCCTTAAACCAAACCCGTGGTAGCGTAAACTCGTGAACATAACTTCTTTTTAAACCCAAATTTAATAGCTTAGACACGCATGTGTGAGAAGCACCTTAAATCTTACCCCCCTTTCAAAGGGCTAACTTTGGTTGCAATTTCCTGATTTGGTCAAAATCTTTTAACTTTAATTTGAAATTAACAAGGCTTGTTTTGATGGCTAGTGGTAGTATAAGATTCATGGTAATTTTATTATTCTTTTTGCCTTACTTGCTTAAAGCTACTGGAGAAATCAAGAACATTAGCTTCAATACCATTTCCATAAAAGAAGGGCTTTCCCAGAGTTCAGTAACAGCTATTTTACAGGATGAAGCTGGTTTTATGTGGTTTGGAACTTTAGACGGGCTCAACAAATACAATGGTTATGAATTCATTCATTACAGGAATAAACACGGTGATAGCACCTCATTGCCCAGCAATGCCATAAAAACCTTATTTGAGGATTCAAAAAACCGTATTTGGATTGGACTTCAAAATGGGGGACTGTCCTGTTACAATAAAGCGACCGGCAATTTTAAAAATTATCCCTTGCCCAAAGCGGATAATAACATTCACAATCAACTAGTAACAGCCATAAGTGAAGATGATAAAGGCTACCTGTGGGTTGGAAGTCAGAATGGCTTGATCTACAAACTTAACCCCGAAAGTAAAAAATATAAGCGAAGCAATATCATTAATGAATTAACAAGAAATAAGGATCACTTAAATGCGCTGGTTAATGACATCGTTAATGGCCCCAATGGCTACTTATGGGTCGCAAGTAACAACACTGGCATTATTGCTTTCAACCCTTCAGACGGTAAATTGATCGATCATTTTTCCCCCAAAACAAATGGGTCAAAAAAATTACCGGAAGATGACATTACAGAATTAAACTTCATGAGTGATAGTGTGCTCTTCGCAGCTTCGGAAGATGGGATGTATCAAATCAAACTAAAAAACGAATCAAATGGCATTCGCTCTTACTTTAAACCACCCCAAAGTTCCGGAAGAACCGATGTCAATAGTATTTACATCCAATCTTCCCGCCATATTTGGGTAGCTACTTTAAACAGAGGATTGATCCATTTAAATACAAAAACCGAAAATTTTACCTCCTATAAGAACAAACCCGGTAAATCCACTTCCATTAGCTCAAATGCAATCAATAAGATTTACAAAGACAAATCAGGCATTTTTTGGCTTGGAACCAAAGGGAAAGGGCTTAATTGGTTTTCGCTTGATAAGAAATTCAAATATTACGCAAACATTCCAACTGAAAAAAACGGGTACCTCAACAAAAGCACCCGAGCCATCCTGGAAGACAATCAAGGCAACTTTTGGATTGGTTCTTATTCCGGCCTTGATAAATACAATCCCGAAACGGACCAAGTCACTTCATTGCCGTTTATAAAGGACTCAAAAAAGCATTACAATAAAAATATCTATTCTTTATACGAGGATCGCAAAAAGCGTTTATGGGTTGGTAGCGAGGGTGGAGGTTTGTATCGCTACAAACAGAGAACCAATAACTTCATAAACTACGACCGTAATCAAGAAGCGCACTCCAAAACCACCAAATTCGTTTTTGACATTCAGGAAGGACCTAAAGGATTTCTTTGGCTTGCTTCAGGTTTTGGCCTTAACCGTTTTAATCCGGAAACCGGCAATTTTAAATTATTCCTGGATCAATTAAGCAACCGGGCATCCAGAAACATACGGTACCTGATGAAAGACGAGTGGGACCGAATATGGATTGCCACAAAAGATGGTTATATAATTTTTGATCCCATCACCCATCAATATACAAAATACAACAATTTAACCGGGGACTCTACAGGGCTACTAAATCTAAAGATAAATTCATTTATACAAACCAATAAGCATACGGTATGGATGGGAACCAGTGGCGGAGGTGTTAGTAAAATACACCTTGACAGCCAGAACAACCCCGATCATTATAAGCATTATACAGAAGATCAAGGTTTACCCAATAATGTAGTATACGGCATCCTGCAAGACAAGCAAGGCCATCTTTGGCTGAGTACCAACAATGGATTGGCCAGGCTAGATCCGCAAAGCGAAACATTTACTAATTACAAAGCCGGGGATGGCCTTCAATCTAATGAGTTTAATTCGGGGGCATTTTACAAAGCCAGCGATGGTGAGCTTTTTTTCGGAGGCATTAATGGTTTGAATTCATTTTATCCATCTCAGATTCACAAAAATGATTACGTACCTCCAATCGTTTTAACCGGTTTTAAAAAAATGGGCGAATCAGTAGACCTTGAAAAACCAATTGCTCAGATTGAATCCATTGATATTCCTTTTAAATCGAACGTTTTCACCTTACAATTTGCCGCCCTCGATTACCAAGATCCTTCCAAAAATCAATATGCCTATAAACTCAAAGGCTTCAATGACGATTGGGTACATTTGGGCAATCGCAGGCACATTTCCTTTACCAACCTTGATCCAGGATCTTATACCCTGCGCATTAAAGCTTCCAACAATGATGGCGTATGGAATGAAGAAGGCATCTCGATCGAAGTGAACATTGTTCCTCCTTTCTGGCAAACAAATTGGTTTTATGTGTCGGTGTTTGGTAGCATCATAGGGCTCATAGGATTTATATACTTCTGGCGGCTACAGTCTGTTAAAAAACAAAAACTTGTGCTTGAAAAAGAAGTTTCTAAAAGAACAGAGGATTTAAAGCAAATGAACGAAGAATTGGAAAAAACTAAGGATGAGGCTGAAGAAGCAACTAAAGCCAAATCAAATTTCCTGGCTTCCATGAGTCATGAAATCCGTACGCCCATGAATGCCGTTATCGGAATGTCTGACCTGTTGATGGATACCCGGCCTACCAAAGAGCAAAAAGATTACATTCAAACAATTCAGAAAAGCGGTCAAAACCTTTTGGAAATCCTGAATGACATCCTCGACATCTCGAAAATTGAGTCGGGTAAAATGATGTTGGAAAACCGGCCTTTCAACCTAAGATTTGTAATTGAAGATGTATTCGAGATATTTGCGCCCAAAGCCGCTGATAAACAATTGGATATTGGTTATTGGATGGAAACCAACGTTCCGGAATCTATAATAGGTGATGAAACAAGGCTAAAACAAATTCTTACCAATTTACTAAGCAATGCCTTGAAGTTTACAGAAAAAGGCGAAGTTTTTCTGGAGGTAAAATTAAATGAAAACCGGCAACTTAACCCAAATCAGAACTGCCAACTATATTTTGCGCTTCAGGATACGGGGCTTGGGATTGAAGAAAAGAATTTTGATAAATTGTTTCAGAATTTTTCACAGATAGATGCATCAACAACCAGGAAATATGGAGGTACAGGCCTTGGATTGGCTATTTGCAAAAACCTTGTTGAGCAAATGGGAGGTAAAATAGATTTTGTAAGTGAATACCAAAAGGGCACTAAATTTTACTTTACCATTAATACCATTACGGCCCCTGCGTCTTTTGACCAAGAGCTCCACATTGCGGATTTTAATACACACCTCCGAGCTTTGGTTTTATCTAACAATACGATTTCAACCTATGCGATCAAAAATTACCTTTATAAAGCATCCATTTCCGTAAATGAAAAAACCATCTCTTCAAATAGCGACTTGCCTGGTATTGAAGAATGTCTAAAATATCACTTTATTTTCTGGGATGAAACAGCAATAAAAGAGGAATTATCTGATTTAATAGGTCAATATCATAAGCAAAGCAAAGGTAAGAATTATTGGGTCAAGCTTTCTTATAATCCTTCCATGGCAAATAATCAAACAGACGGATCGGATGATGTAATTAAAAAACCCATAAAACCAAATAATTTATGGCGTACAATTGAAAATTACCTTTACGAAGGCACCCATAAGGAACAGACCATTGAAACAGAACCGAACTATGATAGCACCATGGCCCAAAGCCAGCCAATGAACATCTTGTTGGTAGAAGACAATGAAATGAACCAAAAGGTAGCTATGAAGCATTTAACCAAACTCGGTTATGAACCCGAACTTTCTAAAAACGGTCGGGAAGCTTTGGATAAGGTAATTCAGGGAAATTTTGATCTTGTGCTAATGGATGTTCAAATGCCTGAGATGGACGGCATAGAAGCTACCAAACATATAAAAGCCAAAATGGAACCAGATCAAATCCCTTTTATTATAGCCATGACGGCCAATGCAATGAAAAGTGACTGTGAAAGATACTTACAGGAAGGCATGGATGATTACTTAGTAAAGCCCATCACAATCCAAAATCTTGTTGAGAAGCTTAATGGGTGGTACAAAGTAAAAAACTAAATGAATTAACGAACTTATTATGAATTGACCTTTTATTTTTTGGGTTAAATCATCCTTTATTTTGAGGCGCAATTTTCTTGAAAATATATAGATCGCTTTTAGAGCCAACCTAACAATTCTGAAACCGTGCCATGCTTTACTCTATTTAGATCATCAAGGCCAGGAGTGTTGGTTACTTTTACTGACGCTATAGGTACAGCTTCGTTCCGATTTTAAAAAAGTTACAAGAAATAAGCGCCACACCATCCGGAAGTCTTAAAAGCTTTAATGAAGAATAGTAAAGATCACGACCGGCTACGTTTATGCCTTTTTGGTAATTCAATAATTCACCTTTTAATAAAAGATATACAGATCATCATTTTTGAAACAGTATTGGTACTTCTTATCGCCTAAGCCAATTCATCCTTGAAGCATTTTTTTTAAAACCATAAAAATTGTTGCCAATGGTCAAAAGCTAAAGGCCAATAGTTAACATAACCAAATTACAGTAGACAAACGTATGATAATTGTTGCTTAGGATCTGAAATAAACTTGGCGGCTTAATGCTTGCTAATGGTTAAATGGCCCTATTGTCATTTTAATTATGGTGAT
>CAZJWK010000153.1:0-5207 GCA_964549595.1 uncultured Sphingobacteriales bacterium | reverse complement strand
AAACCAATGAGCTCCTGCGATCAAATGCTGAGTTGGAACAATTTGCTTATGTAACATCCCATAATCTGCGTTCTCCGGTGATAAACCTGCAAAGCCTTATTGAAATATTTAACGAAAAGGAATTAGCAGATACCGAAAATCAATTTGTTTTCGGAAAGATTAAAAAATCCATTGACCAGTTGAATGGCACCCTTGACGACTTAGTGGAAATCGTGAGAAAAAAGGAAGAACTAAGTCAGCCTAAAGAGCAAATTAATTTCCGGGAATTGCTGGAAAAGGTTAAAAACTATTTAAGTAAGCAATTGGAGGAAAGTGAAGCGGAAATAGAAGCAGACTTCTCTGCCGCCCCTGAAATTTCCTATATCCGAAGTTTCCTGGAAAGTATATTGCAAAATTTATTGTCCAATGCCCTTAAATACCGTTCACCAGATCGTAAGCCAAAAATTGAAATTTCCACTAAGCCTGAAAAAGGCTTTATTCATTTAACCTTTAGTGATAACGGTATGGGAATAGATCTGGAAAAACACGGGGATAAAATTTTTGACCTCTATAAACGTTTTCATACCCAACAATCGGGGAAAGGAATGGGATTATACATTATAAAAAGCCAGGTAGTGTCTTTAGGCGGAAAGATTGATATAGAGAGCAAGGAGGGAAAGGGAACCACTTTCCATTTGGCATTGAAGGATTTTAGTCAAGAAAATTTTTAACGCTAAATATTAACGTAGCTTGATTTTCAGTTATCTATGGTTAGTATTTTAATTCACTTGCTCATACGCTCCTTTAAGTTTATAAATCTGGTTGTTCTGATGTTAGCCATTTAGGCAGTGGAAAGTCTGGTCTATTGCCGGTGCATTCTCATGAATCTAACGCTGAAATGGTTTAAAATGGTTAAAATTGGAAGCCTAAAATGTAGTGGAGTTAATAATGGTTAGGGGCATTAGTGGTGAAAACTTGAATGGGGATCTGGTACAGGATGTTTTAAATGCCAGGAACGAGGGCCTGCTTATTTTTGATGGTGATACCCGGATAACTTTTTTAAACGAATCTCTAAAGCGTTATACCGGGTTAGAGGATTCGCAATGCATTGGTTATCCCCTATTGGATTTTATTGCTCTTAACCAGGTATTTACCGAGGATTTCCTCAATTTCCCTAATGCTTACCAAGGGCAAGTATTAAAGGGTTATTTCAAACCGGAGAAAATTGGGGGAAAAAGCATTCATTTCAGGCTCCAACTAAGTATAGTTGATAATGAATTTAAAGGGGGGCATCTGACGGTTGATCCACAGGTGTTCCTAAATGGTGGAGTTTTGGAGGATTTTCAAATACTTTCTCAATTATTTGACGAAACCTGGGATGCTTTAATCATTACCGATACGCAACTGGAATATCCGGGTCCTCAGATACTTCATGTCAATAAAGGATTTGAGTATATGACAGGCTATGAACCCCATGAAGTCATAGGTAAAACCCCCAGAATTCTTCAGGGCCCTAAGACCGAGCAATCAGTGCTAAAGGACCTCAAACAAAAATTAAGGAATGAGGAGGATTTTTACGGTAGAACTGTCAATTACAAAAAAGATGGCACTGAGTTTACCATCCAATGGCAAATAGTCCCTTTAAAAAATGCTCAACAAGAAACCTGTTATTACCTGGGCGTTCAAAGGGATGTAACCTATGAACAAGGATTAAAGTATTTGCTGGAAGAGACCCAGGAAATTGCTAAAGTTGGGGGCTGGACTTACGACCTTTACCAGGAATCTTTTCTTGTTACAAAGAAGGTTTTTGATATTTTTCAGATTCCTTCTGATAGCGAGTTAAGTGTGGACGAGACCATTGCTTTTTTCCATGAAGAACATCAACCGGTATTGTGGCAAGCATTTAATGATCTGGTTAATAAAGGAGAAAGCTTCAATCTGGACTTAAAATTTCAGCCTCAGAATGATGAAGAAAAGTGGGTTAGGGTTTTAGGAAAACCTTATTACGAGGAAGGAAAGGTGGTAAAAATTGGTGGTACTATCCAGGAAATTACTACTGAAAAGGAAACTGAAAAAGCGCTTAGGGAAAAACAGCATTTTATTCAGAAGGTAACTGAAAATTCCCCCAACCTTATTCATGTATTTGACTATCAGACTCAGGAATTTGTTTATATCAATGGTCGTGTGAAAGATTTACTTGGTTACTCCTTTGAAGAAATACAAAATAAATTTGAAAACGGTGTTTTTGACCTTTTTCATCCGGATGAAGCAAACAATTTTGAAAAAGTTATTTCTAAAAATAAGAGTTTAAAAGACGGAGAAATTAACCAGGTTGAATTCCGAATGAAAACCAAAGCAGGAGATTACAAATGGTTACTGGGAGCGGATACCCCTTTTAAAAGGGATGAAGAGGGAAACGTTGTTCAGATTCTTAGCACGATACAGGATATTACGGAACGGAAACAGGCTGAGCAAGAACTCCTCGAAAACGAGCGCTTTATAGAAAATGTTGCTTATCATTCTCCGCTGATTATTCACATTTTTGATTATGAAAAATGGGATACGGTTTATTTTAATAGACGCATGATTGACGAATTGGGCTATTCACCGGAAGAAATAAAGGAAATTGAGAAAAATCCCCGAAGCCTTTCTCACCCGGATGATATTCCAGCTATCCGGCAGCATCATCAAGAAAACCTGGAAATGGGTGATAAAGAAGCGAATATTCTTGAATACCGGGTAAAACATAAGGATGGTCACTGGGTTTGGTTAAGAAATAAGGACACGGTTTTTAAAAGGGATAAACAAGGAAGGGTTCATCAAGTTTTAGGAGTAATTGAAGACATAACCGAACAAAAATCCATATGGCAATCCCTGGAAAAAAATGTGGCTCTTTTCCGCCAGTTGTTTGATAATGCGCCAGTAGGCATTGTGATGCTGGATAAGGATTACCGTATTCATATGGCCAATAAAGGATTTGAGCACATTTTTGGCTACCGGTCTGATGAGGTGAAGGATAGTAAACTTGATGGTTTGATTGTTCCCGGAGGATATGAGGAGGAGGCCAGTGATATTTCCTATCAGACCATGAAAGGGGAAGTGAAATACCTCGAAACGGTTAGAACGGATAAGCAAGGCAATCCTGTACCTGTATTAATTTACGGGGTACCTGTTTATTATGAGCATGAGGAGGAAACAATTAGTATTTTCGGCATTTATGTAGATATTTCCCAAAGGAAAAAGGTAGAAGAAGACCTGAAAAAACGAACCCAGGAATTATTGCGTTCCAATGCAGAATTAGAACAATTTGCTTACGTAACTTCCCATAATTTACGTTCACCGGTGGTTAACCTAAAAAGCTTGATTCAACTTTTTGATGCTACGGAATTAAAAGATAATAACAACCGCTATGTATTTCAAAAACTCCATCAATCAGTGGAACAAATCGATGAAACCCTGAATGATTTGGTTGATATTGTAGCCAAGAAAAAAGAATTAAGCAACCCTAAGGAAGAAATAGCTTTTCAAAAATTATTGGATAAGGTGAAAGGTAATCTGAGCAAAGAAATCTCAGAAGTCGAACCTGAAATAGATGCTGATTTTTCTCAAGCGCCCAAGATTTTTTACTTGAGAAGTTTTCTGGAGAGCATTCTACAGAATCTTATTTCCAATGCCTTAAAATATCGCTCAGCCCGGCGGAAATTAAAAATTAAGGTTTGGACCGAACGGGTTGATGATTTTATTTGCCTGGTTATTAGTGATAATGGAAGTGGTTTTGACGTTGAGAAGAATCAGGAAAAATTATTCGGATTGTACAACCGTTTCCATGAAGGAATTCCGGGAAAAGGGATGGGACTTTATATAGTCAAATCTCAGGCAGAATCGTTTGGTGGAAAAGTTGAGGTGGAAAGTGAAGTTGACCGAGGTACGACTTTTTACGTATATTTGAAGGATTTCCATTACAGTGAAGATTAGGGATTTTTAAAATATTGCTCATGAAAGAAAAAGAACGTTTCTTTAAACAGGAAGTACCAGCACTTCTGGATAATTTGGAGCCGTTTACTGCCCCAAAATGGGGAATTCTGAATGCCCAGGCAATGATTGAACATTTGGTAGGTTCATGGAGAATTTCTAATGGTAAGGCACAAGCTGAGCAAGTTACTCCTGAAGACCAACTGCCCAAATACCGGGAATTTTTATTTAGTGACCAACCTTTTCAACCCCATGTCAAAAATCCTGTAATGCCTGAAAATGAGGCACCAGCCCTGAGAAAAAAAGATTTAAAAGCAGCAAAAGCACAACTAAAGCAGGAGATTCAGGACTTTTTTAGTTACCATGAAGCGAATCCGGAGGAAAAGCCCATACACCCAGTCTTTGGCCCCCTTGATGCTGAGGGTTGGCTGCAATTCCAATATAAGCACATGCGTCATCATTTCTGGCAATTCGGTCTAATCGATCAATAAGATTATTACTTTTTATTCCTTTAAAAGTGAAAAATGGGAAGCGCTTTTACTTGAATAATATGCCTGATCGGTAAAGGCCCTTTATAATGCATTTCTTTGGAGTTACCAAAGCTTTGAAAGGAGTGACATTTTATCGATTTCCACTAAAAAAGCCCTTACAAGAAAATTTGCAAGGGCTTTTGTGAACGAGGTCCCGAGCGGATTCGAACCGCTGTATAGGGATTTGCAGTCCCCCGCCTAAGCCACTCGGCCACGGGACCTTTTTAGGATTTGAAAGAACAAATATAACCCATTTTAGCCTTTTAAGCAAAACCAGCACAAAGCATTAAATGCTCTAAAATTTCTATCCATGCCATCTGTTCCTTATCCTTATTCCGGGAATCGCATTACAATAACCGAATCCCCGCCACTTTTTACTTGCAAGGGTTTGAATTTTCTTATACACACTTCGATTTGCCTAAATGACGGGGCTTTCTCCCTGAGGTTATCATAAATCCGGTAAGCTGCCGCTTCGATCAGGTCCATTTCTTGGTACATAACGGTTTGAACTACCTCGTAAATGGTTTCATAATTCAGGGTATTTTCTAAATGATCAGCCATCACATTCGGTATATCCAGGTCCGCCATAACGGAGACCTGAAAATCATTGCCCATCCTTTTTTCTTCTGCATAATACCCAATAGGGGCTTTCCGGATTTCCATGTCCTTAAGTCCTATCCAGGCCATAAGTTTTCATTTTAGCCGGCAATTTAAGGGATTCATCAG
>CAZJWK010000152.1:0-5263 GCA_964549595.1 uncultured Sphingobacteriales bacterium | reverse complement strand
TAGATCAAAACTTCTCAAAAACATTTCCATAAAATTCATTGTAGAACCATATTTTGAAAGGTTGTTCCGATTTAAATACCGAATATCGATTAAGGTTTAAGGTCGCGCTATTACCTGATTGGCATGGGTTCAAAACTTATGGGATTTAGTAGCCATACTTACCTTGCCACCAAGCTTTCAATCGTTTCCGGGTATCTTTTTCCCGGCTATTGGAGCCTGGTTCATAAAGTTTTTTCCCTTTGATTTTTTCCGGCAGGAATTCCTGCTCCACAAAGTTTTCTTCGAAATGGTGGGCATATTGATAGCCTTTGCCATACCCTTGCTCCTTCATCAAATTGGTGGGGGCATTCCTTAAATGCAGGGGTACGGGTAGATCACCGGTTTGTTTGACCAGGCTCTGCGCTTGATTAATGGCCTCATAGGTGGCATTGCTTTTCTCTGAGGTGGCTAAATAAACCGCAGTTTGAGACAGAATGATTCGGGCTTCCGGCATACCGATGACATCAATGGCCTGAAAGCAATTATTGGCCAGGACCATGGCATTGGGATTGGCATTACCAACGTCTTCGGATGCCAGTATAAGCATACGCCGCGCGATAAATTTCGGATCCTCTCCTCCCTCAATCATGCGTGCCATCCAGTAAACGGCTGCATTAGGGTCACTGCCACGCATGGATTTAATGAAGGCAGAGACAAGGTCATAGTGTTGGTCTCCTTGTTTGTCATACAGTGCCGTTTTTTCTTGTGCGACCTGCATGACGAGATCATCGGTGATAATGGCGGTATTCCCACCGGCTTGTTCCACCCCTAATTCAAGTAAATTCAGTAGTCTCCGGGCATCTCCACCCGAAAAGCTGAAGAGGGCATCCCAATCCCGGATCTCAACGGATTTTTTAGTAAGGAATTCATCCTTTTCCAGGGCTTGGTTTACCAAATTTTTCAGGTCACTGTTTTCAAGGGGCTTAAGCACATAAACCTGACAACGGGATAAAAGAGCGGAATTGACTTCAAAAGAGGGATTTTCAGTGGTAGCTCCGATCAGGATGATGGTACCTTTTTCTACTGCGGCCAAAAGGGCATCCTGTTGCCCTTTGTGAAAACGATGGATCTCATCGATGAAAAGTAGCACTTGCCCTTGTTTCCGAGCCATCTCAATGATGTGGCGTACATCTTTTACGCCGGCCTGAATGGCGCTCAAGGCATAAAAGGAAAGGCCCAGCTCATTGGCGATGATATGGGCTAAAGTGGTTTTCCCGGTTCCGGGCGGGCCCCAGAAAATTAAAGAGGGTAAGTTGTTTTGCTGAATGGCTTTCCGGAGAATCGCTTGCTCACCCACAAGGTGTTCCTGGCCTAAAAAATCATCCAATTTTTGAGGCCTTAGGCGTTCCGCAAGCGGTTTATGTACCATGGGAAACCATTTATGGGGTTAATTCCTACTCCTTATCCATCTGTTTTTCAAGCCGGGAAAGGCGCTCCTCAATTTCAATTAATTTTTTCAGGATAAGAATATGGGTTTTTTTGGCATCAATACCAACCGGGCTTTCCGTACTTTCAATCATTTTTTGAATAGCCTGGTAATCATCCTCTGAAATGTTGAGTTCCTTTTTGATATCACTCATAACCGTACATTTTATTTACTTGCTAAAGAAACTTCCAGAAACCTTACCGGATCGGGGTATTGTAAATGAAATCCTAAGGCCTCTTTGATCTTATCATTTTTGACAATTTTAAAGTTAGGGGTTTCATCGGTTGTCATTTCGGGAGGGTAAGCATTAAGGAGTTCTGCCGCTTGTTCATAATATTCCTGCTTAGTCGGGTGTTCATCCGCAACCACATTAAAGGTTTCATTCCAAACCTGCTTTTCAATGATGACCTTAATGGCCCCGATGGCATCATCTCGATGGATGAGATTCAGCCGGTCCATCGCATTTTTCGGATTAGCCGTAAATGCCAGGAATTTATGAGGAAGGCGGTCGTAGCCTATTAAACCACCCATGCGCAAGACGGTCGTTTGAAAATAAGGATGGTTATGTAAGGCATTTTCAGCCTCTAAAAGGGCCCTTCCATTCTTGTTCTTTGGATGGAGTAACGTGGTTTCGTCCACTTCCGCATTGTTTTTTGGGTAAACAGAGGTAGAACTGATCAGTATTATCTTTTTGACTCGGCACTGGGCAGCCGCTACGGCTACTAACCGGATGCGGTCAACGTAATCTCCTTGTTCTCCCTGCACCTTGCTCGGGGGAATATTTAAGACTAATAAATCTGAATCCAGGAACTTATGAAGACGCTTTTCATTGACTACCTCATTGAAGTCAATCAAAAACGGTTCAATCCCTCCTTTTTCCAGCTTCTCCTGTTTATGGACATTGGTGGTAGATCCTTTCACCCAGTACCCCTTTTGGACCAAGTTCCTGGCAAGGGGGTAGCCCAACCATCCGCAACCCAGGATGCTTACTGTTTGAATTTTGGTCATAACTTGATGCTTGTCGGTTTCCCGCTTATCATCCGTTAAAAATCTGCAAAGTTACAAGTTTGCCATTGATTAACACCAGAAAAAAATTTAAGTTGCTTAACGATGAAATGAAATTGCTCCGTGATTTTAAAGAATCGAAAACCATAGCAGTGCGAATGGTTGAACCTTTTGATCCCACCTCTTTCATGCTTTTACGGGGAGGCATGTATTAAACCAACAGAATAGAATAAGCTTGTTGAGGCCGAAATTTTTATTTTTGAACGCTCAACAAAAACAATAAAACGATGGCCAAACGTCTACTATTAATTTTCGGGTTAGGAGCCGTATTAACTTTAACAAGCTGCGATAACCAGCAAGAAGGAACTCAGGAAGAAGGCGAAACCAAAGATACCGCTTCACAAACCCACCTAAAGGATCCCCATAGTTATGCCAAACCCTGGGAAGCCGTCATTAAACACCTGAACCTGGATATTGCCCTCGATTTTGATAAACAGGTAATTTCCGGTAAAGCTTCTTATAAAATTAAGAATAAGACCGGTGCTGATAGCATTTACCTTGATAGCAGGAACCTTACCATCCGGGAAGTTACTTTAGGAAAAGACGGGGGAACCTCTACGACCTTTAATCTTGGGGATAAAAGGCAATACATGGGGCGCCCCCTGGCCATTGCCATAAAACCCGAAACAAAGTGGATCAATATACAATATAAAACCAGCCCGGATGCGGCTGCCCTTCAATGGCTGGAGCCCCGTCAAACAAAAGGAGGGGATAAGCCGTACCTGTTTACCCAATCCCAAGCCATTTTAGCCCGTACCTGGATTCCTATTCAGGATGGGCCCGGCATTCGGTTTACATACAATGCCAAGGTCAAACTGCCTAAAGGGCTTATGGCTCTGATGAGTGCCGAAAATCCCAAGGAAAAATCCAAAGACGGGGTTTATGAGTTTGAAATGGAGCAGCCTATTCCGGCTTACTTGATGGCGATGGCCGTAGGGGATATTGAATTTCAGCCCATTGGCGAAAAAACCGGAGTCTATACGGAACCCGAATACATGGAAGCTGCCAAGTATGAATTTGGCAACTTAGACAGCATGATGGCGGTTTCTGAACGTTTATGGGGTCCTTACGAGTGGGGCCGTTATGATTTACTGGTCCTTCCGCCAAGTTTTCCTTTTGGCGGAATGGAAAATCCGCGCTTGTCTTTTATTACACCCACTATACTGGCCGGGGATCGTTCATTAACTGCACTTGTAGCGCATGAATTGGCTCACTCATGGTCGGGCAATCTGGTCACTAACGCCAACTGGAATGATTTCTGGATTAACGAGGGCTTTACCATGTATGCCGAATGGCGTATTATGGAGGAATTAAAGGGAAAGGATTATAAAAATATGCTTATGAAATTGGCTTACCAAGGGCTTGAAAAGCATATCCGGCAAATTGGGGCGAATGACTCAATGACCAGACTGCATATGAATCTGAAAGGTCAGAATCCGGATGATGCGCTTACTCCTGTTCCTTATGACAAAGGAGGGCTCTTGCTGACAAAAATGGAAAAAGTCTTTGGAAGGGATCGGTTCACCAATTTTTTAAGGGAATATTTTGAAGAATTTACTTTTGAGACCATGAGCAGTAAAAAATTCCTGGATTACTACCACAAACACTTGGTGAAAGGTGATTCGGCGCTTGCCGAAAAAGTGAAAGCTGAGGAATGGATTTACGGAACCGGACTGCCCGATAATGCAACGGCACCAGAGTCAAAAAGATTAGCCCGTGTTTCGAAAAGCCTTGAGCAATGGAAGAACAAAGAAAAGAAGGCCAATGCCCTGAAGACGAAAAATTGGACCGCCCATGAATGGCAATACTTCCTGACCAATTTGCCGGATACTTTAGCGATGAAGGAAATGAAAGCATTGGATAACACCTTTAACTTCACCAATTCCAATAATTCGGAAATACAGGCTGACTGGTATGAGCTGGCTTTAAAGAATGATTACGAACCGGCTTATGATGCCATTGAAACTTTCCTGATTAAAGTGGGCAGGCGAAAATTCCTGACTCCCCTTTACGAAGCCATGATGGGAAGTGGAAAACCAGATATGGCTAAACGGATTTACCAAAAAGCCCGTCCTAATTACCATACTATTGCCCGTGAAACCCTTGATAAAGTGGTTAATTGGAAGGAAGGGGAAGCCTCTTCGGGTTATTAAAGGGTTGGATCACAAAGTGCCACAAAGTTTGGCACAGCGTAGCAACATGTTTAATAACCCTGGAAACCCTTTTTCGGTTTTTGTGGAACACTGTGGGCCTTTAAAAATTTTTTATGGAAACCAATGCGATAAGCAAGGTCATACTTGATAGTGCTTATAAAGTCCATTCAAACTTAGGGCCTGGTCTTCTTGAAAGTGCTTACCGGGAATGTTTGGCCTATGAAATCAATAAACAGGGCCTTACTGTAGAAAAAGAAAAACCTTTGCCCCTTGTCTATAAAGAAATAAAATTGGATTATGGTTATCGTCTGGATTTATTGGTTGAAAACAAGGTTATTGTGGAATTGAAATCCATTGAAGAATTTCACGATGTGCACATTGCCCAGGTATTAACTTACCTTAAACTTTCTAATAAGGGTTTAGGGCTACTGTTGAATTTTTATACCAAATCTCTTAAAGACGGTATAAAAAGGCTTAAGCTTTGAAATGGGATCACAAAGTGCCACAATGTTTGGCACAGAGTAACTCAAAGTTTAATGAGGCTAAAACCTTTTGACGGACTTTGTGCTACACTGTGACC
>CAZJWK010000151.1:0-5300 GCA_964549595.1 uncultured Sphingobacteriales bacterium | reverse complement strand
AAGGCCCCATGTAAAACCACAGCACTAAATTTCCACAAAAAATGTGGTAGAACCACTTTTTTTACTTTCAAATTGTTTTGGACAGCAAGTGAACCTTTTTTAACTTTAACCAGAATTTAAGCGTTTCTTTATCATTTTTGTTTAAAAGCATTTGGGTAAATAAAAAAAGCATAAAATGCAATTATCTACTAAAGGCCTTTTTATCTTGATCTTACTTAATGTTACTCCACTTATTCTATTTTCTCAAAGGCCTAATAGGACATTACCCTTTTAATGGAAACGCTCAAGATGCTACCAATAATAATAATGATATGACCGTAAATGGTGCTTCTCTAACTACAGACAGGAGAGGTGACAGCAACAAAGCTTATTTTTTTGATGGCAATGATGATTACTTAAAAATTGACCAAAATTCCGATCTTAACCCATCAAATTATGAAGGATACACCATCTCCTTATGGGTTAACTATGAAAGCTTTGATCCTAACAATGGAGATCGAATCATTAATATTCAAAATAATAAAAATCAAAATTTTGAAATAGGGATAGACAAACAAACACCCAGAGTTTTTATCATGAATTATGACGGACCCTCCGGAAGTAGGAATTTTCGTTTTTCAGGTAAAACAGCATTAGATAATAACCGTTGGTACCATGTTGTAGCTTCTTTTGATTCAGTAAACGAGGTTACCAGACTATATTTAAACGGTAAAATTGAGGACTCCCTAAATCAAACTATTGTAGTACCGGATCAACCCGAATATCGAGTAGGAAAACATCCCGTTCGGGGTTGGCATTTTAACGGAAAGGTTGACGATATCAGAATTTATAAAAGAGTAATAACTAATCGGGAAGTGAGGAAATTAACTTGTCCCATTCAGGTTAATAAAGGTTCTGAGCCGGCCAATGGAAACTCAAATGATGGATTAGCATGGGTGAATGTGGAAGGTGGTAATCCACCTTATAGTTATGATTGGGACTTTCAGGGAGGGCCTAACAATGATACATTGCGCAGGGTCCCGGCTGGAAAGTATTCAGTTACTATTACAGATCGAAGTGGATGCACGGAAAAAGATACTATCCAAGTTCAAAAAACGTCAGGCTTAAGTGATAAACAAAACCATCTTTCCATTGACGTCTATCCCAATCCCTTTTCCAGTCAATTGAAAATTTTCATCCCAAATTATGGAGAAAAAGGAACATTACGGTATAAAGTTTTGAATATTCATGGGAAACGAGTTAAACATGGCCTGATAAAAGGAAACTCGATACCAGTTAATGATCTTGACCAAGGCATTTATTTCTTACAAATTCAGTCAGACGATCAAATTATCAAAAAGAAGATGATCGTCAAGGAGTAACTGGATTTAGATTACCGAATTTAACAGATGGCGTTAAATCGGATTTTGCCACAAGAGCTCCAGGTGTTTAAACTTTAGAACATTTTTTATTTTGGCTACTAAATTAAAACCCCATGCTTGGTTGATCAACGCTCTTTGCTGTGATTCAAAACATTAAAAATACTCGACTTGACTGGAAGGCCTATTCCATGGGGTATTGACCAGTCCCTGCTTTACCGGATTGGTTTGGATTTAGATGTTTAAACTGGTGTATTAGGCTTCAAGGTTCACTTTTTTCCTTTTTACGTTAGAGGTGAATAAACTACCCTTTCTGAGGTAAACCTTATTGAAAACCTTTTGGTAGTTATTGGAAAATATTACTGATTTGTTAACTTATTAGATGACAAAAAGCGTCATAGCTAAACCTGCGGGGTTCGTTCGGGTTGATTTTGGGCTATAATCATAAAGTTAAAGAAAGGAAAGGTATTTACACCCCATGTTGGACTATGATGGTTGTTTGTCGGTCATTTTGCATTTAATAGAAGGCAACACCAGAAAGCTACGAATAGCTAAAATCATGAATATTGCTTCAGGAAGTTTACCGCTAGCCATGAGAGCCTATATGGCTTTAAAAGTAGCGGAAGGATTAGGACAGCCAGGATTACCATGTTGCTATTGATATTTTTTAAAGCAAGGCCTACCTAGGTTTTGTCCCTACTATCTAACCTTATCACACTTGGTCGGTTAAATCTATGAGTTAAAGTAGGCTTATTTGATTGGCTGAATCCCCATTCCGTAAAATTAAAGGTTCCTGGGAAAATCAATTGGCTTTATTTGATTCAGGTTAATGGAGGATGCCTTAATTTATAATCTAAAAATCCGTCCAAATGAAAGCAAAAAACCGATTTTAATTTAAATCCTGGATAGTTTTGGATAGCATTATTACCAATGAATCAAGAATTGAGTACGCATCATTAACGATCAAATTTTACTCCCGGTTTTAAGCCTGGTCAATACCCTTTGCATACCAATTATTAGCTTTGAGAGAAGCTCGTCAGAGCATCATCTTGGAAGTTCATGAGAATAATAAATTGGGTTGGGTTTCATTTGACCTTGAAAATTTTGATGCCTGGTTGGCAAGTCCTTAAAAAGATATTTTTAGGCATGGTAGGAATTTTGACTCATCCCAGAATTTTAGGTGAATGGCTTTTATGCCTGACTTTCCAGGTCTTCATCTTCTTCATGAAAAAGGATGCCATACCCTTTTAGTGCTTCCAGAACCGGTTCGTAAATATCCGGGTACATGGGTAAATGGACCCCTGTTAATGGCAGTTTATTTTGCATCAAGAGGTCAGTAGCAATCCCCAGGGGCAATCCAACCGTTTTGGCCATGGCTGTTTTCTTGCTATTTTCCCCTTCAAGGGTTAGGTAGCTTTTCCTCTGCATCCGGCGACCCTGAAATTCAAATTCCATGTAATGGACCATAGCAATTAAATCACGGTCATCCTCCTTCATGGCGAGTTTATCAACCAGGACGGTTTTTAAAACTTCCGCAGGCGTGGCAAAATTAAGGTTAATAGGTTTGTTTTCCAGCAGTCCTAACCATTCCAGTTTTTGGAATGCTTCATCATTTTCCGCTACGCCAAGGAAATGGCACCAACGTGTTTTGAGGTTTTTACCTGGCTCTTCCGGTAAAAACATATCAATAAACCCAGCCAAAGTTTTGCCGTTGAGATCAAAGGCTTCAATATCTGAAGTTAAACCGGTTTGAATTAATAAATCCCAGGCCCTGCAAAAACCTTTTTTCCGAAGCGTTCCTCTGACTAAGTTTTGCAGACCTTCCAGGCCGTATAATTTTTCATAGGGTAAGGAATTCCGGTTATAGTAACCTTCAAAATTCCCATAACCGGGAATCTCAATTTTTTCTAACCGTTTGAATAGTTGATGATAAGGGACAACCTTACGCTTCCCACCGGCCTTGTAACGGGCCCAGGACTGCCCTGCTTTAACGACATTCAAGGGATTCCAGCTTATTTTGTAGTGCCAGGGATTGTCATCGGATTCCGGGGCGATCAAACCTCCGGTATAAGAATGGAATCCTTTGATCTCAGCTCCTTTAGATTTCAGGTTATCAATGGCCTGCTTAGTGGAAAGGTGATCCAGGCCCGGGTCCAGCCCCATTTCATTGAGAAAAAGCAATCCCTTCCTTTTGGCTTCTTGGTGAATGCCTTCAATGGCTGTATTTAAATAAGAGGCTGTTAATAAGTGCTGCCCGTGATAAAGACAATCTTTGGCAATTTCTCCGTGAAAGTCGGGCGGAGCCATGGATATGACCACATCCTGCCGGGAAATTAAATCCCCCCTTTCCCGGGCATTCCCTAAATCCAGAACTTTGGTGGTAATGCCCTTCATGCCCTCGAGGCTTTTTTCAAGGTTTTCCCTTGAAAAGTCAGCCACAGTGATCTGCCAGCCAAATTGCTTGGCCTTCTTAAGTAGATAATCTATGAGGAAGAAAGTGCTTCGGCCGGCGCCAATAACCAGTATCTGCTTCATTTTTCTATAAGAATTGTTCACATTGCATGGCAAAGGTGAGGATTGATGGGCAAATGGAAAACGAAGTGTATCATTTTTCCTGTGTTGATTGGAAAAGGCTTAAATCCCAGTTTTTCTCAGGATTGATGCTGATATACCCGTTTTCTACCTCCAGCGGAGAAGGAATGTTGTTGGTGTACAAACCTCCTGTGCCTAAACCTTGGGGCATTTCAATATCCCACTGTGATACCCATTGGGCAATGGCATTTAAGCCGATGTTGGACTCTAAAGCCGAAGTCACCCACCAATCAATTTGCCTTTTTTCCGCTAATTCAACCCATTCCTCTGATTGTCGGAAACCACCGATCAAACCGGGTTTGAGAATGAGGTATTGGGGTTGAATGGTATCCAACGTGATTTTTTTGTTATCGATATCCTGTCGTCCTATTAATTCTTCATCCAAGGCCACCGGAACGGGTGATTGCTGGCAGATTTGCGCTATGAGATCTGGCTGGCGGGGTGCTATTGGTTGTTCAATGGAGTGTACCTGGAAACGGGCTAACGCTTTCAATTTTTCAAAAGCTTCTTTAGGGTTAAAGGCCCCATTAGCGTCCACCCGTATTTCCACTTTATCGGGGGAATAGTCTGCCCGAATGTGAGCAAGTAAAGCCATTTCTTTTGCCCATTCTATGGCTCCGATTTTGAGCTTGATGCAATCAAACCCGGCTTCGATCTTCTCCCTGATTTGCTGAAGCATGGTTTCATAATCATTCATCCAGATCAGGCCATTAATTCTGATGGATTGCAGGCCGTAATAAAAAGGCGTATCAAAGATCAATCTTTGACTTCCCTTTTGAAGGTCATTATAGGCGGTTTCCAGGCCAAAAACGATGGATGGGAAATACTTTAAATCATCCTCAAGGGTCTCAAAACTTACTCCTTCATTGATGGCATTGGCAGTGGCCGAAACCTTTTCAGCATAATCTTCCCGGTCATCAAGGCTTAACCCCGGAATAATGGTACATTCCCCAATACCGGTTTGCCCACTGTCTAAGTCCTTAAGGAAAAGGTAATACACTTGTTTTTGATGCATGGTTCCCCTTGAAGTGCCGGCAGGACCTTTGAAATGCAACTGATAGGGATAGATCCAGGCTTTTAAGTTAGCCAATGAAAGTATTAGATTTTGTTTCACGAATGGTTTCAAAACTAAAATGCCTTGGTGACATTTTAAAAGGATAATGAGGCTTTCCCTGATTGGTCCTTCTATCTGGCCGTTAACAAAATCATTGAATGAAAGCTTGTTAAAAATACTGCCGGGTATATCATAAACTACTACCTTATAAAATAGTGCTTTTTTGCTCCCTATGGCTGGGAATTAAAAGAGGTTTAACCGCAGTGGCATTGTGTTTTGCTGTTTATTTTGATATA
>CAZJWK010000150.1:0-5313 GCA_964549595.1 uncultured Sphingobacteriales bacterium | reverse complement strand
TAATTCTGACGGGCATTGGTATCCAATTAAGCCAGGGTTTTTATGACATTGAATTAGGCACGTACTTTAAGGTGCTATTTGCCGGTGATTTTCCCGGTCTTGTGGAATTAACCTTTCTTGCCTTTCTGGTACACGTACTGGTCAATCACAAATTTGCCGGCCATGCATTCGTTATTGTCCTTTACCTGGTTTTTTTCTTAGTATTTCCCCAGGTAGACTGGAATCATAACTTGTACCAGTTTTCAGGAACACCCGGCCTGACGTACTCGGATATGAATGGCATGGGGCCTTATGGACAGGGCCTTTTTTGGTTCCATACCTACTGGATGGCCTTGGCGCTCATTTTTGGCGGATTGAGTTACTTGTTTTGGCAAAGAGGCGGTACCGGGAGCTTTAAAGAAAGATGGCAACAAGCGCAGTTACGCTTTGGACAGTTATCCCAAGTTTATTTCGGTATTTTGGGCTTGGTATTCCTGGGTGCTGGTGCCTTCATTTATTACAATACCAATATCCTCAATGATTATATAACACCCGACACCTATGATGAAAGATCCGCCCGCTATGAGAAGGAGTATAAATACCTTGACAGCATGCCGCAGCCCAAAATAACCGCCGTGGATGTGAATATGGACTTGTATCCCGAGAAACGGAATTTTGGCATTGATGGCACCTACAAGCTTAAGAACAAAACGGAATCCCCAATAGATACCATTTTCGTAGAGTTGAGGCGCACAGACAATATGAAGTTGAATAAACTAACCTTTTCCAAAAAGGCTAAGCAGGTTTATCAGGATAAGGCCTACCCCTTCTACCTTTACCGGCTCAATGAACCCTTGGGGCCAGGTGATACCCTTGAGCTCCAATACGATATATTTTATCCGGAATATGGCTTTGAGAACAGCGGCCCTAACACCAGAATCGTAGCCAATGGTACTTTCCTTAGCAGTAGCTATTTGCCATCCATTGGTTATTCTGAAGGGAATGAGCTCTCAGGCCGGGACGAGCGAAAAGAATACGGCTTACCTCCTAAACCCAGGACAGCCGATCTTTACGATACCAGTATGTGGCGGGAGAATTTCATAAGTGATGATGCGGATTATGTAACCTTTGAGGCCACCCTGAGCACCAAAAAAGGGCAAAAAGCAGTAGCACCCGGTTATTTAACGGAGCAATGGACAGAAAATGACCGGGCCTATTTTCACTACCAGATGGATAAAAAGATTCCCCATTTTTATTCCTTCCTGTCAGCGGATTATGAACTCAACCGCGAATATTGGACCGGGCCGAATGGCCAAAAGGATTCCTTACCCGTTTCCATCTATTACCACCAAGGGCATGATTACAACCTGGAGGAGATGCAAAAAGGAGCCCAACAAGCACTGGATTATTACACGCAACATTTCGGCCCTTATCCTCACCGGCAGTTGCGTATATTTGAATTCCCTCGCTACCGGTCATTTGCCCAATCCTTCCCTAATACCGTACCCTTTTCTGAGGCCATTGGCTTTATTGCCAAAGTCGGGGAAGATGATATCGATTATCCCTTTACCGTGACTGCCCACGAAGTGGCGCACCAATGGTGGGGTCATCAGATACTGGGGGCCAATGTTCAGGGTTCTCAATTCCTTTCCGA
Source organism: uncultured Sphingobacteriales bacterium (assembly GCA_964549595.1). Taxonomy (GTDB): domain Bacteria; phylum Bacteroidota; class Bacteroidia; order CAILMK01; family CAYYUA01; genus CAZQQN01. Next base: position 3,680 of record CAZJWK010000150.1, on the reverse strand, counting down.
AAGCCTTAGCGAATACTCGGCCCTCATGGTCATGAAACACGAATACGGGGAGGAGCAAATGCGAAAATTCCTGGAGCATGAAAGGGACGATTACCTGAGCGGAAGAGGCCGGGAAAACCGAAAAGAGCTCCCGCTGATGCGGGTAGAAGGCCAAAATTACATTGCCTACCGGAAGGGGGCGTTGGCATTGTACACCTTACAGGATTACATTGGGGAGGATTCGATGAATAAAGCTTTCCAAAGATTCCTGGACAAGAAACAATATGCCACCGATCCTTATCCCTTATCCTTTGAATTGGTCGATGAATTTTCGAAGGTTACGCCGGATTCCCTTCAATATGTGATTAAGGACTTGTTTAAAACCATTACCCTGTATGAAAACCGGGTTAAGGAAGCTACTTATGAAGCGTTGGACAATGGCAATTACGAGGTTACTCTTCAAATAAAAGCCCAAAAGTTCAGGGCGGATTCGCTTGGCAAGCAAAGGGAGGTCCCGGTTGATGATTATATGGACATAGGCATATTTGGTGACCAAGATAGCGGAGGCCAACTCGGAGAACCCCTTTATGTCAAAAAGCACCCCATTGATGAGGAAACGAAAACCATTACGGTTGAAGTAGCTAATAAGCCTGTTAAAGCTGGTTTGGACCCTTACCTCAAACTCATTGATCGGAATAAGGATGACAATGTGGAAAATGTGAAGAAGAAATGAACCTTAAGTACCTGTTTTCGGTGAAAAACCAAACAATCTGGCTCATGCCAATGCTACCCATACTTTTCCCAAAGGGAAAGAAACAGATGGCAAATCCTGTTTGAAAAGGAACCAAGCACTAGAAATTCTCCCGGATCTTGGGTTAATCAGAAGGTTAAAAGCATGGAGTCCATTATGCCCAAAGCTATCGGATTTTACTCAATTGTCAAACACTATGTGGTTAACTGGCATTTACTGTTGCTAACAACGGCCTGGGCTACCGCTTTGATCAAATCAAACGTGAAATGGGCTTTTACTTCTGACAGCACTTTGTCAAAAGGCTGCTTCACCGAAATTTTCCGGAATTCCGTACTTCAGGACTGGTAAATCGCCCGGTAAAGATCCTCGGCAAATTGATAATGGGCAAGCATATCCCGATTAAAATCATTGACCACCTTTCGTTGATCTTGCCAGGCTTTAAAAGCGTTTTTCCTTTTTTGGAATTAAGCCCGCTTTTTCCATGTATGCTTACCTAAAAACCCCGCTCACTCCATCAATGCTTAACCAAACGCCGGCTGACCCATCCTGATTCTGTAAGGATTTTAACGACATAAACGCCTTTATTCCAATGGCTGGTTGAAATGGTCACTTTATCCTTTTTAGTAAAATTCTGTTTATTGTAGGTGAGCCGGCCTTTGGCATCTAAAACCTGTATCTGTTGCATCGCAGTTCCTCCGATACACACTTGCTTTTCAGCCGGATTGGGATAAAGGTTAATGCCATCTTGTGGCCTTGCCAGGTTTTTGACAATAGCCGTATTGCCGGATGAGGCATTCATTTTACGGAACCAGATCTGGAGGGTCCCATTTCTGGTATCTCCCCATACAACGTAAAGGGTGTCTGATTCAAATGCAAGGCTCATAAAATCATTGCCTTCCCCATCCAAGACGGAGTCATAAGCGGCCTCCTGACCGGAAATCCGAAAATTGGCAGAAAATTCGTTGGAATCTTTTTGTTTAACAGCACCCCATATGGCCGAGGAAGTACGATAGCTGCTGTCGGGGGCATCCCTTCTATCCCGCCAGCACACTGCCAGATCTCCGTTTCTGTTAAAGTTCGCCCAGACCATATCCTGCATTCGGTTATTGCCTTTTGGGTCATCATTGACCCTAACAGGATCAGACCATGTTTGGCCCTCATCAAAACTTTCCCGCATCAAGAGGTCGGCATCTCCGTGGGGGGTGGCAAAATACAGAAAGACTAAATGTTTGGCATCAGTGGGATCTGCTCTTAGCAAGTAGCCTTTTTTGGCCACTGGATTATTGAATGGGTTGCGCTGCCTGAACATAGTTTGATAAGTAAAGCTTTGACCGCCATTGGCGGAAGTGGCCAAAATGTACCTTGGCAGGGGATCCTGCGAAGGTACATAGCTCGGGAAAACCGCATGGAAAGTCCCGTCAGTGGTCACTACCGGGGTAGGCATGGGCTTTTTGATTTGATCCCCTACTCGCCAACTGCCTGAATCCAGGTATTGCGAGGGTTCCCAACTGGAACCGCCATTCCGGGAACGGTGAAAATAAGCATGGTAAGGTGTATTGGCTCCTTTGGTATTCATAGTGGTAATGTAAATGTGCCCTTTTCGAGGTCCATTTGTGCGGTCGATGGCCATCCAGGGTCGGTCAATCGGAGCTCGACCGGGTTCATCTTTGGCATTGGTAACTTCCTGCGCCTCTTGCCAATTAAACCCGTCATCAACAGATTTTCGGATATAGACTGCTCCACTGTCCTGGTTTCGCAGAAAATCGATGTAAACCAGATAGACATGACCGCTGTCGTCAAAAGCCATTGTGGGGTCCGCACTGGAAAAATCCGATTGTTCGTGCGGCAATTTTTGCCGGATGGACCAGCTCTGCCCCCCATCTTTACTAACCCGTGTTTTAATGGCAAGTTGCCCCCGTTGGTCAAAGCCCATCCAGGCTACTACCAAATGATCCGGGTTATTGGGATTCATGGCCAAATAAGGCTCTCCGTCAAAAATTTGACCGTTGGATATATTTAGATCCTGGGCTTTTAGTTGAGGAGCTAATAGGCTTATCAGTAATAAAAAGTAGCTGCAAAATTGATAGACCATGCTTTATATTTTGGGTTTCAATTTAATATTTCCTATGCTTTAATCGAATACCTAACGCCTTCAATAACCATCAAAGAAAATGATAATCCCATTGACAAATAATTCTAACTTAGATCCTTTTATTCATTTCATCATTTCAACCTCCTTTTAACCCCTTTTTTTGAGAAAGCCAATTTTCCCTAAACACCCCTGTGATCATTTTGTTAGAGGTTGTACCCTGTTAGTCATATGCTAGCAAAGGCCCCTTTTATAGTAAATTAAAGCAGGCTTATGGCAGTGGATTACGATTATATCATTGTAGGGTTGGGAGCAGCCGGTATGAGCCTGGCTTATTACCTTGCCCAATCCCGGCACTTAACCCATAAGCAAGTGCTCATCCTGGAAAAAGACGCCAAAAACCAAAATGATCGTACCTGGACATTCTGGGGCACACCTCCTGACCCTATTCCTTCACTGGTTAAAAAAACCTGGCACCAGGTTCAGATAAAAAACGGGAAGCAAGCCGTTAAGTTGGATAACACGGATATGGGCTATCATTATGTACCGGCTATCCATTTTTACGAGGCCTTGTTGCCTGCTATCCGAACGCATCCCAATATGAAGTGGCACAAGGAAAGTGTAACCGCCATCAATCAAGATGAAAAAACTGCTTACGTCACTACTGAAAAGGAAACCTATTCAGCTAAAATGGTTTTCAACAGTGCCTATCCGTTTACTTCGGCATTGGCAGCCCATAAGGATAAAATCTTTTACCAGCGGTTCAAAGGATGGGAAATCATTTTTGACCAACCTGTATTGGATCAAAAATGCTTGACCCTAATGGATTTTGACTTACCCCATTACAAAGATTTCCGGTTC
>CAZJWK010000149.1:0-5359 GCA_964549595.1 uncultured Sphingobacteriales bacterium | reverse complement strand
CCTTCCTCATTCGTCTCCGTTACCTGGACTTCGCCATCTCCCCTCGAGCCCCAGTCAACCGTTATGCTATTCCCGGAATTACTCGTGATCGTCCCGCCACTGACTGTCCACGTATAAGTGTGACCGGTAAAATTGGGCGTGCTGTAGGTATGACCCGAGGTGTACTCACATACCGTGTCATTGCCAGTTATCGCGGGTGAAGGTTTGGATTCAAAATACAATTTTTTGGTGCTGGTATCAGGATCACAACTTCTATTACCCGTTGTTACGAGCTTTAAAGACATGCTATCCCCGCTTTTCTCAGTATTGGCAGGGAAATAAGAAGCATCAAGAGCCGTATCGGACGGATTAAATGTGCCATTGCCTCCAATCCATTTTCCTCCTGAAGCGGCTTGAACACTACCAGATAAAGCTACCCCTGAAAATTGACGGCATAAAAGGGTATCTGACCCGGCATCAGCCTGAATAGGCAAACTGAAAGAATCCACAATAACCGTATCACTAGCAGCAGGACAAGAAGTAGCATCTGTGACCGAAACATTAAACGTATCCTGACCTACTGTGGTTTTGGAAGTGGTATCACCATTACTCCAATTATAGCTATAAGGTTTTTTCCCACCGGATACATTAGCAGTAAGTTCTTCGGTGGATTCTCCATAACATATAGCCGGAGAATCGGGTGTAATATCTACTGCTAAATCCGAAACAAAGGTGACGCGTACCGTATCGCAGACCGTATCAGTACCACAAGCCCCTTCTGGCAATCCACACACCTTGTAATCCACATAACTAGGATAACCCGGCTTAGCCTTTACCTGCGTAGTATCGCAATCTTCCGTGCAACTTAAGAAGGAATCGTGGAAATTATTTTGGGGGACAGATTCCCACCAAATACTCGTATCTATAAATCCTCGAGCGTACAGGGTTCCGCTACACGCTTCACTGATTATTATATCATTGGAAACGGAAGGCAATTCAGCTGAAGTTATACGGTAAGTATTATTATTAGTTCCGGGCTTACAAAAAGTTAACTGGTGGGGTCCTGTACCTGATAAACATATTCGATCCCCAACAGGGGTTTTTCGCCCACAATTGATTTTATAAAAAAGCGCACCAGGTGGAATAGCTCCAGAGGCCACTTCAAATTTTATACTATTAGCATTAGGATCAAGGGTAACGTTAAATTTAACACAACGATCAGGAAACTTAGCGCCACAGCAAGTATCTTTACGTGATGTATCCGGACTTGTCCAAACACTATCCGGATTACCTGTAAGATTAACATTAAAGGTAGGAGTATTGGAACCACATATTTGTCCTATAACTTTGTTTGAAGGAAAAGTTAACAAAAGAATAATTAGCGGTAATGAAAATGTAATTTTATAATTGAACAAAATTCATTTCTTTTCATTAATTCCTCTCAGGGTAAACCCCACTAAAAGTTATAAGATAAGAGAATCAAGCTCATACTTTCCAAAAACAAAAAAACTTTTAATAGAAGTTAAAGGTACAAAATCTTTATACAAAAATAAAACAATTTAACATTTAACCTATTCATTACCATGGATATATTTCCAAAAAAAGTCAAAAATTTCTCTTCGAATTCTTTTTATTACCCCCTTACCGGGTTCAAGTAGAAACCTTGTAAAAGGGTATTTTCCTTTTAATTTTTGAGGATTGAGGATTTAAACCTAGAGGAACCTTAACCATGAATGAAGTAAACAAACCGAAAAATCAACAAAGGCCAATACAATTCGCAATAGGTATTTAAGTGTCTTAGGCTTCAATGGTTTTCAAGCCGTTGCTCCATCCAAAACTTTGCTTGTTTTTTTAATTCTTGAACACCTCCAGTGTCAGGTTCTTCTGTACTCAAAACCCCTTCCCAATAACAATGGATGGTGCCAGGAGCCATTTGAAATAAGGAACCAGCCGGCAATAAACTTCCTGAATTTTTTATTGTAAGAACGGCAATGGGATAACCTGATTGCACACCCAACTGAAAAGCCCCGTCAAAAAAACGCATCAAGGGCTTATTCGTACGGTTTCGACTTCCTTCGGGAAAGATTACCACCGAGGTTCCATTTGAAAGGGCATTTTTCATGACTTCCATGCTTTCAGCCCGGGCGCGGAAACTCTGCCGATCAACCGTTAAGTAAAGGTGTTTAATGATATAGCCTAATAAAGGTACACGGATCAATTCCTTTTTGGCCAAAAACTTAAAAAAATGGTCAGTGGCCAGTGCCCAAACGGGAATGTCCAATTGGGAAGCATGGTTAGAAACAAAAATATACGGCTGGTTTTTATCAAGGATCTCCCGGTTATGGATTTTAATTCGAATGAGGAAAAACGTAAAAAGAAACCAGGACCATACTCTGGAAATCTTATGGCCTATCCTGACTCCTTTTTTGCCCAAAAAGACAAAAATTACCAGGTAAACAGGCGTAACCAGCAGCAGGGAAATCAGAAAAACGAAGCCCGCCCAAAGGGCCCAGATGAACCGGAATATTTTGCTAAATAACGCCATTGAGTACAAAACAAAAATAGAAAGAAGCAGGAATCTGAAACGTTAAAACCACTCCCTTAACCGATCTAAAAACCATGAGGGTACTTTTGTCGGCTTCTGCTTTGCTTTATCCACAAATGCCAAATTCGTTTCTCCGGAATGGATCAGGTCATTTTCTTCATTATATATATCGTAACGAAAGCATATTTTAGATCCGGGTAATTCCGGTACCGTTGTACGAACCGTCAAAACCTCATCATAAGTAGCAGGCTTGATAAATTTACTTTTCATGTCTATTACCGGCATATTAACCCCGCTATCCTCAAGCTCGCGATAGTTGAAACCCAAACTTCTGAACAATTCAACCCTGCCGATTTCATAATACTGGGCATAATGCCCGTAGTACACATACCCCATACGGTCAGTTTCACTGTATCTCACACGTATAGTGGTATCATGGCTGTACATGTCAATGAATATTTTGTTGGTCCAAAAATCGTTGGTATTTCGCCGCATTACGTTGATGCTCCTGAGGGGATTCGGAGAATGTATGATAGCCCGAAAAACCTGGTTTGGCCACGAAATAGTAATACTCGTGATCGACCGGATTGAGAACGGCCTTAATAGCAGCGATTTCAGGAGAAACAAGGGGGCCTGGCGGTAAACCCCTGGAATTATAAGTATTAAACGGTGACTCCAATTTTTTGTGCTTGTTATAGATCCTTTTTACGTCTTTACCCCTCTTTTCCAGAATGTATTTTAGCGTCACATCAGCCTGAAGACGGATACCATCCTCAAGACGATTAAGGTAAACACCCGCTATGGTATCCCATTCAGCCTGCTTAGCACTCTCTTTTTGGACAATAGAAGCAAGAATTTGTACTTCTTGAAGTGTCAATCCGAGTCTTTCGGCTTTTTGACGCTTTTCCTGATCCCAGAAATTATTGTATTCCTTATACATCCTTTCCAAAAATTCTTTTGCAGAGGTATGCCAGTAAAACTCATAGGTGTTAGGGATGAATAAACACAACCTGGTATTTTGATCAAACCCCCATTTGTTCAGGATCGCTTCCTGGTTAAGCATATTCACTATTTTAGCGGAATCGGCTTCTAATTTATTGCTGACGTAGCCGGCAATCGCAGAAATGTCGCTATAAGGTTTTAACGTTAGGTTAACCGGAACATTTTGACCGGAGCGGAGCAATTCCACCAATGATTTATTGCTCATTCCATCGCTAATTTTATACCGACCGGGATACACATGACCCGGCAAGTTCATCCACCTTGCCACAAACCCGAAATTTGCCGTATCCTGAACCCAACCCTTCTGATAAAGAGAGTCCTTGATGGTTTGAAAATCCGCTCCAGAGGGAATATGGAGGAAGGCTTTTTCCTGATCCATTGTAACAGAAGGTTTGTATACCTTTTCGTAAAAGTGATTCAGGATAAAAAAACCACCCACCGCTATAATGAAAATACTTAATAGCCAATAAAGGCCCTTAAAAGAGCGTTTGTTTTTCATTTATTAAAAAAGGTTTGAACTTCCGGTTTGGCATTTAAACAGCAGAATCAATGAAATTGGTTTTTTAAACGGGCTCAAAAGTAAAAATTGTGAGCGGTACGGTTTTACTATATGGCCAATTGATTTTGTGCGGATCCCGTTAATGTCATACTTATTGTAGGTAAGTCCGTAATTTTTGCCGTATCTTCGTCCTTAAAACTGCGCATTGAGAGGAGACCAATCCAAAACCATTACGGTTACACCCATTGAGTCACAGGATAAGGCCCTCAAATGGGCTATCCCCCTCTTGATTTTTGCGGGATTGCCCTACGGAATCCTGTATTTTGAACGATTAATAACATTAACCATTCCGGAGCTTATAGCAGGCATTGTTATTTTTTCAGGTCTCCTGGTTGCCGGTACAGTGATCCATGAATTGCTTCACGGACTCACATGGGCCTTATTTGCCCGCCGAAAATTCAAATCCATCAAATTCGGTATTTTTTGGAAAGCATTAATGCCCTACTGCCATTGCAAGGATGTTTTAAAATTAAATCATTACAAAATCGGACTGGTGATACCGGGATTGGTTTTGGGCATTGCGCCGCTTGGCCTGGGCTATTTGACAGGAAAACTTTTGATTTTTCTTTTCGGGCTGTATTTCACCTATTCAGCCTTCGGGGATTTTTGGATAATCTGGCAACTGCGTCAAGAACCCAATCATTATTGGGCCAAAGACCATCCGGAACAAATCGGATGTTTTGTTTATAAAGATTAATCAAACCTCTTGGCAGGTTATACGGTTTAAAAAAGGAACAATATGGCGCTTCATCCTGCTACGGTTCATTTTCCGATCGCTCTGCTATTCACGGCCGGCATTTGTTGGATGCTTGTTTTTACGGTAAAAAAACCGGTTTTCAAAGAAATGGCTTTTTGGCTGCATACTTTTGGGTTAATTGGCGTGGGGTTGGCCCTGATCACCGGTAACCTGGAAACACCTTTAGCGCTTGAAAAAGAAGCCAAAGAAATCCTGAATACGCATGAAACCCTGGGTTATATCATTGGCTGGCTTTATTTAATGCTTTGGCTTTGGTTATTCCTCCGAAAAGATACCATGAAGCAGCGGGAAATGGCCAGCTTTGCCATTATTTTTCTGGCCGGCTTAAGTATTTTAGCCTGGACTTCCTGGCTTGGTGGTAAACTTGTTTATAATTGGGGCACAGGCGTAAATTAGGGTTAAATTGGGCTATTTAATAGGTTCATTTTTTTGCTTTAAATCTTAAAGAGCGAAGGCCTATATTTTTTATGGTTCTACAATGAATTTTATGGAAATGTTTTTGAGAAGTTTTGATCTA
>CAZJWK010000148.1:0-5414 GCA_964549595.1 uncultured Sphingobacteriales bacterium | reverse complement strand
AATTAAAAGAGGTTTAACCGCAGTGGCATTGTGTTTTGCTGTTTATTTTGATATATTTTTCTTTAATTTGAACCTGAAACCAAAAACCTGAAGATTATGCAACTAAAACACTTACTTATTTACCCGCTGACATTAGCCTTTGTTGTCGGAATGACTGCTTGTACAGGAAATCAATCCGATGATTCATCGGAAGGAAACGGAAGCTCTGATGGAAAAGAGCAAAAAGAAGGTGAAGATCATTCTCATGAAGAGGGCGAAGAACACCCTGATGAAGGGGGCGAAGAGCATCCTGATGAAGGGGGTGAAGAACATCCTGATGAAGGATCTCAAGAAAGTTCCTTAACCATTGAGGAATTTGCGGATGCTGCCAAAGCCCACATCGAAGAAGAAGCCAAGGAAAATGGGGGTTATTTTCACGTAATGGATGAGAAGCAGGGTGAAAAGCTTAAATTAGAACTTACCAAAGTTCACCGTAAAAGGCTTTCTCATTTAGGCAATAACAAATATTTTGTTTGTGCCGATTTCAAATCCCAGGACGGGACGGTTTACGATGTGGATATTTTCATGAAAGGTACCAATAAATCCAATCTTGAAGAGGTTCGTGACCCCAAAGTTCATAAAGTGGGCGGAGAACCCAGGTTTACTTATCACAAAGTAGACGGTGTTTGGGAACAAAAGCCGGTTGATAATCAATCCGCTTCGGCTTCTTAATTCTTTTCTTAGTTAACGATTATTTCTTGATTGAATAATCATAATTTATTGGCAGTTGGTCATTCGGTAAAATAAATGGCCAACTGCTTCTCTCATTTTTTAAGTTTTAAAGTTTTTTCTGGTCAAACATTCTATGCAAAGGGTATCAGGAATCATGAAATGTATTCAAATTCCTCTTAAGGTTAGCGCATTATGGTTTTTAATTCTAATGCTTTCCTTTCCCACAAATGGCCAAAAAGTTTCGTTTCGATTTTCTTACCAGGTTAAGTTAAATTCCGTACCGGAAAATGCCAATTCCTTAAGCATGGTTTTACCGGTCCCTGAATCCGGTAAGTACCAAACCATTAATGGCCTGACCATTGAAACAAAGCAACCTTACTCTTTTGAAAAAGAATCCCGTTTTGGCAACCGATACCTGAGGATTCACCTTAATAAGCCTGCTATACCTGATCAATTAGTGATTAAAATGAACTTTGATGTGAAACGGTCTTTGGTAAATGACCAGAAAGGGTACAAAAAGGGAAGTGAGAACGTACAACGGTACGTAAACCCGGATAGTCTGATCCCGATCAATGATGAGATCAAAAGCGAAGCCAATAAGGCTCTGGATGGTCAGAATACCAAAAAAGCTCAGGCAAAGGCTTTTTATGATTACCTTATTTCTTCTATGACCTACGATAAGTCAGGAGAAGGCTGGGGAAGGGGAGATGCCCTCTATGCCTGTAATGCAAAGGAAGGCAATTGTACAGATTTTCATTCTTTGTTCATGGGAATGTGTCGCAGCAAGAAAATTCCTGCTCGTTTTCAGATCGGATTCCCTATTCCTAAGGACAAAAAGCAGGGTGAAATCGGGGGTTACCATTGCTGGGCTGAATTTTTTCTGCCGAATAAAGGTTGGAAGCCTGTGGACATTTCAGAGGCCTGGAAAGCTGAGGAAAAGCAGGATTTCTACTTTGGCAGTTTAGATCCTTACAGGGTGAATTTTACTTCCGGACGGGATATACCCATTGAAATCAACCCTGGCACTGTCAAAACTCTGAATTATTTCATTTATCCCAAAGTTTTTGTGGACGGGGAAAATTATAGCGAGGTAACAACACACTTCCGGTTTGACAAAAACGCCAATTCTTCTGATTAATTAGGCAATTGAAAATTCAATTCACCATTTAAGCTTTTTCCTAACCTTTACTGTACGGTATTTTTTTTATTTGTTAACTACCCAGCTATGCCTCAATAAGCCCATATTACTTTTTGGGCTTTGAAGCTTAGCTTAATGTCCAGCCAAAGCTAACAAGTTCAAACGGGACTGGTATATATTTCCGGCCAAACTGGCGATTTTGCCATTAGCCCTGCCGGATCTCGATGAAGGTTCTCCAAACCAACCTTTTTGCTGAATAACTTGAAACTCCAGTAATTATTTCAGCTAATAGGCATGATAACAAAAGAAACTTCTATGACCTTCTACAACCTGGCCTATGCGTCAATGGCAAGCAATCTTGTTTGGCCGGCGCAAAAATCTTCATGCCACACCAGGATTTGTTATTCAAAAGCGGAAAGAAAAGGACGTTGGAAACTGCTATCAAAAGGAATTTTTAGAAAATCCCATTCTTTCCTGAAAGCCCTCTTTTTTCTACCTGGAAGTGGTGAAAATGGTGATATGGTTGATCTGAAAAGACTTACTGAATGGATTGAGTGTTTTGGTTGTTTATGGGAGAAAACCTTTCCAAAGCATAGCGCTCGATTAGAAATGCACCCGTCCAGAAAAACTGGTATTCCTATGGTCGGTAGAGTTTTCAAAAAACCGATTTTTTACGATTTAGTTATAGCCACATGCCTAATATTTTTTTGCTTTCCAAGTCAAGGGAATAGCCAGGGATATCATAAAGCTTATGGTGCCGGCAATGACAATTTTGAAAATGCTGATTTGACCAAAACAGCCGGGAATAACCTCATTATGTACGGGCAAACAGAAAATGTAGACAGCCAATATTTCATCCTAAAGGTAGATACAGCCGGTAATCAGCAATGGGTGAAAAAAGTAGACAAGGCTATTTTAAATGACGTAACCGCATTGCCTGATTCAGGGGTGGCTTTTACGGGTGCTGTAGGCAATGACACTACCAATGAAACTGACTTATTGCTTTTTAAACTTGATAAAAACGGAAGACTGGCTTGGGAAAAAAACTTTTACAATGAGGGCGGTAGTAGGGGCCTTTTCATTGATTACGTAGACAGCACAACGTTTTCGGGGAAAGCGTGGTCGGAGGGGCTTTGGGTTTTAGGAAGTAAAAAACCGAATCCTCAAGACTGTATAATTATTGGTTTTACAACGGACTTGCAAGGTGAAATTAAGGAAGATGCTGTTGGTACCCCAAATTATACAAAACTTGGTTATCAGTTTATTGAAACCATCAAGGGCGTGTATACGACCGAACGACACCAATTTATTTATGGGAACCCTGCCATTAACTATAGGAACATTTTTGTGGTCACCCTGACAAGGGGTTTAAGCTTAGTAAGCTCAAACCAATTTAGTGGCGATGATACTTTGGATCCTGAAGGTATGGTAGGCATTAATGGTAAATTATACATCGGAGGTAATATAAAAGAAAACCCGATAAATCGTACTTTTCTGTTAAGTGCCCTGAAAAGGGATTTGGTTTCCCGTTCTATTAGCCCGGTAATCGATACCATGGTAAGTTATCGATCCGCTCTAACTTCCGATAGAAGCGCATTGAAAAGCGAAGGGCTAACGCTAACGGCTGATCAACGTCTATTATTTACCGGTGATGACTTTTTAATGGCGACTGATACCAATCAAAAATTTTTATGGTCTAAACAATTCGTTGGTCAGCTTAATGACGAAATCAGCCATAATACAGGCATTAAAGCGCAATCATTCCCGGGCCGTAAGCATTATGCTACATGGACCGGTGATGATTTCAATTTATCAGGGATAAAGGGCAATAAGTTTACGGAAAGTCCTTGCATAGATTCCTTTAGGGTCAATAGCAAAGGATTATCACCCACCTCAACTACCTTTAGCCAAGGTTGGGGAGGAGGATTGGAAATAACCAGGGATTCCGTAACTCGGCTGTCCGTAAAGGATGAAGATTTGGTACCTTCTAACCGCTGTGTAAAAGACACACCCAGGGCAGGTTTTCGTGTTGAGGATTCAGTAATTTGCGGAAGCGGTTGTATTCAAGCTTTCGATACCAGTCAAAATGCGGCTGAGTGGCGATGGTATGGCAATGGAGACAGTACAAGGGAGCAAAACCCGGAATGGTGTTTTGAGGATACTGGTAGTTTCCCCATTATTCAAATTGTAAAGAATAATTTTGGCTCCGATACGGCTCAGAAAAGGATTCGGGTTTTTCCTAACCCTGAGGTGGATGCCGGGGATGACACCGCTATCTGCCGTGGAGATCAAGCTCAATTAAATGCCTCGGGTGGAACTACTTACCAATGGGAGCCGGAATTGTTCCCTAAGTTACCTCCTCAGCCCGATCCAATTGTAAGACCGGACAGCACTGCCACCTATACGGTAAAAGCCAACGATGACCGTGGTTGTTCAGCTAAGGATACCATTAGGGTTAAGGTTAAACAAGAGCCTGCTCCTATTGAGCCCTTTGATACCACTATTTGCGGTTTTGACAGTGTCACTTTGGATGGGAAAAACCCGGATTTTAATCATGAATGGAATACCGGAGCCCGGGAACAAACCATTACCGTCAGAGGAGAAGGCAGTTATACCGTTAAAGCAGGCAATTCATGCTTTCAGGAAAAAGGGACTTTCCGGGTAGAAACCAGGCCGTGTGAAACCCGTTACTATATACCAGATGCCTTTTCTCCGAATAATGATGGGATCAATGACGAATTCTCCCTAAAAGGAGAATTTATTGAGGAGGTTTCCCTTACCATTTACAACCGCTGGGGTCAAAGGGTTTATAAGGAAACAGGCGTTAACCCTTCCTGGAACGGCTTTCATGAAGGCCAAAAAGTTCCTTCAGGTTTATACCTGTACCAATTTGACATCAAAGGAGCATTTGGCGGTCGCTTTACTGAACATGGAATGGTTAAGGTAGTGAAATAGGATAAAGTTACACTTGAAACCGATATGAACCTGTTCAAAAGGGATGATAAACCATGGTGTCCTTAGCGGACTCAAATTTTTCAAAGATTTTAAAAAGGTATGCACCAAGCCCTTAAGCTTGATACATACCCGATAAAAATTTAAGTTTGGACTTGCATACCTCGAGGAATTTCAATGGTATAATGCCCCACCATGGCATGCCGCTCAAAGGAAAGCAGCCAAACATGCAGCAAGTTCGGGTCCTCTTGGTCCCAGTGCATGACCGGGCCGTCAATACCAATCTTATGGCTGTCCAGCCACTGGTAATCCTCTGTGGTTAGCATGCCGAAATAAGGATTGTTTTCTGAGGAGATATCCAAAGTCCGGTCATACGTGCGGTAGAAGGTATGATTGGCAATGCCCATGGAGTTCTTCCAGCCTTTGTGGTGTTGGTCCACCGGCAATTGGGGGATTTGGTCGGCTTGTAAACCGCCAAAGATCAGCCGGGTGACGGTGTCCTTGCGCCTGTGGTCGTATTTGAGGCTGAGCTCAAAGACGGTATCCTGTTTGGGCGTAGCGGGCAGGGTTTTCCGCCAGGTGACCTTTTTCAGGTCGTAAAGCCTGCCCAGTT
>CAZJWK010000147.1:0-5428 GCA_964549595.1 uncultured Sphingobacteriales bacterium | reverse complement strand
ACAACCGTTATCAAGCGCTTAATGAAGAAAAAATTTCTTTTTCTTCATTATTCCAGCCCCCACCCCTAAAGCCAAAGTGCAAAGTTAATTATTGTTTTTAAAAGATTAACAAGAATAAGGTGACGAGGGTTTACAAAGCTAAAGTCAGGCAAAAAGCAACCGATAGAGTAAATAGAAAACACTTAGCGTTAATACTACCCCTAAAACGGCGATGACCCGTAGTTTGCGTTTGGTATCGGCTTTATTTCGCTGAGCTTTTGCCTTTAGTGCTTTAATGGCTCCGGGAGAGAGGCGCTTTTTTTTATTCCGGCCACTGGAAATGGCTTTATCGCTTTTAAATTTTTTACGTTTTGAACGGATTTGGTTATTGTTTTTGATGGCATCGTTCATACCCCTCAATGCACCGCCGCCTATCATAATAATGCCATTACTTTTTGCCCTAAATAAACGCCGGCTAAACAGGATAGTAAGGTTAAAACAATGTTAATAACTGCCAATCCGGCCATTTTTAAACTTATTAGTTGAATGGTATCAAAAGCAAATGTAGCCATAGTGGTGAAAGAGCTCAGGAAACCTATGGTCAGGAAAGCATGCCAATAGGCGAAATCACCCTTCGCATAAGCCAATCCTGTCAAAACCAATCCCATCAAAAAACTGCCCAATACATTAGCTACCCAAATTCCGGCTGGAAAATCCGTGAAAAAAGATTGAATAATTTTGACCAAACCGTAGCGGGCTATGGCACCAAGGAAGCCACCCATTCCAATTACCAATATTTTAAACATGCATGGAAGTTTGCGAGTCAGCTTTTAACAAGTGTTCCTGGCAATTGGCTTTTAAGAGCTGGACTTCGTTTTGTTCATCGATGCCGAGGTGGTATAAGCTTAAATTACCGTGTTGAAATTCATCCATAGCTTTCAAAGGCTTCTTCATCAGCTGGCAAAGCAAAACCCGCATAGCCCTTCCGTGCATGCAAATCAAAATCCTTTGTTCTTCCGGACTATTGATGATCTTTTTAAGCACTGGTTTTTGTTTTTCGGCCACGTCTTCAGGGCTTTCGCCACCAAAGATAGGGATATGGGTAAAACCTTCCCGCCAGGTTTGGAGCAAATTCTTGTAATAATCCCTTTGTTCCTGAGCAACGGGGCGGCCTTCATAATGGCCCCAATTGATTTCATTTAATCCAGGGTGTTTTTCTAATGGGTTTCCATTTTGGATAAAAGGCAGTACAGTTTGGTGAGCCCGTTTAAGTGTTGACGTATATATTTTATCAAAGGAGAAATGTCCGTAGCTTTCGTAAAAAGCAAGGGCTTGCTGGTGCCCGGCTTCGTTTAAAGGGGCATCAACGCCCTCTCCCTGGACAATTTTCTTTTCGTTGTAATCGGTTTCTCCGTGGCGGATAAGATAAATATCCCTGACGATCAAAATGTACCTGTTTTGAACTGCTAAGTTAAGGAAATTTCTGAATGTTGAAAAAACCCCTTTGAAGACACTTTTACCACCTCCTTTTTATGGGTTTTTCTTACCCAGAATCCAATGAGTGAAACCCCACTCTAAGTAATAGAAACATTTCCCTATTTTTGCCAAAAAATAAATCGTTACCAATGATAGATTCAAGCATAACCCCTGAAATACTTAACGGCAAAAATGCAGATAATATGAGTGCCCATCTTGGTATTGAATTTACTGAAATTACTGAAGATTCTCTGTCCGGACGAATGCCAGTGGATTACCGTACAAAACAGCCCTTTGGAATCCTTCACGGGGGAGCCAATGCCACACTGGCTGAAACTTTGGGTAGCATGGCCTCTTATTTATCCATTGATCGGGATAATTATTATTCAGTAGGTTTGGAAATTAAATGCAACCACCTGAAAAAAGCTACCAGTGGGTATATTTATGGTACGGCTACGCCTATCAGGATGGGTAAGCAAACACACCTTTGGCAGATACACAACTACAACGAATCCGGTCAACTTAGTTGTTTTACTTCACTGACCATGATCGTATTGCCTTTAACCGAAGAAATAAAAGCCCAGGGAATCCATAAATTTTTGAAAAGTTAACAGCATTAAGGTTTTACCGGACAAGGTGGAATGGGATTGGGCCATTTCATTTATTGAAATTCGGAACTAAAATGGAAGTTTAATTCCGGGTAATCTTCCTGAGCCACTTTTAGCATCCATTCGGATTTAGCCAGGAAAACATCCCGGCCTTCTTTGTCCTTGGCCATCGATTGCCATTTACGCTTTTTGAAATCTTCCATCTGCTCTCTATCTCCTGTTATCCAAACCGCTTTGTAAACATCCAAAGGCTCATATTTACAGGAGGCACCGTATTCATGTTTTAAGCGGTGAGCGATCACCTCGAATTGCAATTCTCCAACCGTCCCGATTATCTTTCGTTCATTATAGGTGGAAGTAAATAACTGAGCCACACCTTCATCCATGAGTTGATCGATTCCCTTATTAAGTTGCTTGGCTTTCATGGGGTCGGCATTTTCTATATAACGAAATTGTTCAGGGGAGAAATTGGGTATTCCCTGAAATTGGACTTTTTCACCCTCTGTTAAGGTGTCTCCGATTTTAAAATTCCCTGAATCGGGAATCCCAACGATATCACCCGGATAAGCGTAATCCAGGGTTTCTTTTTTCTGCGCCATGAACCCCGTGGGTGAATTGATCTTCATTTTCTTATTTTGGCGCACATGCAAGTAAGGTTTATTCCGCTCAAAAATCCCGGAGCAAACTTTGACAAAAGCGATGCGATTGCGGTGCTTGGGATCCATGTTGGCATGAATTTTAAATACAAAGCCGCTGAATTTTTCTTCTTCCGGATTAATCTCTCGCTCTATGGTATAACTCTTTTGTGGAGGGGGAGCAATGTTCAGGAAACAATCAAACAATTCTTTCACACCAAAATTATTGACAGCACTTCCGAAAAAAACCGGGGAAATTTCCCCTTTGCGGTAAGCTTCCATGTCAAATGGAGGGTAAACAGTATCCACCAATTCGGCTTCTTCCCTTAATTGATCCGCAAGCGGATGGATATGGTTATCCAGTTCAGCATCATTCAAGTCGTCAAATGCAATGGTTTCAGATTCATCCTGTGTGCCGTGTGGGTCAAATAGACTCAGGCGCTTTTCCCAGAGGTTGTAAACCCCCTTAAAATCGCGGCCCATACCAATGGGCCAGCTAAGTGGTCTTACATTGATATTAAGCTTTTCTTCAATTTCATCCAGCAGTTCAAAGGCGTCTTTGCCTTCCCTGTCTAACTTATTGATAAAAATGATCACGGGGGTATTTCGCATCCGGCAAACTTCGGCCAGTTTTTCCGTCTGCTCTTCAACACCTTTCGCCACATCAACCACAATGATGACACTGTCTGCTGCTGTCAGGGTACGGTAAGTATCTTCTGCAAAATCTTTGTGACCCGGTGTATCAAGGATATTAACCTTATTATCCTCGTATTCAAACCCCATTACAGAAGTAGCAACCGAAATACCCCGTTGCTTTTCAATTTCCATGAAATCAGAGGCGGCATTCTTATCTATCTTGTTGGATTTAACAGCCCCTGCCACGCGGATGGCCCCACCAAATAACAAGAGTTTTTCGGTTAAAGTGGTTTTTCCCGCATCCGGGTGACTAACCACCGCAAAGGTCCTTCTCCTGCTAACTTCTTGCTGGATCCCCATAGGTTTTAATTGGTTTATTCAATGCAAATTTTGCCATTCCTATGGGATTAAAGGGAAAACATGGTGGAAAGTTCCTGATTTCATTTGAAAGCTTTTACCTAACCTTGTTTTTCATTTATATAGATGCTTGGGAATTTTGAAATGTTACTGGGTCAATTTGGCCATGAGTTATCATGACCATACGGGTAAAATTGTCCATTTTGATCACGCTTTTTGTGCTATACAATGTTATCAAAAGTCTGAGGCAAAGTTGGTCCTTTGTTTAACAAGGAGTACCCGGGGAAGTGATTAGCAATGCCATTGAAAAAGTTTTCCCCCTGCTCTTCTGGATTTGTAATCCTAAAGCTTTTTCCCACGGATTTGAAAACCGCGAACAGCCGTAGTTATTTCTAAGGATTCAGTGCGTCAAAGCCGGGAAAGTTTTTACAATGCTTGCTCTGACGGATTTTGACGGGAATCGAAAATTTGTATTATGAAAACGATGCCGTCCTCATAGCGATAAAGGAGCTTATAGTGCCATACAATAACCCTCCGGTAATCCGGGTTGATCTCATCTTTTTGGTATTGTTCCGGGAAAACAATTCCGGAGGCTTGGTTAACAATTTCATCGATAAGCCGCTCTGCACTTTGCGGTGCATTTTTAAAATGGAAATCATAAATAATTTGAAGGGCTTCAATGGCTTCAGGAGTCCACCTGACTTCCTTTATTTTTTCCAATTTTTTATTTGATCCTTAAGTTGGCCAGTGGTGTAGGTTTTTCCATCTTTGATGGATTGTTCTGCCTCAGCAATTTTCCGGTCGTAATCTTCTTTGCTCAAAGGTTCCCCTGATACAGAATGGGCCACTTTATTGCCTTCCAAAACTTTTTGAACGGCTTCTAAGACCGCTTCATCTTCAGTTGACAGCAATTTCTGCACTAAATCCAGTTTAAGGCTTTTAGCATCCATGATTCCATTTCTTTTATTACAAAAATAAACAAAAATTAAGCGTTAATTAATTCCCTGGCTCTTTAGGATTTATATTTCAAAAAGGAAGTGATAGGTCTGAAACCTATCGTTTGGAAGCCTTTCATTGCGCTAAATTAATAAAGCGATGGGTGTGAAACCCATCGCTTGGGAGCTACTCCCATGGGAACCCGCACCTAAATTGATTTTATAGGGGTCACCGGGCGTTCCGTTCACATTGCCATCCCCATCAAAGAGATCTTTTATAGTGTTCCAGGCATCTTGGAAAAAGCCGGCTTTAAAAGTTTTATGATTAAAATTAGGTCTATTTTCATTGAGGTCTTTTACATTTTTAAAAATAAAACAAACCAATAAACCAATAATAACGAACCAGATAAAGTTGAAAAGTTTCATGATTATTTGAACTTTAGTAATGACCAAATTTTGCTGTTCTGCCTGAGTAGCAATACCCCGTATTTTTTGTTATAAAAAATTTTCTTATTTGTTCTGTTATTTACTTTATAAAATAGGTTGTAGTATTTTTTAGCATTAATTTTTTTAAAATTTATCATCTTGTAACAATACGCAGTGTCCTGGCCCTCTTTTTCTATATAT
This sequence comes from uncultured Sphingobacteriales bacterium, assembly GCA_964549595.1. Classification (GTDB taxonomy): domain Bacteria; phylum Bacteroidota; class Bacteroidia; order CAILMK01; family CAYYUA01; genus CAZQQN01. The sequence continues at coordinate 175 of CAZJWK010000147.1, read as the reverse complement.
GAATTGCCAAAATGGCTGAATGCTATCCCGTAGTCCACAATTTTATTAAATTGAATGTCTAATCCTCCTCCACTTATTTCTGGATCCGTTTTCATCTTCAAATGATGTACACTATCTTCTGAATAAAAATTGTAATGGAATTGCTCATATTTTTGAATTTTAACGCCACAATCAC
>CAZJWK010000146.1:0-5472 GCA_964549595.1 uncultured Sphingobacteriales bacterium | reverse complement strand
AACGGTTAAGTATAAGAGCAGTAGCGGGTTTTAAGGCGATTACCTGTCCGCCACCACAAAAATTTATTAAATGAACAAACTTTGATTTTACCACTTCACCCGCTATTGCTCTTATACAATGTTGGGGCACGTGCTTTACCGACCACCTTGTGTATCTCATTAGCGTTAAAATAAACTATGTCAATTTTATTAGTCTTCAATTTTTTGTTTAAATTATTCTTTTCAATCCAGAGTTTGAGCTTTTTTGAAAATTTCTCTTTCGAGTTGGCTTTTCAAACTTTTTTAGTCTTGCTTTTTGCGTTGCTATAAGCGGCTTCAAAATGCGGTTGTAAATGGGCTAATCATTTCATAATCAAAATTATTAATATACTAATACTTAATGCAATGGAGGAAATTAGCAATATTTTCATCAATTTAATTTCCTTTTGATTTTCCGTTATCCGGTCATATAAACTGGATGTTTCTTCTTTGATTTGGCCTTTTAATTCCTTCTCAACATTTTCAAGTTTTCCTTGCGTATTTTGTAGGCTTTGATTAACTGTAGTTATGGTAGAATCTATCTTGTCAAGACGGCTTGGGAAATCAACCTTGTCAATTTGTTCAATCAGCTTTTCTGCCCGAGTAGTTAATTCCTTATACTGCTTTGTTAACTCTTCAACTTCTTTTAATTGCTCTTTATATTTTTCTTCAAGGTTTCGACCGTTTGAAGTAATTTTCTCAGCAAGATTTTTGGCATCTTCAATATGCTTTACAGCATTATCAAGTCGAGATAATTCATCTTGAAGTGAAGCAAGTTCTTCATGTATTTGTTCTTTCATATTCCAGTAAATATTTGTTGTTAAACTCTTGGAGCCAATTTTTATGATGATTTAGCAATAATATTTCAGTTATTTCATGAACTCTATTCTCAAGATCGCCATTATAATTCAATATATAAGCCTTAAATTCATTTAAGCAATAATGAAAATTTTCAAAATTCATTTCTTTATCTTCCTTAAAAATGCGGAATCCTTTCATAGCATCTTGGGTAGCTTCATTTATCATTTGTGTATTATCTGAATCTATTAAAAATAAAGAGAAAGACTTCAACAATAATAAGGCACCATTTTCAGGATTTTCAGTTAGCAAGCGTGCGCAAGCGCCTCTTAAATGTTTTAAATTGTCAATATTACCCTCTGTTTCTTCAATATAATTCCAAACTAAATCAATACTGAACTCCTTGCCTTCTTCAGTTTTTTCAACTAAATGAGGGTAATATTTTGAGTTGAAATAAACATCCAGATACTCACGAAATTCATTCTCTCCATTTTTTCCAATTCCAATATCACATGCATTTTTCATTGCATCAATAGCTGATTTTCTTTTTTCGGCTATTTCCTCATAAACAAAGTTAATAAGATAGCCCAGGCATTTTTGAATGATGCTTTCTCCTCTATATTCATAAACTTTCTCAAATACTTTTTTAGCTCTTTCTTCTGATAAATAGCGTCTCAAATATTGATGCAGGTGCCTGATATAATTTTCATCTTCTTTTTTAGAAACATACAGGGTTAATGTCTTGGAATTATAATCCACTTCATAATCATCAACCACTCCAATAACTGATAATCGATATACAGCCTTAAAAGTATCCTGCTGGTCTCTGATTTTTGGGAAAAGGGATTTGATTTTACTAGCAATATTTTCCTGAATTTCTATACCTTGACGAGTCGCATTATAAAATTCTTTGGAAAGCTTTGTAATGAAATCATCTCCACTAAAGCAAAAATTGCTTGCCTTTTTAACGATTAACTCAGTAAAATTGTCATTTACATTTCGTTTTAGTAGTTCAGTGATTCGTTTTATTTTATCATTTCTGAAACCAACCACAATTGGGGAAAGTTGCGCTCCAATAGTTGTATTAGCCAAAAGTTTTTCAATGCCCGGTGCCGGTTTGGGCTCTATTTCCTTAGTTAGCCAGGTAATAAGGTTGACATTGTTAGGTCGATCGTTTTCAATGAGTGATTTAAGCTGGGTTAATACACGATTGGCCTCTGCAAACTCAAATGTTCCTCCATCAGGATGTATTGTTAGGTTATTCAAGTCAATATACCCATATCCTCTCTGAAATGCTTCATTCAGATACAATCTTCTTGGATTCTCTCTTGGCCAAAAGTTAAAATACGCATTAATTCCGAGTTCATTTTGTAGTTGGTCGGTCAACTCGTTGGAAAAATTATCTGCGGGAAATGTTATTTCACTCAGAATTTCGTAGATAACGGATTTCTCTTTAAATTCACCCTTGAATGAAATGTTATAAAAATTGTTAAGAATCTCTTTTTCAGATTCATGTTGTCCATACAGAATGAAACAAAGGGATTTTCTTCGATCCCTACCAGCCCTACCTGCTTCTTGGTAAAAGCTTTCAATGGAGCTTGGATAATTAAAATGTACAGTGAACCTAATATTCGGTTTATCAATTCCCATTCCGAAAGCTTTTGTAGCAACAAGGAGGTTGATTTCATTATTGAGGAATTTGCTTTGTGAGACTTCGGAAATTCTATCTTCTTCTGCTCTTTCTTTTTCATTTTCTTCCGATGAGCCCATATATGTCCCTACTGAAAGTCGAGGAAATTTTTCTGTAATTATTGGGTAAATATTTTTTACACCACTATTAATTCTTTCACTCTTGTGCGGGCAAAAGACAAGTCCAGCATTGTTGTCATTAAAAAAATCATCCAGGGATGTTCCATCTGTATGGCCTTTATCTTCTATTTCTGAATCATATTTTGGTAAATTCTTTATGAGTTTTATCAATTCAAATTGTTTTTGCTCACTTACAATTTGATTGGCTTCAAACTCGTTTCTTGCTCTATTTATGATTCTTTGTTCAATTGGTACTGATATTACTTTGTAATTTAGTTCAGGCCTTTCCATTCCTTGGGACCGAATAACTCCGTCATCGCTAATGTCAAGCTCACGCTGTACATCGGAAAGTACATCAAATGAAGCTGTTGCTGTTAATCCAACAATTGGTACAGATGGATTAAATTCATCAGTTTCTTTTTCTTTTGTTGCCCCTTTAGATTTGCAATATACTCTTGCATTTTTGCCCAATCGCAAATATGAAGTACGGAAATCATGACCCCATTCAGATACGCAATGTGCTTCATCAACAATACAGTAACTGAAGTAATTATTAAGCTCATCGGACATTTTTATAAGTTTGTCTCGGAAGGATTTTATTTGAAGGCGTTCAGGAGAAATAAAGGCAAATAATGTTTCAGCATTAACCACTTTGTTCATGGCTATCTCACGCTGTTTAGCGGTCTTTGAGGAATTGATCACTTCTGCCGCATCAATCAGATTTCTTTCTAACCCTTCAAACTGGTCTTTCATTAACGACTTAATAGGGTCTACTATCAATGATATTCCAGGCTGTAATAAAACCGAAAGTTGATAAACCAAAGACTTCCCACCACCGGTTGGTAAAAGACCAACTACATTTTCAAGTTGAAGTGTACGATTTAATATGGACCTTTGACCTGGCCTGAATTTTTCCTTTCTGAAAATATCGGTTAGAAATGTTTCAAGGGCTTGTTGTCTTTTTTCTATGGCATGCTCATTCTCGTAATTTTCATCAATTTCTTGAGTTCGTAAGTTTGTTTCTTCAGTTTGTAATATTTTTCCATACCTCACCAATTCTGTTGTGCAGAATTGTCTTTTTGAAACAGGAGCATGAGCTGATTTGATAATTGCAAACTTGTTAGCGTATTTGCTGTAATCATCAGCTTTTATTCCCTTTCTTTGTAGAACAGAACAATCAATGAGGCAATCAAATGTTCGATTTGAAAGTTGGCTTATGTCTTTAATTTTAGATTGATATTTTTTATTGAGCTTTGAGTCTTTGAATTCTTGTGTATTAAACACTTGAAGTTCAATATCTGGTAGCCCTTTATTTCTTCCCTCTAATAGAAATAAATTTTTGAATACCCGCTTTAAATCTTCAATTGCCAGAAAAGCACAAGGAATATCACGTTCTATTATGGCGATATTCCATGTATGATCTGATAAACTTATTTCACCTGCCATTAGCCACTGCAATATAACTTTTTGAATTCTGGCAACAGCAATGGGTGATAAGGCAAGTTGTAAAGCATCCAACCCCCATTTATCATTGTATAATGGTGTCTTAAAGTTATTGTTGATAATTGAGAAATATTCATTGTCAATAAACTGCTTCAAAGGAGAAATTGCTGAATTGATATGTTGAAAGTCATCCGTTGTTATTCTAATAGTCTTATCCCAACCAGCTTTGATAGCGGCATCATCACGCATATCGTCTAATTTTTTCTGAGCAGTTTTTTGATGCTGAGAGCCGTCAATTTCAACTATTAATCCTTTTTTTTCATTAATGGGATAAGGTAGTTCTAAAGCAAAATCAACTTCTTGATTGTGAAATATATCAATGCTGCCATTCAGGTACTTTTCCAACTCTGCATGTTGTTCCAGACTATAACGAAGAATTGATTCAAGGCTTCTTTGGGGTTCAAATAGCTGAAGATATTGTTCCCCTATGTAATCAGGAACTATGGAAAAAAGAAAATCCTTTTCATATTGACTTCCTAATTTTTCCCAAGATTCTGGAAAATCTTCATATTGCTTGCTGCTTGTAATTCGCGGGTCAATAATGTGAAATGCCTGGAAAATAAGCTTTTCAAAATCGGAATTATGAGTATGAAATAGAAAAGAAACACTTCCCATTTCATCAGCTTTTCTTTTTGTATAATTAAATCCTTCTGAAAAGGAACCCTCAATAAAAGTTGATGGCTTTGTTGGGAGGCCCCTTGATATGATATTGTTAGCCACGGCAATTAGTGGGTCAACTTCGATAGGTTCAAAATTAGTGTTTGTTTGAACATCAAAATAAGATAGATGTTTTGCTAGTGCGGTAATTTCCTCATTTCTTTCAATCTGGGACATGCCGTCCAGTATGTATCCTGCGTGTAACTGCATTTAATAATTTAAGCTATTTATTTTAATCACTCCAAGGACAACCACAAGTTTGACAACAATCATCCCCTGCATCAATCCATTCACCACATTTTAGGACAACGACCACCTGAATAAGCAGTCAGAATCACATTTTTTACTCTTTTCCAACAAATCTTGGTTCTATTCATTTTTACATGTTTTGGTTTTCAATTTCCAAAGAATTTTTAAGCGCAGGCAAAATTGTACTCTCTTGCAAAGTTTGGGCTATGGATTGGCTCGTGCAGCTTTGCAAATGTGTGCAATGTGCGCTGGCAGAAATTTCAAAAAATGCGAAGCAAAGGCTTTTTCTTTTTTCTTCTTTGTAAGTCACCCTTGTCCGTTTGAATTCTCGGCCAAGTCGAATCAGTCCAGTCTGTAAGTCGGGTTGATTCTCGGTATGGCTATTTTTACTTGTTATTGTCAATTTGTCTGTTGTCTTTTTTAGCATGTGCCCCAACG
>CAZJWK010000145.1:0-5546 GCA_964549595.1 uncultured Sphingobacteriales bacterium | reverse complement strand
TTATTAGATCAAAACTTCTCAAAAACATTTCCATAAAATTCATTGTAGAACCTTTTGATTTAGCAAGGAATATTGTTCGCTATTTTGGAGGTGGTTGTATTAATCGACCTTTGGTTGATAGGTTTTTGGTCGCTTTCACTGATTTACCTCCTAATGGTGTTGTTTTCCTGGTTCTTCTTAATCTCAATAACAGGACAATCCAAGGGCTTGGTCAATTTATCAATGCCTTTTTCTACGAGGTCATTGTTATTGACATCCAGGAAAGCAGCTAAATGATAACGACCCTCAGGGATGCCTTTCAAAGTAAAAGAACCATCTTTACTGGCACTGGTCGTTAAAAAGGGTTTAGCCATAAAAGCAGCCAACTCACGGTAATGCACTCCTGCCGGGAAGGCTCTTACCTCAATTTCTCGATCAGTGGGATAATCGCCTTCCACATTCAAATTCCCCGAAACGGTGTAAGCCTTAACCTCCAGAGATTTTTCCGGTAAGGACAATGATTTTACGCTGGTCTTCCTGTAGCCTTTTGGAAAATGAAAATTGACATCCTCGGTGGTTTGCTGAGCCCTGACTTTAACGGGTACACCATAGGTCATTGGCCGGATGTCGCTGAAGCCGCTTTTCAGGTTTCCAGGAGCGGGCGTGTCCGCCGGAGTTTCCATTACATAGAGGTAAAACTGTCCGGGGCTCAGACTATCAATCCGAAAGGTGCCGTCAGTATTGACTACGGTCCGCTGCCCGAAAAATCCCCCGCCATAATTGGGTGTCCTGGGCATCCGCATGGCCCCGATGGCAATTTTATGGGGGCCGTCATACCGGACTTTTCCTTTTATTTGGCCATAAACCTCTTCAGGATTAGCTGGACTATCCGGCACGTATTGCGAATCCAACATTGTTATGATTGCATTGATCATTCCTTCGCCATAGAAGGGTTCAAAAGGGACCCCCTTTGACTGGTAGGTAACCGATTCAAGGGCTATTTTTTCCCGAACTATATAGCCCACGTAATCATCCGAGTTGGTGAGTAAGATGTTTTGCTCATAGGGAGAATGCTTTTCCATTTTATCCCCTAATGCCACGTTTAATTCTCCGGGTATGGTAGCCAATGCTGTTTCATTCATTACCAGGGTTTGGAGTAAGGTCATGTACTGATCTCCATTTTTCATGGACAGGGTGTGGGCTTTGGCTTTAAATTGGAGATCCATTTTACGTTTGGTCTCGGTTTCCTCTGCCAGTTTTATTACCTGCCTGGCCAATCGCTCCATGAAAACCTTATTGCCTGGTTGCCGCTCACCATCCAAGAAAATATCCGTACTCCGGGGTTGCTGGTCCCCGGCTGAGCCTTCGGAGAACATGATGAAAGGAAGGGTGTTTATGCCATTTTTTTCTGAATAACGCTCAAACAATAGGTCTAATCGTTTTCGGTATTGCACGTAGTGGTTTACGTAACCGGGCCAGTTGGGCCCGATTTTTCCCCTGCTGGATCCCCATTCCGTGAAAACCGTTGGATGTGAACCATAATTGTAATGCAGGCCCCTTAGGTGACCGCTTGTGTCTTCCACTCTGATAACGTAAAGAAGCGGATTGGCTTTTCCATTGAGTTCTGCACGGTTTAAATTGAGGTCCTCCGGGATTTTTTTCTTTCCAAATCCAATCTTGGCAGGAAATTGGGATTTAAGCGCCCTTCGGGTTGCCTTTAAACCCTGATCCGCCATGAGCTTATAAACCTTCGGCTTATGGGTGCGCCCATAAGAATGATTATGGGTGGCGGCCACTATGATATGCCTTGCTTTCAGGGATGTTTGCCCGGCAATAGTATCTTTGATCCATTCCGTCTGCTCATTCTGAATGCCAATGACATCGTATTCCAGGATAAGGAAATCTTGTTTATCCACCCGGAAAGCCATTGATTTCACCTTAGCGGTATCATAAAATTCGCGAGTCGGTTCATCACTGCCGTAAGACATGACCATGGGAAAACCGGGTAGCAGGGAGGCTTGTCCCAAACCCACACTCACAGGGCCGCTCGCTTGTAGCTCGTAAGTGCTACCATCATTTAATTCCGGATAAAGTTCCTTGTCAATGACCTCTGTTTCCTTCGAAGCTGGTTGTTTAGCAGCATGCCTTTTTGAATGATTGTGATCATGATCATGACCGGGCCAATGGGCATTAGCAGAAGTAACCATCAGGTTTAGCACCAAAAAAGGGAATAGAATAAAAGGTTGTTTGCGCCACATGTTTAATCCTTAATGTTTAAAACCCCAAAATTAAGAATCCTTTCTACACCACCCGATAGTTATTGGAACTTAGCGCAATTCCGGAAAATAGGGCTTAACCAAGAATAACTTAATGCTTAGGGATTTAAAAGTGTCATAAAGGTTTTTATGTTAAAATAGCGTGTTTTGGCAAATTCCATAGTTAAAATATCGATGCTTTTATAACTTAAATTTTCAAGTTATTTTTGCTTTAATATAGGTTTTGAAAATAATAGCCTAATGAAACATTTTTTTATCACTAACAGGGAGATTGTTACAAAAAACGGCAATGAGAAAGTCCGGAAGGATGGTAGAGAGAAAGCCCAGGAAAACATCCGGTTTGGTTATTATGAGCTTGAAAGCTCTGCTGATACGGTAGATAAGTTTACTTTGTTTGAGGATATTCAGCTGCAATCAAATGAAGTTACCGAATATAGCTCTTCCAAGTTCAGGGGAAAAGGGTCTCATCGTTTTTTCAGCGAATTGTTTGAACTTATGAGTGGGGAAGATGGGGGTGATGTACTGGTTTTTGTGCATGGTTTTAATACCGACCTCGAAGGGGCCGGTAAAAACATTGAAACCCTGCATGAACAATACGTGAAAAACAATTATTCCCCTGTTAAGCATATTGTGATTTTCACATGGCCGGGTATGGCCCCTTTGGTCCCCTTGCATTACCGGGAGGATGGAAAGGATGCGGATCGGTCGGGAGACGAGTTACTCCGGGCCGTTCGGATGCTGCTTCAATTTTTCCGGGAATTCTTTTATCCGGGTGATACCGAAAATCCCCCACAGCCTTGTGACCGCAAAATTCACCTGATGGCGCATTCCATGGGGAACCGGGTTTTACGTAGCATGATGAAGCATTTAAAAGAAGAGGATATTGAAATGGATTCGCTTTTTGGGGAAATGTTGTTGATGGCGGCTAATATTGAGGATTATGACTTACAACCCGCCCGAAAAATGGAAAACATCGGGGAAATAGCTGAAAGGGTCCATATTTACTACAATACCAGTGACAATGTGCTCGATATGGCGAAATACACCAAACGGTTTAAAAATCAACTTGGCCGCTATGGAGCCAAAAAATTAGGAGCTCTGGACAGCAATATCCATGAGGTGGATGTCACCCGCATCCGGGACCAGGAAAACTGGCAATCCAGGGCATTGGATCATTGGTATTATTACCAGAGTGACAGTGTGGTTAAGGATGTGATCGCTGTGTTAAGGGGTGAGGAAATAGCCCCTGATGTTACCACAGACCAGACTTTCCGAAAAGTTAAAGATGACCGGAGCTATCAATTACGGAAGCAAAGAAATCCAGGATAGCAATAGATGGAAAAACCATAGTCTGGTAGTCTGCTCTCCAAAAATGAGGCCTTGAAAAACTACCAAACCAAAGGCTTCATGTCTGTGGCTTAAAAAAATCACAAAAATACTATTATGAAGGAAAAAATACTTCTTTCGATTCATAGGAGTTCCTTGATTCTTAGGAGAATTCGCTTATATTTGACGGGGATTAATAGGTGCCTCGACTTAATAAACCGTTTAAAACACTTTATCGGCTACGTTGTTAACATCTTGTTTTCGAGGTATCAATTGAAAAGCCTTTTATATGGAAATAGGAGTCATCAAAGAACCGGATGGGGATAACCGGGTGGCATTCATGCCCGGACATATCAAAAAGTTGAAAGACTTAGGATTTACGCCTGTCATTGAAAAAGGTGCCGGCACAAATGCTTTTTCAGCAGACCAGGCATACGAGGAGGAAGGGGCTGAAGTGGTATCTCGGAAGGAGGCTTTAGGTAAAGCCCAGGTTTTGGCTACTATTAATCCATTGCCTTTAAAGGATATACAAGCCCTTAACCCCGAAACCATTTATATCAGCGCTTTTTATGATAAGCCGGATGAGCAGGCCCTCATACAACTAACGGAGCAAAGGCTTACTGTCATGGACCTGGTCTCCATACCGCGCATAAGCCGAGCCCAGATGATGGATGTTTTATCCTCCCAGGCCAATATAGCCGGTTATAAATCCATTTTATTAGCCGCTTATCACCTACCGAAATTTTTCCCGATGTTGACCACGGCAGCCGGGAGTATTCCACCAGCCAAAGTGTTGGTATTAGGAGCCGGTGTAGGTGGTTTACAGGCGATTGCTACCGCTAAACGCCTTGGAGGGGTGGTTGAGGCCTTTGATGTACGGCCTGAAGTGAAAGAGGAGGTCGAAAGCCTTGGGGCCAAATTCCTGGAAACAGAAACTGAACAAGCGGATCAAAGTGGCTATGCCAGGGAGCAATCTGACGAGACTCAGGCTAAGCAGCAGCAGATTATCCACGACCATGCTCTCAAGGCTGATGTGGTGATTACCAGTGCTCAGATTCCGGGCAAAAAAGCCCCTTTACTATTGACAAAAGATACGGTGGAGGCGATGAAGCCAGGATCCCTGATTGTAGACCTGGCGGCTTCTACAGGCGGTAATTGCGAAGTGACCCAGAATAACCAATTGGTCAACCACAATCAAGTGCAAGTGGCCGGCTATTCGAACTTACCAGCTACTTTGCCATTGGACGCCAGTAATTTATACGGGAAAAACCTCCTTTCCTATCTCAAACTCATGGTTAGTGACGGGGCCATTGATTTGAATTTTGAGGATCAACTCATACAGGATACTTGCCTTATGCATAAAGGGGAAGTTCTGCATGAATCCCTGAAACCTTTTGCCAACGAAGAAAAAAATGAAGCATAAATTATGGAAACGGTCATTGAATACCTCGGCAACCATATGGACACGTTGTATATCGTCATTCTTTCTATCTTTTTGGGTGTGGAAGTGATATCCAATGTCCCTTCGATTTTGCACACGCCTCTGATGTCAGGTGCCAATGCCATACACGGGGTCGTGATCATCGGGGCCATCATTGTGATGGGTTCTGCCGGTCCGCGGGATTACCTTTCCCTGGCTTTGGGATTTATTGCAGTAATACTTGGGACGCTCAATGTGGTCGGGGGGTTTGTGGTCACCAACCGCATGCTTGAAATGTTTAAGAAGAAATCCAAATAAATTAGACGTTCTGTTTAAATTTCCTCAAAAGTATGAATAGGTGAGTTTTTAAACACTTAAACCCACCCCTAACCCCTTCCGGGAGGGGAATTGGAATGTTGAAATATTCGGGTGGTGACTTGGTTTAGTAGAAATGAAGGGTGGTTTGAATTTATTTTTAGTAAAAAATTAGAGAAAATGGGTAAACGAGAGATAATCCCTTATAACCCAAAACTTAAACCCTTAGC